>NZ_JAWRYN010000079.1:0-9198 GCF_046534585.1 Peribacillus sp. SIMBA_075 | reverse complement strand
CCTCTATACTTTATGCGATGCCAAAGTATAGTTTTAGTACATAACTTAAAAATTTTAGAGAAGTTAATAGAGATTGTAAATGATTGTACTTAAACTAACGGGTGCTTTACTTCTATATGGGGCTGGAAACAGCTCCATTTTCTTAGGCAACTATCGGGGCAGGTTAGCTCAATAAAAAAAGGACTTAAACTTTGAAAGGCGAAGTGAATCAATTAGAAAATACAGTCATAAGGAGAGATATATTGAAAAAAATTAGAGAAGCAACAGACAAGGATATGAAAGTAGTTTATATGATGGGCTATGATGTTTGGGGAGACAGAATGCTTTCTCAAGAATATGTAACGATGTGTCAGGGTTCCAGTAAGTACAAAAAGGGGAAATGGTATGTTCTGGAGGAAACTGATACAAAAGAGTTATTAAGTTCCCTAATAGTATATAAACTAAATCTTTCAGTAGACTTACTTGTTAGAGGGATTGGGTCAATTGCTACTCCTTTACATTTAAGACAAAAAGGGTATGCTTCTATATTAATTGAAGAAGTGATAAACAAATTAGAGCAAAATATAGATTGTAATAATTTTTTCTTATATAGCGATATTGGGTCAGAATTTTATAGAAGATTTAATTTTATTGAAATACCTTCTTCTAAGCAAAAATATAAGGATAGTATTTGTATGTATTATTCAAAAGAAAATGATATTGACTCCATATCTTTTAATATTCCCGACTACTTTTAAAAGATATTCTTGTTCAACTAACAGGTGCGTTAGCTGAAGATCGTAGCTGTCTTTAAGGTAGCTTTTTCTTTATGCAACTAACGGGGCAGTTTAGTTTAATAGGAAATATGCTATACTAAATTTAGTACTTAGTACTAAAACTAGGTATAACAACTAGGTGTAACAATATTACATACTAGTTAACTTAGGAGGACGAAATGGAAGATTTGCTTAAATTAAAGGGTAAAAATATTGTAATAATGGGTGTTGCAAATGAGCGTAGCCTTGCTTGGGGTGTAGCTAGGTCACTTTATAAAGTTGGTGCTAATCTTATTTTCACCTATCGATTAGAACGTTCACTGGGAAAATTAAATAAGTTATTATTGGAACATAACCATTCTGCTCAATTTATTGTTCAATGCGATGTAAACAATGATGAAAGTATTAAAAATGCCTTTCAGGAAATTGGTAAAAAGGTAGGAACTATCCACGGAATTGTACACTCAGTTGCATTTGCAAATTCTGAAGATTTAAAAGGAGATTTTATAAATACTTCAAGATCTGGGTATGCTTTTGCTCAAGATACTAGCTCGTACTCATTAATAGCTGTTGCAAGAGAAGCAAAACCTTTTATGACTGAAGGTGGCTCCATTGTTACAATGAGTTACCTTGGAGCTGAAAGGGTTGTCCCTGGCTATAATGTTATGGGGGTAGCAAAAGCAGCTCTTGAATCATCAGTAAAATATCTCGCATTAGACTTAGGAAAAGAGAATATTCGTATTAATGCTATTTCTGCGGGAGCGATTCGCACACTTGCAGCTAAAGGAGTTGGTTCTTTTAACGAAATACTTCATAAAGTTGAAGAATCTGCACCTTTAAAAAGAAATGTAACACAAGAAGAGGTTGGCGATATGACTATCGTAATGCTTAGTAATCTATCTAGAGGAGTGACAGGTGAAATTATATATGTAGATTCAGGTTATAATATAATCGGCTAGGCTAGACAAAAAGTTGGGTATGGTTAACAAGAGGTCGCTGCAGCGACTTTTTTCTTTGTTCAACTAACGGGTGCGTTAGCTGAAGATCAGAGCTGTCTTAAGGCAGCTTTTTCGTCTTTAACTGACAGGTGTTATTGTTTAATGAAAAATCTACTAATCTAGTATAATAGTTCTTCTTTTGTCTATACTGTCTATTAATATGGTATAGATTGGAGAGAAACAGGTATGATCTTAACTGATGTATGGGGTTTATATAAGGCAGATAAGCAAATCCAAGGTTATTCTCCACAAACATTAAAGGCCTATTACGTCCAATTTAACTTGTTGGTGAATAGTTTTGGAAATATATCCATTCAAGAACTTTCAACTAATTCTCTTAAAGTTTATCTGGGGAAAGCAGCTGAAAAGCTTAAGCCATCCAGTCTGGGTCACAGAATTCGATTTATTAAATCTTTATTCAGATGGGCTCAGGATGAAAATTTAATTAATGGAAATCCTGCTTCCAAAATCAAGGAACCAAAATTAGAATTAAGGGTTCCAAAATACTTGTCTGAAGAGGAAATTGAACATTTGCGGGAAGCTTGTCATACAACATTCGAAAATGCTTTATTTGAGTTTATGTATTCAACAGGATGCAGAATTGGTGAAGCAATAACTCTAGATAGAGCCTCAATCAATTTCTCTAATCAATCAGCAATCGTATTAGGTAAAGGACATAAAGAACGAGAAGTATATTTCAATACTCGTTGTGAAATATGGTTGAAGCGATATTTAAGTGAGCGAAAAGATCATGAGGAAGCTCTATTTGTGACAACACGTGCACCCCATCGAATGAGTATTTCTCAAGCGAGAAACATTATAAAACTGGTAGCAAAGAGAACGGACATTAAAAAGAGCATTCATCCCCACCAGCTTAGACATAGTTACGCCACAAATTTATTGAATAATGGAGCGCCTCTAGAAGTAATTCAAAATTTAATGGGCCATGAAAAAAGTGAAACCACAAAAATTTATGCATATCTAAGTGGTGCAATGCGGAGAGACTTGTATAGAAAGTATTTTTAAGGGACCAAGGGTCCTTTTTATTTTGTTCTTAATAAACTATCGGGGCAGGTTAGTTGAACAATGACTTGAAGGGAATTATGATAAAAAAAATCATTGATGATTAAAGTGACTTGATTATAATAGAGATGGCAACGGAACTTAGAAATCATAAGGCGGTTAAAAAATTGAAATGGGTAGATGTAGCGTTGAGTAGTTCGATTATTATTGTACTAACTTTCCTTCCTCCGTATCTTGATAGAATTGGTTTTTCTTTTTGGCTTAAAACAGTATGTGGAACTGCTGTACTTTTTAGTGTTATTTTTATTGTACTACCTAAAATCAAATTCCTTCAGAAATCGGTAACAAAAAAAGTAGGCTGGTTGATTTTGATTTCAGTTTTGATCTTTGTACTCATCTTGGGTGATTTAATCAATGATTGAGGTGCGTTTAATATATTTATTTAAGGTCGATTTCCTAAATTGTAGATCGGCTTTTTTGATATAGTGTCATAACTCAACTTAATTCCTGCTTATCTTTTGGGGTATTTGTGGAACGCGAAATTCAGCAACATCAATCCGATCCCTATAAGTCCGGCAAAGAAGGTTACGATAAATCCCTGTGGAGTCATATGAACATTGTTGTCTCTTCATTTCATTTCTCTGTTTCCATACTGGGTTTCTTAATGAACTCCCATGAAAATTAAAAAAGCTCAAAATCCAGAAAAAACCACAACAAAATAGATCCAGTAAAAATGCTTTTTAAAAAAGGCTGAGCCTTATGAGTGATCTGATTGAGTTTGGTAAATCGTTAAACAAAAACCTCCAATTATAGCAAATTAAGTAGAGGCTAGCGCGACGACCAAAAAAGGATTAATCTCCCATGAGTGCTACCCATAAAGGGCGCGACAGTCGGTGGTACACCGTGGTCGTCGGAGTCAGACTAACGGATGGGCTCAAAGGCACCATAGTTCAACGACCTTCTTCGCCAGCCATTAAAACATTATCGACCTAGAAACCAATTTTCATTCTCTGTGGTGAAGCGCTGATTTTTGCGCTTCATGGATGGCTAACGGGTGCGTTAGCTGAAGATCGGAGCTGTCTTTTAGGAAGCTTTTTCTTTATGTAACTATCGGGGCAGGTTAGTTGAAGAATCAATTGTATATAATATTATTAATGAAAGATGTTTGTTCTCAAAACACAACCAATGATTTATCGATAATTTACTAATTAACCAATCAATAGAGGTGGTATATTGAAACAAATTGTATTTATGCTTATCTCACTAATTTTTCTAGCAAGTTGTTCGCAAGTCGTTAGTATGCATAATAAAGGGTTAGAGAAATCTATAAGTTCTGCTTTGGAGAAAAAAAACGTGACGGAAATCGATTTTAATTCTCTAACGGACTTCGATTGGGATAAAGCATATTTAATAACCCCTTACACTGATCAAGAAACCATAAATAAGCAACTGGGCGTTAAATTTAAAGATCCAACTAATATGGTTGATCGAGATGATATATATTTGCTTGTATTTCTTAATAAGAATAAAGTTGTTCAGTATGTTAAAATACCAACTAAATATGGACAGTTGATGCACGGAAATAAAGATGGGTTTACGCCTTCAAATGCAATCATAAAGATACAAAAGAATTAGAAATTTGATACCAAAGGGACATCGTATAAAGATGTCCCTGATTTTACGTATTATCAACAAAATTAGTTATATTCCAAAAGAAGGATTGTGAAAATTTGAACTTAAAGTAACTGGTGCTTTAGCTGAAGATCGGAGCTGTCTTTAAGGCAGATTTTTCTTTATGCAACTATCGGGGCAGTTTAGTTGAATAAGGATTTGACAATAAATAACAATTTTTAAAAAGCTAAAAATGTAATAGAATGGGATTTAAGAGGATGAAAAGGATTGCATTCATAGCTATTTAAATAAAGGCGGTATAATAAATGCGAATTTTAGAATTTTTTTTTGAAAAAGGGAAACCAACCAAGAAGGATATGACTTTTAAAGATAATTCAATTGCTTTTCTAATTTCTGTTATCCTTTCAGTTGTAATTTTGTCGTGTCTTCGTGCCAACGGTATTAAAATCCATAGCGACAGTATTCGGGGATGGGTTATTTTTTTAGTAATATATTTCTTGAGTTTCTATACGATAAAATGGTCTAAAGGTAAAAAAATAAAATAGCATTGTGAAATATTACACTTAAACTATCGGGTGCTTTAGTTCATTAACAGAGGTTGCTGCGGCAGCCTTTTTCTTATGGCACTAACGGGGCAGGTTAGGTGCATAAGTTTTGGGGGATTTTTCTTGAAGAATAAGGTTAGAGTTCATGCTAAGATTCTCTGTAAAAGAGGTGTTTTTTTGAACATACAAAAGTGTGAAATTTGCGGGAATCAATTTACATGGAGGGAAGTGGGAAGGACTACTACTGCTGGTTTTGGTTATCAGCCACTTATATGCAAGAAATGCGGAACTAAACATGAAGTTACTATGATGACCAGAATCATAGTTGCATTGTTAGTACCAATTTTCTTATTCATTCTTAACTCAAGTAATCTCCTCCCTTTTTATATTCCTTTTTATGTAGGATTTCTGATAATACTAGTTTTATTTTTTGCCGTCATGCTTAGCTTCCCTTATTTCGCAAAATATAAAGTTGTTCAAAAATCGTAAATAAATTTTACTTGTTGAACTATCGGGGCAGTTAGTTGAAGAAGAATTGGAAACAATATCCTAAAAAGGATACGTTAATGTGATTACTTTTAATAGATAAGATAAGGGGTTTTTTTAGATGGATATTCTCGATATAAAAAAAATAGTTAAGGACCTACCAGAAGAGGAAGTAAAGTTATATCTGCAATTTATTCTTTTTAAGATTGGATTGTTGGAGGATAAGGAAAATTCTTTAGTTGAGTTTACAAATGATCTTAAAGAAATTTATAACCAAATTCTTAATCCAAAAGACAAATACCAAAATACATTTGATAAAGGTAATTACCAAAAAGTTCATATACAATTTGGATATCCATATTTAAGACAAACATTAAAAGAATTAAACATCCTTGATGAAGAGTTTATTATAGCTTTCCACGAAAATTTCTCTATTGCTCCTATAAACAGTTTAGATACCGAAAAGGGACAAACAGATAGATTTGAATGGTTAAAAAACAACTTATCTGAATATGAAGTTGAATTTTATAAAGAAAGTTTGCCGAAAGTCATTTCTCAAGTATTATCAATTCCTGATGATCTTCCAATTTACATATGGGTATCAGATAATGCAAATGAACAAACAGCACTTCTTTTTACACTGTATTTGTTGCGGGAACGAAAGAATAATATTTGTATCATTGATACCGCAGCATTGTACAGGAAATTGTTTGAAAAAAAAGCTAAGAAGTATGTATCTTATTTTTCGGGTGAAATCCCTTTAAAAGAATTACAAACCATATATAAATATAGCCAAGACGAAAACCAGATTTTATCTCACAAAGAGCGTAAGCATTATGAAAAAAAGTGGCTACATCTCTCCACGAATCCTGGTACATTAAGAATATGGGAAAATGAAGAAATAAAGGTTGTACCTGAAGACTATTTCGATGATTTTATAATCGAAAAAGCGAAGAAGCTGATTGGGAAGAAAAAAGGGTTTATTATGAGTGCAAGATTAATTGGTGAAGTTTATGGACATATTCTTCAGTATATCGGTGACAGCTTTTTGGAATATAGGGTTAGGAAATTAATCGAAAAGGGAATTTTTGAATATGAAGGTAGCCTAGAGGCAATGCGTTATTACGGTATTAAATTTAAATAAATATTTTATTGAAAAGCAGAATGAAAAGATACATTGAGGGAAGCTCAGAAAATGAGCCTCTCTTTTTAGATGATTCTTCTATAACTTTCGTAAAATTGTTTGTGAAGAAATGTACTTAAGCTAACGGGTGCTTTAGCTGAAGATCGGAGCTGTCTTTAAGGCAGCTTTTCTTTATGGAACTATCGGGGCAGGTTAGTTCATCAAGAAGGGGAATTCTGGGTGCATCTTGAATATTGAATTGATGAAGTGATTGCGGGGGAATGTATATGAATAAACTTAATGAATTGTATAGGGAAATGTTATTTTTGCTGTTTGGAATAAAACCTAAAAATGCAGGATGGACATCATTTTCCCAATTGAAGATTGTCCCAGAATATATAGTTGACTTGGAAAAAGGTCAAGTAACAGGAGTAGTAAAACATAACGAAAAGGTATATTTGACTGTTATTGTAGATGTTCCTAATAAAAAAACTGTTGTAAAAGGGAGTCTTAGAAGAATTCTTAAACATACTAAACCTTTTAAAAAGCACAATTACATAGAGATTATTAATGATGAGGCTGAATATTTTATTGAAAACAAAATAACAAATCCAAAGGAACATTAATAAGTTCTTCAACTCCCATGAAAATTAAAAAAGCTCAAAATCCAGAAAAAACCACAACAAAATAGACCCAGTAAAAATGCTTTTTAAAAAAGGCTGAGCCTTATGAGTGATCTGATTGAGTTTGGTAAATCGTTAAACAAAAACCTCCAATTATAGCAAATTAAGTAGAGGCTAGCGCGACGACCAAAAAAGGATTAATCTCCCATGAGTGCTACCCATAAAGG
This sequence comes from Peribacillus sp. SIMBA_075, assembly GCF_046534585.1. NCBI lineage: Bacteria > Bacillati > Bacillota > Bacilli > Caryophanales > Bacillaceae > Peribacillus > Peribacillus sp. SIMBA_075. The sequence continues at coordinate 1,786 of NZ_JAWRYN010000079.1, read as the reverse complement.
GCGCGACAGTCGGTGGTACACCGTGGTCGTCGGAGTCAGACTAACGGATGGGCTCAAAGGCACCATAGTTCAACGACCTTCTTCGCCAGCCATTAAAACATTATCGACCTAGAAACCAATTTTCATTCTCTGTGGTGAAGCGCTGATTTTTGCGCTTCATGGATGGCTAACGGGGCAGATTAGTTCAACAAGGGATATTTATTATTTATAGAACTTATTACTTAATATTTTTTTCTGGAAGGAGTATTTAGATGAGACAAATAATCGCTCTTGGTGGTGGGGGTTTTTCAATGGAACCAGATAATCCATTGTTAGATTTGTATATAGTAAAACAAGTAATGAAATCTAAGCCTAAAATTTGTTTTATCCCTACTGCAAGTGGAGATTCTGATAATTACATATCAAGGTTTTATAATTTTTTTAATGAACAAAATTGTAAACCTTCCCACCTATCTTTATTTAAACCTCCAACCAGGGAGCTTGATAGCTTTATTTTGGAGAAAGATATTGTGTATGTTGGTGGAGGAAATACTAAAAATCTTTTAACTTTGTGGAAAGAATGGGGTTTAGACGATATTTTAAAAAGAGCTTGGAATCAAGGGGTAATATTAGCTGGGGTGAGTGCAGGTTCCATTTGTTGGTTTGAAGAAGGAGTTACTGATTCATTTGGAGATGGACTTGAACCAATAAAATGTCTGGGTTTCCTAAAGGGAAGTAATTGTCCGCATTACGACGGTGAAATAGAGAGAAGACCTGCATATCACAAACTTGTTGAATCTAATAAAATACAATCTGGAATTGCGACAGATGACGGGGTTGCTATTCATTACAAGGAACAAGAAATTAGTAAAATAGTTAGCTCACGACCTAATGCTAAGGCGTATAGAGTTTCTTTCGAAAGGAAGGTTAAAGAGACAGAACTTCAAACAGAATATTTAGGTTCCTCTTAAACTAACAGGTGCTTTACTTCAATAAGTGAGGTTGCTGAAAGCAACCTTTTTGTTATGCAACTAAAGGAGCAGTTTAGTTTAATAAGAAGAGGATTATTTGTAATTAAATGGAATATATACTTTAATCTTTATATTTTCATAAGAGGTGAATTCAATGTATATAAGAAAAGCTACGTTTGCAGATGCAAAAGGTATTGCAAAAGTACACGTTGATAGTTGGAAATCTACTTATAAAAACATTATTCCAGATGAGTTTTTAAAGAAATTATCATATGACGAACGAACTGACTTGTGGAATCGTAATATCTCCAAAAAAGGAAATTATGTCTTTGTCGCAGAAAATAATGAGGGAGAAATCGTAGGATTTGCAGATTGCGGAAAAAGAGAAAATAATAATGTCAATAATTCTGGTGATTTAACATCTATTTATCTCCTTAAAGAATATCAAGGAAAAGGGGTTGGAAAGCAACTATTGAAACAACTTTTTCTTCAATTTGAAGAACTCGGTTTCAATAGAGTTTTTGTTGAAGTATTAGAAGACAATAAAACCCGTTATTTCTATGAGTATTACGATGCTAACTTACTTAAATCAGAAAAAATAACAATTGCAGGTGCTGAATTGAATCTTCTTATATACGAATGGAATAACCTTAACCAAGTATTATCTAAGTTCTGACTATTTTTTGTTCTTCAACTAACGGGTGCTTTAGCTTAGGATCGGAGCTGTCTTTAAGGTAGCTCTTTCTTTATGCAACTATCGGGGCAGCATTCCTGTAATCAATGAAATTGAAGTTTGAACAAAAAAATAACCTCTTGGTAGAATGAGAGAGTCCTGA
>NZ_JAWRYN010000478.1:0-277 GCF_046534585.1 Peribacillus sp. SIMBA_075 | reverse complement strand
GCTTGCTCGACTGGACCGACTTTATCTAAATTAAATAAAATCCCACTACCTTCACCTTGCAAATCAATTCCAGTTTTCTGTCCAAAGCCGAAATTACGAATGTATTTAAACAATCGGTCTTTACCAAGACGATCACCAAGTTCAATAAATCCTGGGTTACATGAGTTTTGAACTACTTCTAAAAACGTTTGGCTACCATGGCCTCCCGCTTTCCAGCATTTCAATCTAGCTCCACCCACTTCAGCTGCTCCATCATCATAAAACGTATCTTTCTCTA
>NZ_JAWRYN010000477.1:0-277 GCF_046534585.1 Peribacillus sp. SIMBA_075 | reverse complement strand
CCTGTTCTACATGCACAACCTATTTAGCATGGAAAATATCGACAAGGCTGTGCTCTCTATCGTGGCGTGGTTTGTCTATATTGTGCTGCTGTGGGGACATTACCATGAAGGATGGCGTGGACGCCGCGTCGTCTGGTTTAACGTTGCGGGCGCGGTAATTCTGACACTGGCCTACTTCGGCAGCCGAATTGTCCAGCAGTTAATCAGCTAAACCCAGAAAAGGAGTTTCCCCTGGAACACATTTCTACTACTACGTTGATCATTATTCTGATCATCA
>NZ_JAWRYN010000476.1:0-277 GCF_046534585.1 Peribacillus sp. SIMBA_075 | reverse complement strand
CCAATTCATCAATAGCTTTATCCAATTTGAATTTTTTCGTCATATATTCCTTTAGCGTTGATTTGTTTAAAAAATCAACCGCTATGCTCATGGATTGAATCAGATTGACCTGATATCCCCATAGAGTGAAACAAATCAATTGATATTTCCTTCTTTTTTGAAGTAGGTGTTGCTCTTTTAATGCACTTTCAATTTCTTGATGAAAATAATCGTGAAAATATCCGAAATCTTCCTCCAACATTTGCATCTTCGCCAAGATTTTAATTAACTTCTTAGC
>NZ_JAWRYN010000475.1:0-277 GCF_046534585.1 Peribacillus sp. SIMBA_075 | reverse complement strand
AGTCATTTTGCCCATTCGAAATTCCCCCTTAACACTTATAGTTGAATTGAACGTTCATCATCACTAAACAGATCATCTAAACTGCTTAGTGTACCGTCTTCCTCCACTTGGTGTGTAGATATTTTACCTTTTGACAGCGTCAATTCAATAAAACAGCCCCAGCAATAATATTGATTGACCCCAATTTTTCCGATGTCTTTACATTTGCAATTTGGGCAAATGAGCATAATCAGCACCTCTTTACGTTCGGTTTAGAACAAGTGCTTCCTTTTGAACG
>NZ_JAWRYN010000474.1:0-277 GCF_046534585.1 Peribacillus sp. SIMBA_075 | reverse complement strand
GCAAGTGCATATTTACCGACACTTAAATCCATCATCGCATAAGAGTCACCACAAACAAACCCACCGCCTTTTGCAGCTGTGGCCAACCCAGTATCAAGAGAATATGTTTTTGCCGAACCAAATGATATTAAGCTGTGGCCGTTCGGATAAGAAGATTTTTCTTCATGTTTAACAACAATATTTTCCTTTAGAATGTCAGAAAGCATCGGCGCAACTAACTTTTCACATTCTCCATGTTCATTAGATGCAACTGGAATCAACATTTCAATATCGATAC
>NZ_JAWRYN010000473.1:0-277 GCF_046534585.1 Peribacillus sp. SIMBA_075 | reverse complement strand
CATTGATGTCAATATTAATTTAAATATTTTGAATAAAAGCACCTTTAAGGCTATATGATAAGTTAAATAAGAGGAAATAAAAGAATTTAGAATATTTTTTAAATTTGATGTTGACTTAACGTATACATAATTATAAAATTCTAGCTAAGCAAGAAGAGACAAAGCAATGTAATCGACTCCTGTTTTTTGTAAGCGTTATCACTAAAATCTATCTGGAGAAAGAGGGGAATTTTTTATGGCAACGGTAAAAAGATTTTGGTTTCAGCTGTGGGCATGG
>NZ_JAWRYN010000078.1:0-10334 GCF_046534585.1 Peribacillus sp. SIMBA_075 | reverse complement strand
TTAAGCTAACCACTACTACTGCCTTCATGATTCGGGACTTCCACCCTATAGATTGCACCCATGCCGGGCGCACGAAAGAGCTGCCTTAAAGACAGCTCCGATCTTCAGCTAACGCACCTGTTAGTTTAATAACTAAACTTATTTTTATTCTCTTTTACGAAATATAAACCTGTCCCATTTTCTTGTGGAACAAACCCTTGTTGAGCTGAACTATTTTCTACCATATTTTGCTCTTCTGCTGTTATAACTGTGGTAACATCTTTTCCTTCAGCTACCATACCTTCTCTACGGTCTTGTTCCTCTCTTGTTACAAATCTGTATTGATCTCTGTTATTAGTACTTGTTTGTTCATCTTCTACTTTTGGTTGTCCATCTTGTGCAAATACCTCTGTACTTTGCAATAAAGCGCCCGATTGCGGAAGAACAAAATAATGATTATAATTGCTGCCTTTAGCTTGTTGAACTATAGTACCCGTTAGTTTAAGTACACTTTTTCACAATCTCTCAAGTTAGGTAGTAAGGGAAAACCAATCTATGTAGGCTGATGAGGCTCTGGTACATGAAAAAGTTCATTCGATTGTGATGAAGTTGACTGCAATAGTGTTATCAATGCAGCGCTGTTGGTTGTTGGAGGCGAAGGTGGCCTCGAAGGTTATAAAAGGAGCAGGAGTTGGTTAGCGCCTTCACCTGTCCTACCCGAATAAGGCGGGAAATGGTTTAGTCCTTTGTTACAGAAGGCGGCTTTTTTATGACATCCGCATCATCACCTGTAACGTAAACTTGTGCTGTTTCTTTTTTCAGCTTTTCCTTTATTTGTTTTATTTCTTCTATTTGACGTTTTGTAACCATTACTTTATTTACTTGCACGGGGTGTTTGTTTATTTCAATTTCTTCTTCTTTCAGAGGAATTCGAAGGTCTTCCTCATTTCCTGCTTCTATTACTAATACTTCACGCTTAATAGGAACAGTGAACGTTTTCTGTTCTTCTACGACTTCTTTATGAACCTTTACCTCCCCCGTTTGTACTCGGGTTTTTTTTATTTCCAGCTGCTCTTCTCGTAATTGAAGCGTTTTTTCTTTAATTTCATTTGTTTTTTTAGTCGGTTTGTCGATGTTCCTTCTCGAATTCATTGTATAACTAATGCCGCCTACGATTGCTCCTATAACGAGTCCTGTTACGATGGTAAAACCTGTTACCCAACCGATTATGCTACCGATTATCGCACCAATAGTAATATACTTTCCCATAGGACCTCCTGAAGTTCTTTTTTATATATGAGGATGGAAAGAAACCTACTTAACTAGAAAGTTAAGTAGGTAGGCACAATTAGTCCTCTTTGATAATATCTGTATTACCATGCGATTCAACATCTGCAACTTCTTTACGAAGTACGTCGCGTACTTGTTCTGTTTCCTGAATCGAACGTCTATGAGCAGAGACTTCACCAGTGACGACCGTATGCTTTTCTACATCAATTTTTTCAGCAGTTACTGGAATGTGAACCGTTTCTTCTTCTGTAATTGGTTCATCTGTTGGTTCGTGATCAACGGCTCTTTGTTCAATAACGACTTGATCATGTAAAACAGGGACATTCACTGATTGTTCTTCCTCAACAATGTCCTTATGAAGCGTCACATCACCAGTCTCCACACGGTGTTTGTCGATGTCCAATTCTTCAGCACGAAGATCAAGATGTACGTCTTCTGCTGCAAATTCTGTATCGGCAGTGCGATCTACTTCACGTACCTTTTTTCGAGTTTCCTTTTGAGTTTCTTCTTCGTTAAATAAATCAAAAAAGCCCATGATGAAAACCTCCTAAGGGATGTGTTTGGATGATCGTACAAGTAGTAATGTTACCTGTGTGAGTGAAAATATGTGCTTGAATTTTGGTACTTGTTTCTAAAAAGGCTTTACTTAGCCATTTGGTATTTACATCCAATGTTTTATTAGGGATACATTTTGATTAAACTTTTATAAAACCTCAGATCGTTAGACATCAATCTTCGTATGTATATTGAGTTGCTTTTTCATTTCCAGGACACCTTTCTGATTTGGAAGATCATATAGTGGCCATGGCAAGCGTGTTCTTCCTCAAATATCCTGCCCGTTAGTGCTATAAGAAAAAGGCTGCCGCAGCAACCCTCCCTAAATGAAGTAAAGCACCCGTTAGTTCCATAAAGACTTATTGTAGAGTTGACACAAACTGTTCATTAATAGCAAAGATGAATCATTATTGTAAAAAAATAGGCCTAATAGGCTTATGATAATCAGTCGCTTTTAAAAAATAGACCTGTAATATCAAAGTTTCCATCGTACCACTTATTAATAATTTCCCCAGTAGTTAAAGTAAATAAATCTTTAGCAAATTCAATCTCAAGACTATTTCCAGGAGTAATTGGATATTCTTTCATCGCGGTTTTGATTTGCAGATGATTATCGTTTTTAGCCAAAATTGGAGCCATAAGAAGAATTTGTGTTAACTTATTTTCGTCAAGATCCATAATCTTCAAAGTAAGACCTCCTTGGGTAATAAGGAGATAATACCATATTAAGGAAGTTCTTAGTAATTTCTTTATGTTTTAAGGCAGCCTCAGCAACCTGCCTTATTGTATAGTTGACACAAACTGTGCACTGCCTTAATTTATTTTAAATTCTATGTATATAACTCTTAACAATATCAAAACCTATGACTAGCAACACATTACATTCATAGGAGCTGACAACATGGCTAGAAATAATAACAGTAATGAATTAGTAGTTAATGGTGCAGAGCAAGCTCTAGAACAAATGAAATACGAAATCTCTAGTGAATTCGGTGTTACACTTGGCGCTGATACAACATCCCGTGCAAACGGATCTGTTGGTGGAGAAATTACAAAACGTTTAGTGCAAATGGCTGAACAACAATTAGGCGGAAGAACTCGTTAATCGAAATCATATGTAATGTTAGGGATAGTGATTCGACTATCCCTATTTATAATTTTACAAATTTCAAAAAAGAAACAGAAACAACAGTAGCTGTTATTTTGCTATGTCGCAGTACGAATACTTACGCTTATTCAACTAACCTGCCCCGATAGCTCTATAAGAAAAAGAGCTGCCAATGCAACCCCCTTATTGAAGTAAAGCACCCGTTAGTTGAAGAACTAGCTCTTAGTAAAATAAGAACTGTAAATATATTATCCCATTACATCTTTAAGACGTTTATTTTGTCTCATTAAGTTAATCCAAAATATCAAAAGAACACTAAATAAAGTAAATAATAATATCGGTGCCTGAAAAATACTCCACGTGCTTGGTCCGTAATAGGTTAATTGGTGATGTCTCTCAATTGTCTGTTCATACGAACTTTTATATTCATATTGAATGACCCATCGATTTTTTGCCATCACAACAGTTCCTAAATCGTAACCACTAGGGGTAATAGGATCACTCTTCCTAAGAATCCCCTTATTTCCAATGATGATGGCAGCTTCATTGTACTTAATAGGATAGATCGTTGTAGGTTTCTGTTTTACAGAAGCATTTTCCTGTAACCAATCTTCTATATCTGCTGCTGGAAAAACAGCTAACAAATTAAGTTTTTTATTATACTTATTAAATATTGTAAGAAGTTGTTTTTCTTCTTTTTCAGTCACTTTTGTTGAGGCTCCAAGAATATGAAATACATCATCCATAATGGCTTCTTTTTCTTGTTCTACTACTTCTAACTTAGTTACTTCTTCTCTATGTTCACTAAACTTTATAATCGAATGGATTAGAAAAATGAATCCAAACAGCAAAGAGAAAAGTGTTGCTAGAAGTAAATAATTCGTCAGTTTCTTTTGACCGTTGAAGAATCCGGATACTTTTTGGAATGGTCTCTTTACTTCCACTTTATAAACTTCATCTATCTCATCGGTAAAATCAACATCATTTTTCATACTTTCTAATACTTCTCTACATTTTTTACACGATTTCATATGTTCCTCAATAAAATGAATACTATCTTGGCTGCATAAATGATCGATATAAGATGGAAGTAAATCTCTCACTATATTGCATTTATTGTCCATTGTTATCCTTACCCCTTTCCCTTAATTTCATCTTAGCCCTATAAAAAGTAACTCTCGCCCAGTTTTCATTTTTTTGCTGAATTTCTCCTATTTCTTTGAAACTAGGCCACCTAAGATTCTCAAAAGTAAAACCTCTTTATATGGTTCTTCAAGTAAGTGTATTATTCGGTATAGGGCAATTTTGTCTTCCGAATGAATAAATTCAGCTTCAGGAGAAGTATGTAATGTGTCATCTTGAAACATATGTCTTTGTTGTTTCTTATTACGTTCAAGATGCTTATAATAGGAATGCTTCGCAATTTGACAAAGCCAAACTGACATCTTACATTCACCATTATATCTATCAATGGATTTTACAGCTTGATAGAAGGTTTCTTGTGTTAGTTCTTCTGATAAATCTGCGTTGTGACAAAGATACATTAGATATTTGAATACTTCTTCGGCATAATTGCTATAAATTTCATCTAGTTCTCCCAAGCCTTTTCCTCCTTTCTATATATATCCGATTCAAGGTAATTTCGTTACAAAAAATATTATATTTTTTATTACTTTTTTTATTAGCAATAGAAAACCGCCAAACAAAATGGCGGCTAAAGTATTGAAATTCAACATAATAATTAATATAACCTCTATTGAACTATCCTGCCCCGATAGTTCCATAAAGGGGTACAGCCACATGCCCATCAAGCTAAGTTAAAACAATACCCCCAAAAATGGAAAAACGCTATGCTTATCGTAAGAAGTTTACGAGAAAGGATGGTGTTTTTTATGAATCCTATCATCTCCAGTGAACTTTCACTTTTCGCACAAGAATTACAACGATTTCTATCTCCATTAGTCCTATCGCCAAACAAGTTGGTTTTGTGCAGCGATCTAGTAAGTTTCAAGCAAATGAACTCATCGCCCTTTGCGTTTGGCTCAGCCAAGAAGTCGCTAGTACATCGCTTACGCAACTATGTAGTCGGTTAGAGGCTTCGACGGGTGTACTAATGAGCCAAGAGGGACTCAATTAACGCTTTAATCCAACAGCTGTCGCTTTCCTCCGAGAAGTCTTTACTTCACTCCTAACACAAAAACTCTGTGCGACACATTCACTATCTTCACACATGATTTCATCTTTCGAACGCATTCGGATTTTAGATGCAACTGTGTTTCAGCTACCTGATTCCTTCGCCACCGATTATCAAGGCTCTGGTGGGAGTAGTAATACGGCAGGCTTGAAAGTCCAATTGGAATACGATTTACTGAGTGGCCAATTTTTAAACGTGCAGCTAGGACCGGGAAAGAACAATGATAAAACATACGGTACAATCTGCCTTGAAACCGTAGAGGAGGGCGATTTATGTTTGCGTGATCTTGGTTACTTCGATTTAGGAGACTTACAAGTCATTCATGATAAAAAGGCTTACTATATCTCGCGGTTGAAGCTGAATATACGCATTTATATCAAGAACCCTAGCCAAAATACTTCAAAAATGGCACGTTAAAAAAGCAAACAGAATACATCCAGCTTGATATGACACAAATGATGTCTGGTCTAACTACTGGTGAAACGATGGAAATCTCCGAGGCATACATTGGCCAAAATCAGAAGCTTCCGGCACGTGTCATTATCCATCGTTTAACTGACGATCAAACGCAAACACGACTGAAAAACCAAGCGATACGTGAAAAGAAGAAAGGTATTGTCATGAAGAATAAAAGTAAACGTTTAATGGGCATGAATGTATATATCACGAACACGTCGCTAGAAGAAATACCGACGAATTACGTGCATTCATTGTACTCACTTCGTTGGCAGATTGAGATTTTGTTTAAAACGTGGAAGTCATTCTTTGAAATAGATGAATGTAAAAACATTAAAAGAGAACGCCTAGAGTGCCATTTATATGGACAACTCATTGGCATTCTCCTCTGTTCTTCTACGATGTTTCAAATGCGACAGCTTCTGCTTGAAAAGAAAAAGCAGGAGCTGAGTGAATACAAAGCAATTTATATGATTAAAGATTACTTTCCGTTACTGTTTCAAGCGATAGCAGTTGGCACAAAAGAACTTTTGAAAATTCTGCATCGCCTTTATCAGCTGCTCAAAAAGAACGGTCGTAAATGTCATCGGTATAAGAAGATGACCGTCTTTGATATTCTAGGGGTTGTGTATGAAACGACAGTGAAGAATAGACAAACTGCCATGCCAAAAAATCTCGTTTTAATAGGCTTTTTTGGCATGGCTGCTTTTTCATTACTCGTTTTTTTAAAACAATGATCAACTCGTATCTTGTAATTTATGTTGTTAGCTTGATGGGCATGTGGTACTACCCCTAATAGAAAATACATAAGAAGCAATATGATAATGCACCTATGATTAAGCTAATCCAAGCAAAAAATACTATTTTCTTTTATTATTGGATACAGGACAACCGATGATGTTAAACCAAACTTTGAACGAACAATCTTACTACGCACTTTTTTTGTATTTACCCCACACTATCATCTGCTAGTACTACTATTTTTTATAACCAAATCAGCCGTTTCCCTCGGATGGCTAAGAGGGAAATGATGACCATATGGAACAATATCAACCTTACCAAGATGCAGTGGAGCAAAATAGCTTCTATCATGATCTCCCCAAATAATATGAAGATTATACCTTTGTACTTTATTAAAATCACCCTGATAGTCTTTCAATAGAAAACTGTTAAGCTGAACCGTTGTATTTAAAATTCTAGGTGAAGTAAAGCTCCTACTTACTTTGGCAATATAATGTTCCGGAATGCTCTCCGTACTTTCAAACAGACCATTACCTAATAAATATCGCTCTATCAAATTAGCAGTTGCCAATTTCAACGCCCATTTGTTCATAAATTGAGGAGCATTAAACGAGTTAGAATTTCTTTTTGCAACAGGTGGCTGAAGTAAAGTAATAGTATTCTTCGTATCAATGTACTCTTGTACTAATGCTTCCAGAAGAATTACCGCACCGAAGGAATGGCCAATCAAATGTGCACCATTAGTAGCTTCCCCCATTAACTCTTTCACTACATTCAAATAGAGATCCAGAAGGTTTTTCTCTCGTTTAAAAGGGGAACGTCCTAAACCTGGAAGATCCAGGATCCATACCGGTTGACCAGTTTTTTCATGAAGCTCTAGTCCTAAAGGAAATAAATCCTCTCCATCGCTCAATAAACCGTGTAATAAAATAAACGGCTTACCCTCTCCTTGTATTTGATAAATAACAGTGTTTCCGATTAATGTTCGTTCAAATGCATGATTATGCTGGTCATTTTGATACATCAAGCGATAATCCAAATCCGCTACGACGGCTGGGAAAAATTTCATTACACTCGTCTTCTTAAACCAATCCCCTCCCATGATTTTTTTCGATGAATCATTTGAAAACTTCCTATTTGTAATAAAGTTCAGTCCATCGGATGGAATTTGTGTTATTTTACTTACCCCACTTTTCATAAGTGCCTTCATGAAAGGAATTGGTACAGAGATTTTAGGTGCTACCATATTCATACTTTCTGACATAACTCCTAATAATTCAGACATATTTGGATCAAGCTGTTTGTCTTGAACAAGTGTATATGTTTGAATAGACGGTTGCTCCTGCTTAAAAACCTGCACAATAAACTTCGCTAGCTCATCGTTTGAAATAAGTGGTAATCTATACCCCTTACCTCCAGGAACAACTGGCAATAGCCCTCTTCGCATACTCGTCACAAGCAAGCCTAAGCCTGCTACTTGCTCCGTACTCCCTGTTTTACTACTGCCGACTACAGTTGGTGGATTAATCACAGAAAGCGGATAGCCTATTTCAGATGCCTGCTGGCGAATATAAAGATCTGCTAAAAATTTTGTTCTTTCATATGAATTTTTTATTTTCAAATAATCGTTGCCTTCCTTAAACACATCAATCGTAACCATGCTACTTTTATCATCCAAGGGGCTCATATAACCTACTATATGAATAAATTGCTGCAAGCCCTTCAATTGATGAATACTTTTAGCTAATTCACCGATATGCTTGGCACCGTTTAAAATTACAGAAACTGCCTCTTGCTCTGTCGCTTTAATATCCATTGGTCCACCCGCATGAATAATCACATCCGTTTTTAATATCCTATCCTTATCTTCATCACTTAAACCTAAATCTGTTTTCGTTAAATCACTTTCAATAAAGTGCATGGCTGCCTCATTTACAATACCTTTTTCTTGAAAAATGCGTGTTGCCTTACTTTTTGACCTAACTAAAAGAAAAATCATAACTTCCTCTTTAGTTAATTCCTCCACTAACTGCCTCCCAATAAAGCCTGTTCCACCAGTTAAAAATATTGTCCTCATATCCGCGCTCCTTTTTAGTACTATATAGTACTAATCCGATGTAAAAAAAATGCTTCTCTTATCGAAGCAAGTTAAAAAAATGGTTTGCTGTTTGCTTGATAACAGTTGCATCCTTCAATGTTTCTGAAATAAATAGCGCTCCTTCAAGATTCGTTATAAAAAGTGCCGCTACCTCGTCAATATTAATCGTATTTCTAAACTCCCCTTTTTCTACTCCTTGTTTTATTAATAGAGAGACTTTCGTTTGTAATCCTGTAAAAAAGAGACCTATTTTTTCTTTTATGTGCGTGGCTTGTGCAGGACTTTGAATATAAAGAGTAATAAATGGACAACCACCCTTATACTCCCTTGACTGAACTCCCTGTGATAAATGCTTTAAAAACAGCTGGACACGATCTTCAACTAATAATTGGTTCTGAGAAAGTATTTCATCAATGGCACGCTGATACGTTTCAATCCAATAATCAACGACCCCTTCTAACAATTCTTCCTTATTAGAAAAGTGATAATACACATTAGATTTTGATACTTTGCTTACACGCACTAATTCATCCATACTTGTATAAGCAAACCCTTTTTCTAAAAATAATGTTGCCGCCACTTCAATCACACGTTTTTGATTCATTAATTTTACCTTTGTCATAACTAGAACTATATAGTACTAGTTTGAATGTTGCAAGTATTAACTATTTCTTTTTCGGAGTTTTTGAATCTGGAGCAGAATTTTCAGTTTCTACAACAGTGGGAGAATCATCTTCTACTTCAATTTCAAGATCAGCTTCGTCCACGGTTACGGTTACCGTACCTCCTAGAAGTAAGAAAAAAGTATCTATGGTAGGAACAATGAAGCAAGAAGTGATGGGCTTCCAAGCACTGTTATCAGTTCAAGGATCTTTTGGGGCAAATTTCCCTAGTAAAGTAGAAGATCATTATTTTTGGTTTCTTGGAGCAGAAAGTGTTTTAGATAGTACCACGGGTACTCTTGTAGGGAAAATTAAAAATACAGCTGTTTTTGATGTTCAAACTGAAGTAGGAGCAGTTGAGCCTATTACAGAATCAACAGTTGTTTAAAATAAATAAAAAAACATCTTAGAATCAGATTATTTCTTGTAACCTTTATCTAAGGCCTTCAGGTTATCTTCCTCGCTTTTTCTTCAGGAAACACCTTATCTATCAAGGGTTTTATTCTTATCGTGGGAAATAGAATAAATGGTTGTTAGTGCTATTTTGCATCCTAGATCCATTTAAATGCTTTTGTACTTTGTTTGAAACTAAGCCGAGACTAATTAATTAGTCTCGGCTTTTTGATATTTACGATAGAATTAAATCCCTGTAACTGATACCATAATTCCCTACACAATCATTATTGCTTGTTCAACTAACCTGCCCCTATAGTTCCATACGAAAAGGCTGCCTTAAAGATTGCTCCAATCTTCAGCTAACACACTTGTTTGTTGAATAAACAGTTTAAAATCCATTACCCTGGAATACTATTCTCATTAATTCGACGGCTATAAAGTAAACGAAACCAACGAATATACTAAGACCTAAAGCAAATTTTCTCCAAAGTCCTTTCTCACTAAGAAAAGAAAAAGAGAAAGATACAATGATTCCAAATATCATTAATATACGGAAAGTTGTCACTCCAGGATCAATTACTCGTGTTATATTCGCAGCAAAGAAACAAATAACCAAGATAATTAAAGTAAACGAAATAATCCCTAAATATTTTTTCATGATTCCCCACCCTTCCCTCCAATCCATTTTACCAAAATATAGTAAATATGTATTTTTTATTTGGGTATCTTGTCCTTTAGACCCATAAGAAAAGGGCTGCCGAAGCAACCCCTGTTAATGATGCAGATAGGTAAGGGTTTGAAGTTATCGTTCCCTTTTCCCCCTGCTCGCACCGTAGGTGCAACTTTCATCGCATA
>NZ_JAWRYN010000472.1:0-277 GCF_046534585.1 Peribacillus sp. SIMBA_075 | reverse complement strand
AGTCGATCGGCGAGGCGATCCAGCGCTCGGTGAAGGAGCTCGACAAGATCCACGACATGTCCGGCTACCGCTCGCAGGCGGTCTCGAAGCTGCAGGAGATGTCGAAGGACACCGCCGACGACATCGGCAAGGCCAAGGACCGGTACTCGAAGACAGCGGCAGCCCTGCTCACCTACGCGGGCGAACTGCGCGAGGCGCAGGACGACGCCGACAAGGCGATCGCCCTCATCCAGCAGAAGCAGGGGGAAGCGGATGCGGCGCACAAGGCGGCGACGAC
>NZ_JAWRYN010000471.1:0-277 GCF_046534585.1 Peribacillus sp. SIMBA_075 | reverse complement strand
CCAAACTCATCAAAATTCGACTCCGGCAAATTGACTTGGTAATGCCCCTCGCTGATCATCGACGCCGCTTTTTGCATACGCTGCAGCCGCGTGACGTGGATTTTAGCCAATAGCAGGCTCAGCAGCAAAGCGAACGGCAAGGAAATGGCAATGACAACGATGAGTGTCCGGTTCAAATCCGCCACCATTTCCCGGATCCCGCTTACCGGCGAAGCCAATAATACCCCGCCAGCAAGCGTGCTGCCCTCAACATAAGGCAGCGCGACGAAAGTCATCG
>NZ_JAWRYN010000470.1:0-277 GCF_046534585.1 Peribacillus sp. SIMBA_075 | reverse complement strand
ATATGCCATTCCTATATAAAACCTCTTCAATATTTCTTTGAATTCTATCGGTAGCATGAAGCGACATTTGCTCAACGTCTGTCTGATTATTTGTCGCCCTAATAATCGAATCCCGAACCGAGTCCTCATTTGACACTATAACTTTAACCAAGATGGCACGCGAATCCTCCAAGCCTCGATTTTCGGAAAAATATCGGTAAACAGACTCAGTCGTTTGAAGACCATTTACAATCTGTATCCCCTGCATCCGTATAGAGTTCGCAACCACACTTGCCCC
>NZ_JAWRYN010000469.1:0-277 GCF_046534585.1 Peribacillus sp. SIMBA_075 | reverse complement strand
CAACTGGTCAACAGCGTAGCGGGCGGCAATATTGGAGAATCCTGGATCACATCCAAGCCCCATGATCCCGAGGATGCCGGCTGCGCGGCACTGATTATTCCAAGACAGCTGTTTCCGCAGCCATTGTGGACCGGATGAGGCGGTGTCAATATAATGTGTTTTTGTATTCAAGCAAGCCTTCATTACATCAAAATTGTTTTCGGGTAGCCCGATATGAAGCAGTAGATCGATGTCGCCGAGTATGGCTTGCACACTTGACACATCACGGGCATCCACC
>NZ_JAWRYN010000468.1:0-277 GCF_046534585.1 Peribacillus sp. SIMBA_075 | reverse complement strand
CTTTAGAGGCGGTCAAATACTCATCAAGGCGTTTCAGTCCATTCTTTAGCTGAATCTTCCAGGCCCCGTTCTGTGCTTCACGGTCTGCCGGGTTGGTATTGAGGTACACGCTCAACACACAGCGGCCTTCACATTCGAATTGTTTCAGTTCTTGGATTTCGTCGTATAATGTCATTCACCCATCATCCTCCTTTAATCCGTACTTGTTACCTCAATACCCCAACCGCTCCTGCTTAAACAGAGGCTGCCGCTTCTTTTTTTAATATTCGAACGTTTA
>NZ_JAWRYN010000467.1:0-277 GCF_046534585.1 Peribacillus sp. SIMBA_075 | reverse complement strand
CGGTTTTTTTATTGAATGCTATACATCCAATAACATTACTTATAGTTATTTCGAAAGCGCTTTCGCATATTTTTTCCATAATCCTCCTGTTCATTGGGTCAAATTATTGACTCATTTCATGAATTTGCGCGATTTAGCGGCATGTAGGCTTTTTAAACTCCAACTTTTCTCCACTTTCATTCACTAATGAGAAGCATTATACTGTTAAAGTATTTAGAATAATCTGCAGATGAGGTGACTTTTTGGAATTCACATTTTCCCCGCTCAGCGAACAGGC
>NZ_JAWRYN010000466.1:0-278 GCF_046534585.1 Peribacillus sp. SIMBA_075 | reverse complement strand
GAACAGCTCGTCCTTCTGATCGTTCTGTTGCCAGGCAAATTCACCTTGAAGCTTCTCCAGCTTGATCGCAGCGTCATTGAGCTCACCTACGACTGCGGAGCTCCATGTCTCCTGTAACTTTGAAAAATGCTGCGCGATGTTTACTTTTTCCATGATGATCCTCTCCCCTTTGTACCAAAGATAATACAAACCAAGGTTTGTTGACATAGCAGGGATCTCATAGATTTATGATAAGTCAGATCACAGATCGATGATAAGATACAGAGAATTAGAACAAC
>NZ_JAWRYN010000465.1:0-278 GCF_046534585.1 Peribacillus sp. SIMBA_075 | reverse complement strand
GGCACGGTCCTCGATCGACAACGCCGCCTGCCGCATGGGAAGTCCGCTCCGTGAACCGATGCCGGCCATGATAACCAGCGCCGCCGCGGGCGCCATTACGCAGCGCGGCGCGGCCGGGGCGCAGGTGATACAATTGAGAACCATTCCTAATCGCTACAGGGCGTTCCGTGACGCTGTCCGATATGCCGCTGCACCAGCCCGCCATCGTCGACTCCGTGGAAGACCGTCACGACAACGACCACATTTCGCGCCGCCTGCGCGAACTGGGCTTCGTCGCC
>NZ_JAWRYN010000077.1:0-10826 GCF_046534585.1 Peribacillus sp. SIMBA_075 | reverse complement strand
CGGTACAATACCGGGACCATTTATTAGCTGCTTAGGCACTTTTTTATACTGTCCGTAAAATGGGGCACAGTTCAAAGAGCGTTGTCTTTTTTATATTTTTGATTATTTTATAAAATAGAGCTATTGCAATAATTGGTTCTTTAGATATTTTTCTATTAACTCAATAAATAAGTTCATAGATTTCGTATGCAATTCCACAGATTCTGTTATAACTGAAAAATTTCTTTTTATCGGTGTCCCTTTTACATTTAATACTTGAATGGTACCGAGCATTCTTTCTTTTCTTACAGTAAGTTCAGATAAGTAACTAATACCAAGCCCAGCTTCAACTGCTTCTTTTATAAGTTGTGTGCTGCCGAATTCCATTAACTTGGAAGGACGTATTTGTAAAGATTGAAATAATGTTTCTGTTGCCTCTCTTGTACCAGAACCTTCTTCACGGACAATCCAATTCTCTTGTTCTACCTGTCTTCGTGAAACTTCCTTATTGAAATAAATTGGATATTTGCCCCCTGCCACGATATACATTTGGTCGGTGGAAACCGATTTTATATATATATTTCGAAGAGAAATTTCCCCTTCTACAATACCTACATCGATCTCATGACTTGTGATTGCTTTGGCAATATCCCTTGTGTTGCCAATCTGTACCGAAGGGATGATATTAGGAAATAAGTTTTTCATTCTTGCAAGTATATGTGGTAATACATACTCTCCAAAGGTATAGCTGGCACCAATTTTTAATGGTCCTGTTGGCTCGTTATTTAATTCATTCACTAACATCGACATTCGTTTATATAAACCTGTAATTTCCTTAGCATGTAAATAGACTATTTCTCCTGCTTTAGTTATCTGGACAGATTTGTTTGTTCGCAGAAGTAGTTTTGCACCTACGTATTTTTCCAATTGTTGAATTTGCTGGCTGACTGCTGGCTGGGTCATATGAAGCTCTTCCGCTGCTCTGGAAAAGTTTCTTTTATCAGCTACAGATATAAATACAGATAATAGTTGATCCATATGTTCCCCTCCTTACTATCGTATTTACTTATTACAACTATAATAATCATTTATTTTCCTTATTGTAAATCATAAGTTACGATAAATTAAAAATAATCCAAATAAGGGGTTGAAAAACATTGGAACAAAAAGCGTTAATAACTCCCAGTCCAAATATGCAAAAAAAACCGGCAAAAAAGCTAAATGTTTCTTTGATTTCTGGAATTGGTTTTACCTTGCTCATAGCCGTATTAGGTTTTATTTTAGCAGCGTTGCCAGGTCTAAATCATATTGGACCTCTTGCATGCGCCATTTTACTAGCTGTAATTTATAGACAGGTTTTTGGATATCCAGAAAAATTACGTAATGGTATTCAATTTTCATCAAAAAAATTATTGAGGTTTGCCATCATACTTTATGGATTAAAGCTTAACATGATTGTGATATTTCATCAGGGTGTCCCTCTATTGCTAAGAGGGACAATAACGATCATTTTTTCAATTGCTGTTCTTATGATTATTGCAAAATGGCTGAAGGCAGATTTTAATCTTTCTTTATTATTAAGTGTTGGCACAGGCATTTGTGGTGCAGCTGCCATCGCGGCCGTATCGCCTATTATAAAAGCAAAAGATGAAGATACGGCTATGGGTGTAGGCATCATCGCATTAGTCGGCACAGTGTTTTCAATAATCTATACGTTAATATATCCTTTTTTATCAATTGGTCCTATGAACTACGGAAATTGGGTTGGAATCAGCCTACACGAGATAGGCCATGTTGCTTTAGCTGCTGCCCCGGCAGGCCAGGATGCTCTTGCTCACGCATTACTTGCCAAACTTACACGAGTATTCCTATTAATTCCGGTTTGCTTTATCCTCATGCTTTGGATGAAAAAGAAAGGAAAAATAGAAGGGGAGGCAAGATTCGAGTTTCCATGGTTTTTAATTGGCTTTATTGTTATGAGTTTTGTGGGAAGCTATATCATTGGTAATAAGGTATTGGTATCACAAAAAGTGATGTCTGATATTGCAGACTTCACATCATTTATGTTAACAATGTCAATGACCGGATTAGGATTGAATATTAGCTTGAAAGAACTACGTACCAAAGCAATACGTCCACTTATTGCCATTATTATTACATCAATTCTTTTATCATCGCTAACTTATATTAGTCTTTAACAAAGAATAAAAAGGTGAATTTTTACCCACTGCAATACATATATAACTGTAGGGTTTTGCTCAACTAATTCAACTTCAAATGATTTATTGAATTAAAATTCAACTTGATTTCTTGAAGTATAAAAGAAAAAGTAGGCGCAGTAATTAAACGCATTTGATTGATATTTTTGGAGTTAGTATAGTTTCATGGACACATTTTAGTTAAGTCCTTACAATGATTTTTGAGAGGATGTGTCCGTTTTTGGAACGTAAGAATACAGGTAAAAAATATAATAATGAATTCAAGAAGACTATTGTAGATCTATATCACTCGGGTAATTCAGTAAGAGAATTAAGTGGCGAATATGGTGTATCAGACGTAACTATTTATAAATGGGTTAAAGAATTTACCCCTATCGGTTTAGGGGAAGAGTCTATGACTCCGAAGGAATTAGCCGCCATACAGAAGGAAAACCTTCGGTTAAAGCAGGAAGTTGAAATCTTAAAAAAGGCTATGGCCATATTCGCGAAAAAATAACCGAGACAGATCTTACCGAATTTATCGAGGAAAATAGGAATCTATACCCTGTACAGAGAATGTGTGAAGTATTAGAAATCCCAAGAAGCAGCCATTATCAGTCTCTTCAACTTGTCGTATCCAATCGCGAACAGGAAAACAAAGAACTAACGAATAAAATTAATCTCATTTACCTAGAAAGCAAGGGACGGTATGGTGCTCCTAAGATACATCAAATCCTATTAACCAAAGGATTTTCCCTCAGTCTAAAGCGTGTTCAACGCTTAATGAGCAAGGCGGGTATTCGTTCTATCACGAAGAAAAAATACCGTCCTTATCCATCTAAAGAAAAAGTTATTCAGTTAGATAATTTGCTTAAACGAGACTTTACCACCCAGACCATTAATGAGAAATGGGTAGCTGATATTACGTATATCCACACGTTAAAAGACGGATGGTGTTATTTAGCTTCTGTATTGGATCTTCATTCAAAGAAAATAGTAGGGTATTCCTTTTCACGTTCTATGACGACAGAACTGGTCATAAAAGCTTTCGATAACGCTCACTCTTCACAAAAGCCCTCGGAGGGCTTAGTTCTTCATACGGATCTTGGCTCACAATATACAAGCAGTGAGTTCACTCAACATACTCAGAATCATCATATTAAGCAATCCTTTAGTCAGAAAGGTTGCCCGTACGATAATGCCTGTATTGAATCCTTTCATGCGATATTAAAAAAGGAAGAAGTCAACCACATCCAGTATCTAGATTACCAAACAGCTAAATTAGCGATATTCCAATTTATTGAAGGTTGGTATAACCGAAAAAGAATTCACAGCAGCTTAGGATATAAAACTCCACAAGCCATTGAAGACCAAATTAGAAATGCAGCTTAAGATTTAACTTTTTTGTGTCCAAAATATTGACTCAAATCCATTTTAAAATAAATTTCTTTGTTTAGTTCTTTAAGGTTTAGTAAAGGTATTAATTTCGAAATAACTATTTTACCTTCGAAAGTGGGAGTAACTCCTTGTTTTGAACGGATTACCGCTAGCGAATATTGACTAAACTCTTCAATATAGTATGTAGCCACCTGTTCTAATCGCTTCAATCGTTTTCCCACTTTCTTTATAATTTTCCTGGTTGCATTTGCCGGAATCGATCCAAGTGTCTTTGAATCTGGTGCATTCAAAGGTACTTTAACTCGGATTTACCAAAAGAGGTTCTAGTAGGCTGCGACACGCCTTGTATATGGCTGTAAAATGTGCCATTCGTGATTGTCGCAAAAAGAAAACGACAGATGAAATCATTCCTCGTAACAGGCGATTATGAGAATTTTATGATAAGAAACGTGAGGAGGGAAAGCCCTTTAAAGTAGCTGTGATAGCAAGTACCAATAAATTCTTACATTGGATTTATGCACTTTTAAAAAGTAAATCGACTTTCCAAGATCTAGCCTAGTTTTAAAGTATAACTAAACAGCCCAAAACTTTCCAAACACAGAACCTTGGAAGGTTATTTGGCATACGCAAATTTAGTATATAATGAAACATTTTAAGTGTTTATTGAAAAATTTTGAAAAACTATTGGCTGGTTAGTTCTATAAGAAAAGCGAACCTTCTTCAAGAATTGCGCCCTTTAATGGAACAACGAAAATAGAAACACAAATGTTAGCTTGTTTCTCTTCAACTAACGCTCCCGTACAATTCTCACAAACCTTGCTGCTAATTTAAATCATTACAGGAATGTGTACTGTTAGTACGAATTTAAGCACGATTATAAGTTCCCTTTATAAACTCTATAATTACCAGACAGGTTTTAACCTCGATGATAGTTTATCTTCATTTTCTTCATAAACTAATTTTGTTAAATCTTCTTTGAGCATTTGCAGGCGATCAGCACCTATCTTTTCAATCCAACGTTGCTCAATTTCAGTTAGTATCCTCTCTTTTGCTTTCACAACTAACCAACCTCGTTCAGTCAAAACAATAATTTTCCCTCTCTTATCAGTGGGATGAGCTTTGCGCATTACATAGCCACTTTTCTCAAGATAATCCACCATTTTACTCACAGCTTGCTTTGTAATTCCTAAATATTCGGCTAGTTCTATACCTGTTGCACCATTGGGAGTGATACATTTAAACATAAACCCATGTGCAGGTCTAATATCTCCAAATCCCAATTCACTCAATCTGTCATGTAATTCAGTAATTGATGTACTAAAGGATAATGATAAAAGTGATGTAAGGTCCAACTCACTAAATATTTCATGATTCATACATAAAACCTCCTTGAATAAAGTCAACTAGATTGACTTTATTTAAAATCCATTGTACTATACGCAATGTAGTCAATCAAATTGACTATAATTCGATTATAAAAAAATTAATACATTTTGGAGGGTGCTCATGGCTATCGTTAAAATTAGAGGAAGTGTATTTGCACCATATGCTTGGTTGGAACCTATTAAAGATCCTGCAACAGAAAAGATATTCGAATACACTGGTGATGCACGTGAATTTTCACCAAACACTGTAAACACTATGCGGTCAAGATTAGAGCAAGAAGTAGTTGTAGATTTTTACAAAAAAGAAATTTTCACATATGTAAATGCTTGTATCGTAACTGTAAAAGTTACAAATCCAAATGGTTCTATTGATTATAAAAAAGGAAAAACAAGTACAGAAAATATTGTATGTACTAATGTTGTGTGGGGCTCTGATGAAGTTTCTTTTGAAATGAGGGCAAGTGCAAGTAATCCTTTAAATGCAGCAGCACCTGCGGCTGATTATTTATTAACTATACATGTTAACAAAAATCGTGTTGCGTATATTGAAGGTTCCCATGATGGGTTCCCCTGCTATGAATTTTATAAACAAACAGATTTCGGTCCATTTGAATTAATATATACACATGATTTCAGAAAAACTGGTGACACTCCGGCAGCACTAGCTGGGGAAATGGAATACAGTTTTAAAACGACAATCTAGATATAGAAAAGCAATTGATCAAACGAAGGAACTTGTGATCTGTTTTGCTCAATGGGTCAATATTATTATTACCCAAAATAAATCAGGAATTACAGAGGTGTGCCTCATTACTAATATCGTTAAAGTTAGAGCAAGTGTATTTATTCCAATGTCTTGGACTGAACCTAAGAAGGATACTCAAACAGGAAACATTATTCAATTTGAAGGTGATGCACGTGAATTTACACCTTATGCGGTAAACGCTATGCGTTCTAGAGTGGAACAAGAAGTAGTTGTAGATTTTTACAAAAAAGAAATTTTCACATATGCGAATACGGGCATAACAACAGAAAGAATCACAACTCCTGATGGTTCCGTTAATAAAAAAACAGGAAAAGCTAGAACGGAAGGCATTTTGTGCACTGATGTTGTATGGATGTCAGATGACGTCAAATTTCAAATGAGTGCTAGTGCTAGCAACCCATTAAATGTATATGCACCTCCCGTTGATTATCTATTAACTGTACATGTCAAAAAAGATGGTACTATCGATATTCAAGGTGCACATGACGGATTCCCTTGTTATGAATTTTATAAGCAAGTAAACTTTGGCCCGTTTGAAAAGATTCATACACATGACTTCAGAGAAACTGGTGATACACCTGAAGCTCTAGGCGGAGACATGGAGTATTATTTTAAAAAAATATTGTAAAGACAATATGATTCCCTTTTTAGTGAATAAATATATAACAACAAAAGAGTGACCAATAGGAGGAAAAGAGAATGACAACAGTTTTATTTGTAAAAGCAAACAATCGTCCCGCAAACCAAGCGGTGAGTGTGAAATTATATGAGGCTTTTTTAGCAAGTTATAAAGAATCACATCCAAATGATACAGTGGTAGAACTTGATTTATACAAGGAAGAATTGCCATATGTAGGAGTAGATATGATTAACGGTACATTTAAAGCTAGTAGAGGACTTGGTTTAACAGCAGAAGAAACAAAAGCAGTAACTGTTGCTGATAAATATTTAGAACAATTCCTTGCAGCTGATAAAGTTGTGTTTGGATTCCCATTATGGAACTTAACAATTCCGGCTGTACTACACACATATATTGATTATTTAAACCGCGCAGGCAAAACATTTAAATATACACCAGAAGGTCCAGTAGGTCTGATTGGAGATAAGAAAATTGCATTATTAAACGCAAGTGGCGGTGTATATTCTGAAGGACCAAAAGCTGAAGTAGAAATGGCTGTTAAATATGTAGCAAGTATGATGAGCTTCTTCGGTGTAAAAAATACAGAGAAAGTAGTGATTGAGGGTCACAATCAATTCCCTGATAAAGCAGAAGAAATTATTGCTGCAGGGCTTGAAAAAGCTGTTAAAGTAGCAAGTACGTTCTAATTAATAAAACACTTGTCACTCAATATAGCAGTACCACCACTTTTATAGCGGTGGTACTGTTTTTTTATTCGCTCATCTTGCTACTTTTGGGGGAGTTAGAACCCAATTGATGTAATATTTCTATTTAAATCTTATAAAAAGATAGAAAGAAGGATTACATTACAATGGAACGTTGATGGACAAAATATATATAAACTTGATTTCTTCAACTATTCTGTCCTTTAGCTTAGTACAATTCTTCAAAATCTCACAGACAAATATCGAATTTTCTTTTAAAATGATCTTCCACAATCTGGCCCAATTGTTGAACAAAAATCAAAACTCACTCTTGAACTAACCAGCCCCTTTAGTTCCATAAGAAAGTGTTGTGTAACAACCCTATTGTTAAACTCAAGCACCCTAGCACCCTCTGCAAAATAAAAAACAGGGAGATTATTCACGAAAGAACCTCTCCCTGTTTTTTGTTTAGCGGCAGTATTTATCCCTTAATGCAAGTGCATATCTAACCGATTGCTCTGCACCTTTTTCTTGATCCTCAATCATTTGTTCTAGAAGTTCTGTTGGCGGATAATAGTAATCCAATGGTTTAATTACATTTAAATCATAAGGAGGTTGTTCCACCTTAAATGCTCCTTCGCCTACTGCAAAGACTCCGCCTGTACCAGGCTCTCTCTTAAAATGGATGGCATACGGGAAGCACATTTCAACGTTGATTCTAGTCAACATTGAATTCTCAATCAATATTTTAAAACATTCTTCCAAATCGATATTACCAGTCCCAGCAGGTACGCCACATACCCTGTAATCTTCGCCATCATGGACGATAATATGATCCTTAAAATGAGTTGTAAAGGCATATGGTGCTAATTTTCTTACAGCTTCAATCGGGTCCTCCCATGCCATCATTGCATTCCCGAAATCACAATGAGCACCAACCCAAGGGCTGTTGACTTCCTTTATGATTTGAATCACTTCATCCGTTAACTCTTCCTCGTGATTTTCAACAGCAAGCTTGATTCTATATTTCTTTAATAATGGTACAATTTGTTTAATATCTTCGGGAGCTCTTCTCAATCTGCCTGGATCATATTCTCCCATGCAGGTATACGTACGAATGACATCCGCTCCAATTCTATGCGCGGCCTCAATGACCTCGGTTAGATGTTTCGGATCGGTTCCATTTGTATCGATTTCAGCGAAAAATCCATACTTTTGAATTTCTTTTTTCACCTTGTCTAAGTATTCCGGTTCAAATGATTCTAATGTACCAATTCCTGGCAACCCTGGCCATGGAACAATATTGATCATGACTCCATCTAATCCCAATTCGGCTGTTTTTCTGATAAAACCGAAAATATCCATTCGACCTGTAATAAACTGCAAGTGAAAGCTTTCTGTCTCTAATCCAATTTTCATGTTTTACCCACCTTTATGTTAATTTATTGTGCAGAGAAAGAAATTAAACTAAATTTTGTTCGACTTCTATTTTTATTTGAATTAATTTCTGCTTAACGACTTTGCTTACGAAATTTCTCTTAAATAAGGGAAGAACCAGCAACTAAACGACAGAACACATTCTCTCCAAAAAAGAATAATTGGTCACCTTTTTACCTCGGCCATCAATTCAATTTCAATCATTGCACTCATAGGTAATTCTGCTACCTGAATGGTACTCCTAGCTGGAAAAGGCTTCGAAAAATATTCCGCATAAATTTCATTTACAGTTTGAAAATCTGATAAATCAGTCACAAATATAGTTGTTTTCAAAACTGAATTCATTTCTAGACCTTTTTCTATTAAAATGTGCTTTAAATTTTCTAAACATTGTCTTGCTTGGTCTTCAATGCCTATAGCTAATTTATTAGTATTAGGATTTAAAGGGAGTTGCCCCGAAATATAGAGAATCCCTTTTGATAATACCGCTTGGGAATATGGTCCAATAGGTTGTGGCGCATTATTTGTTAAAACTGCTTCTTTCATAATAAAAATCTCCTTTTTATCTACAATATTTTTCTCGTAACTTTTTGACCGTTTGTACAGATTCTTTAATTTCATTATCTTGGGCCAATAACATTTGTTCTAAAAGATCATCACTTGGATAGTATGTTGTTAAAGGATCAATCAGTTTTTGCTTTAGGTCGTTTAAAAGTAGAAACATATGGATGACACATTTCTAAAATTATTCTGTTTAAAGTATGCCTCCGGCTAATTCTAATTTAGCTGTTTTTCTGATAAAATCGAAAATATTCATTCAACCTATAATAAACTGCAAGTGAAAGCTTTCTGTTTCTAATCCAATTTTCATTTGTTACCCAAATTTAAGCCAATTTATATATTGATAAAAAATTAAGCATTCATTTAATTATCTTCCAAATATCGGTTAGTTTGTTTTTTCTTTTTTAAAATTTTAACTGAATAGTTACTTATAATAAAACCTATAGCTGCAAATGCAATCATTATCAAAAATACATATCTATATCCAGTAATTCCAGGATTGTGATCCAGAATATTACCATACATGGCAAAGGCGAAAATTGAAGGAGCATAACCAACTAAACAAGCTACTGATACGGCAGCACCGCTTATTTCTTTTGGAATATCAATTTCATCTAATGGGGCAAAAAACACAGCCCGTTGAGTAAATACAATCGTTCCGAAGCCAAGTGTCGCAATTATTCCTATATAAATATTCATTTTGTCATGTGGAAGCATAATAAAAATTATCATTGCAATAATGGATAATAGAAATGTAAATCTAAGGTATTTTGTCGCTGATTTAAATTTTTTATCAACTAAGAATCCACCGATGGGACCGCCTATCATTTTTAATCCGTATTGGTTTATAATCCCATATGCACCTAATAACGCTACCGGCATTCCATAAATTTCTTCCAAGAACGGAATAAAGTAAGTTAAACCTGCGTAAACCGTATAAACGCAAAATATTGTAAATGAGGAAAACCACAATTTGGGAGTTTTAATTGCTTGAATCGCACCTTTCAAAGCTACTTTATTTTTACTAATTTCTTCTCCACCCTTATCAAACTTTTCAATAATATCGTCCTCTATAAAGAAATAACTAATAATACCAACAATAATTGTAATCAAGGCAAAGAATAAAATTGCGGCTCTGAAACCTAATGACTCAGATCCTAACCAAATAAATATACCTAGAGCAGAGAATGCAACGATTGTATCTACAACACCACGGCCAGCTTCAAGGAATCCAAACATCCTGCCTTGTTCGTCGGAGTCTCCAAGCAATTTAACGGTTTTTATCAATACTGGCCAAAAAGTAATCTCTGTAAATAAAGCCATTACTCCCCAAGAAGCTAAAATTCCATAATAACTTGGTATAGTAGATAAATAAATCCCAGTTGCACCTACCCCAATCAATCCAATCGGAATTAACTTCCTTTTAGTAAATCTATCAGTGATATAAATGGAGACTACATAACCAAACATTTGCACAATAGCATATACAGATAATGCCAAACCTATTTGGGTATGTGAAAGATGAAAATATTTTTGCATCGGAATGTAAAAAGCATCTTTTAAGGATGATAATTTAAATATTGTTCCTCCTCCCAAAATTAAGATAAATAAGGTAAACCATTTTTTGACCTGCTTCTTTGCTACTGCCATAAACAATCCCCCCTCATAAACAGACGATTTCCAAAAGTCCTGCCATTATGACATATATCCATGCCATTTTATCGCTCGCTCCTTCGGCATTGACACTTATTTTTGAACCACGAAGTTCTCCATATATCG
>NZ_JAWRYN010000464.1:0-278 GCF_046534585.1 Peribacillus sp. SIMBA_075 | reverse complement strand
GTGATGGAATCCTTGGAGCCGCCAGGGAATTTCGCGCGGCGCTTAGCCGCTGCGCTGAAAGAACTCGAAACATGACCATCTCCGACTGACGCGGAACAAATGCCAGCGACGCCAGTGATTGACATTAACCCCTATAGATCGGAGAGAATTAGAATGAACCATTTAAAGACCGAAATTAAGAGCGATTTGCTGGAAGCCATGCTAAACGGCAGCCGGGTAGCGGCTGTCGTCACGGACCCCGAACTGCCAGACAATCCGATCATCTACTATAATGAAAC
>NZ_JAWRYN010000463.1:0-278 GCF_046534585.1 Peribacillus sp. SIMBA_075 | reverse complement strand
CGCCTCGACCAGCTGGTCGCGCGCGTAGACCTCCCACCCACCGACCTCCCACCCACCGCCGAGTCCGCACTTCTTGCACACGACACGCCGTCGGAGCGTGCAGAAAGTGAGGACTCGACGGTGGGCGGGATCAGCAGCCCAGAGAGAGGAACACCATGAGCATTCAGCTGGAGAGCCGAAGCGACACCGAGGTCGCCGGATACGGGCTCACCGAGGAGCAGAGCCGCCTGCGCGACCAGGTGCGCGACTTCGCCGACACCGTCGTCGCTCCCGCCGCC
>NZ_JAWRYN010000462.1:0-278 GCF_046534585.1 Peribacillus sp. SIMBA_075 | reverse complement strand
CCTGATCACCGATCGGCTGCGGGCGGGTGCCATCGAAGATGTAGAAGTTGTCGTTGCCGAGGAACAGATGCGCGGTGCCGATCGATACGACCGCTTACTGACACGGCGTGCCGATCTGGTTCGAGATCACATTGAACGCCCAGATGATCGGCGGACCCTGATAGGTGCCGTAATACATCGACGTCTCTTTGTAGACAACGATGTCCGGTCCGAGCGCGCGGCCGGCGCGAATGTCACCCGGCGTGTCGATGATGCGGCCGTTTGCGGATTGCGTCGCC
>NZ_JAWRYN010000461.1:0-278 GCF_046534585.1 Peribacillus sp. SIMBA_075 | reverse complement strand
ACTCTTTTTGCTCTCTCAGTTTTTCTGCGTCTAGAAATTGATGGAGAGATCGTTCACGCAGTCGATTCCATAATTGAGACTCTTTCATTCGTTCCGTCAGGTGAGTTTGGCAGCGCTCAACGTCTTGCTCACATCCGTGCAGTGTTCTCCGCTGGTTTTTGATAGATCTGGCGACAGACTGTTGATACTGAGTAATTGAAATGAGCTCTGCAGCGCTGCATGTCTGCTCTTGGACATCCTGCAGCAGATTGGTCATTTGGTCATGTTGTTCATTCAAT
>NZ_JAWRYN010000460.1:0-278 GCF_046534585.1 Peribacillus sp. SIMBA_075 | reverse complement strand
AAAGACAGACTGATTATAAAGCTGCAAAATAAAAAAGAGACGCTTTGCATGAGCAGAGCGCCTCTTTTTTATTCATCGTTATTCCTCTTTACACCGACTACTTGGTCCTTAGAGATGGTCCCAAAATGCCGGCTGTCAAAGCTATGTATTCGGTTATCTCCGACCACGAAGTAATGATTTTTTTGTATTTTATCGTGTCCTGTGATGGCTTTCAGCTGAAAATCTCCTGTCAGGACGTTCCCCATTTTATGTTTTTTCTGTTCTTTTAAGTACGGTTC
>NZ_JAWRYN010000076.1:0-10954 GCF_046534585.1 Peribacillus sp. SIMBA_075 | reverse complement strand
ACTCCTTGTGGTATCGTAGGTTCGGCGTATCTTCCGTCTTTGACCAACTGTGCAATGACTTTAGCATCTTTCACATCATTTTTAGTAGGAGAATTATCATCAAGCTCCTTGCTTTTCTTGACGTGCAAAGGGTTTACAGCTACAAACTTCAATTCATTTTCTTTTAACATATGAGCTAGGTTGAACCAATAATGCCCTGTCGGTTCCATCCCAACTATCACATTTTCCATACATTGTACTTTCTTGATTTCCATAATCCAATTAAGAAAATGCTCGAATCCCTCTTTTGTATTCTCAAAATAACAAGGTGATCCAAACTCCATTCCTCTAAAGTCTTGAGCACGTGCCACATGCTTGAATTTAGCAATATCCACCCCTACAATAAGGGTTTGAGAGGTAATTTGAGCAATTTTCTTATTTTGGTTATAATTCATTTTAAAGCCTCCTGGTATTTGAGTTTTGTCCTTTTCTTCGCCGAGCTTCAGGACTCTCTCATTCTACCAAGAGGTTATTTTTTTGTTCAAACTTCAATTTCATTGATTACAGGAATGCTGCCCCTTTAGTTGCATAACAAAAAGAGCTGCCAAAGTGAACTGCACCCCAATTGTTAGACACCATCTAATAATTGGAGGTGCAGTTCAAAGCAACTCCCTAATTGAAGTAAAGCAACTGATAGTTCAACAACAATTACTCTTTCGTAAATGTAATAATAATAGAGGTATGGATTTTTTCATCAGTAATCCCAGATTGATTGGCTTGCTTGATGTTGTGAAATACTCAAATCCTCATTGTAATCACCCAACTGTTTATGATGATTTCCATTCATCCTTAGCCTAATCCTATAACAGTTAGTAATAAAAAAAATGAATCTGGCGGCTTTTTGGTGTTCAATTCCCAAAATCCCACTAGCTTTATTCAACTCTAACCACGCTTTCGAATTTACCTTTGTGGGATCCGTCACAAAAAGGTTTATTATCGGAAAGTCCACATCTGCACAAGGAAAAGATTTCCTTTTTTCAATTTTATTCCATTCGCCATCGACTAACTCTACATTCCCTGATACACGTAATGAACCATTATCATTAACTTTGATAGTAGCTATAATAAATCACCTCTTTTTTAAAACATTTTTGCCAAGGGGGAATAACTTTAAACGATAAATAAGATGTTCCTACCTCCTCAATATTATTTGATTGACATCCTGTAATTACAAAAAGAAGAACCGTTCTACCAATAAAAACACACCACATTTTATCGCCCTTCCCATATTTTTAGACGATATTATAAAGTTCCAAAAACCTTATTCAATTAAACTGCCATGTTAGTTTATTAAAAAAAGGTTGCCGCAGCAACCTAGTTATTGAGTCAAACACCTATTAGTTTAAGTGTATAACTCCACATTTATAAAAAAAAAGACTACAGTTCTAACCCTGATTTTTCGTCTCTGAAGGCCTAGATTCAAGCAATACCTGAATCATAGGAGGGTGTTTCAGAAAAATAATAATTATTTAATTAAGCTTGCGCGGTCTGATATAACTTGTTTACTTCATCCCAGTTAATGAGATTAAAGAAAGCAGAAATATAATCAGGACGCTTGTTTTGATAGTTGAGATAATAAGCATGTTCCCAAACATCGAGGCCAAGTATTGGTTGTTTACCTTCCATTAGTGGGCTATCTTGATTAGGTGTACTAGTAATAACAAGTTGTCCATCGTCCATAACTAGCCAAGCCCAACCTGAACCGAAGCGACCTGTTGCAGCTTTAGTAAGCTCATCTTTAAACTGATCATAGCTCCCAAAAGCTTGATTTATTGCTTCTGCAACTACACCAGTAGGAGCTCCACCACCGTTTGGAGAAAGGATCGTCCAGAATAAGCTATGATTAGCATGACCTCCACCATTATTGCGCACAGCAGTACGGATATTTTCAGGAACAACATCAAGGTTTGCAATTAACTCTTCAACACTTTTGTTAGAAAGATCATCATGTCCTTCGAGTACAGCATTTAGGTTATTGATATATGTTGCATGGTGGCGATCATGATGAATCATCATCGTCTGTTCATCAAAATGTGGTTCAAGATCATTGAAATCATACGGTAAAGCTAGAAGTTCATATTTATACATTTAAAATTCCTCCAAATATATTTTTTTTAAACTATAAAAAATTTTAATTATTTTTTATAGTTTTTCTGATAATAAGTATAAAAACATCTAACATCTAAAATTCAACTTAATAACGTAATTCTCTGGCAACTTTCAGAATCCCAAATCCTACCTTATTACACTTAAAATGGTTAGTCTTGAGTACGGGATATATTGTTCTTTACTTATATAATGATAATTCCATTTCAATCCGCGTACGAATTAATTCTAAACATTCTTCTGGGGTTTTAGCAAAAATCCGTTTCACATTTACCATTGCATATGGCCTGCGTGCACACATTCCACAAAAAGAGAGACAGTCATTTTGAATAACTGCTACTTCTGGGTACTCTGTTTCAATTATGGTTTCTAAATCAAGATGATTGATAAAATTACTTTCACATATTTCTACTACTACAATACCTATTTTTTTAACCTCCATAATATTAATGAACTTTTTTATCAGTTAATATTCTTCACCTAAAATGATTACCTCAGTTTCTAGGTCATCACCAAAATTTTACAGTTTGTTATTTGAACATGTCTGAACTGTGAGGGACATGTTTTTTTGCTTCTGGATCAATGTAATATTTTGCAGCATTTATAGCAACTGGAGCTTCACCGAAACCACTAGCAATTAGTTTTACTTTCCCTTCGTATGTGCAAATGTCCCCTACTGCGTATATCCCAGGAATACTTGTTTCCATTTTAGAGTTAACGAAAATCGAGTTTTTCTCAATATCTAATCCCCATTCATTGATTGGGCCGAGTGAAGAAACAAAACCATAGTTTACAATAACAGCATCCACATCAATGATCTCTTCACCTTCGCCAGATACATGTTCAAGAACTACTTGCTTAATTTTACTTTCATCCCCAATCAATACAGTTGGGACATAAGGAGTCTTTATCTCAACCTTAGAATTTTGGAGATTCATTACGCTATGCTCATGTGCACGAAATTTATCACGGCGATGAACAAACAACTAACGAAGAGATTCATTATTCTAAGGCTGTTATTATTACGGCATGAAATGGAGCATTTCATCCTCGTCGAATTGAATTAGATAACGCATCTCAATATGAAGGGGAAAATCTCCATTACTTTATTATTAACGACCAGTCAACCGCTGAATCTCCTCACCAAAAACAATGACTTTTTTACCCGCAAATTGATTAAGATTTGAATTTGAAAGTTCCATCTTCCTGCTTGTTTTTTCAGATTCCTTTTCGTTGTTATTATCGAGGAAAAATATTAATAATTTATTTATGGATAATAAAACAATTAAAAATTACTTATTTTTATTGTAAAACTCTTCGGGAATTTTTCCGACATTTCTTTTATGATATAAAAGAGGTTTTTTGTTTTCATTTTGAATATCTACTACTTCTCCAATTAAAATAGTATGATCACCTGCTTCAATCGTTTTTATAGTTTTACATTGCAAAACCCCAGAAGCTCCTGAAATAATTGGCAGATTATATTCTGATAAATTCCATTCACAATTTTCAAATCGATCAGTACCTTTACTTGCAAATAAATTACATATTTCACTCTGATCACCAGATAATACATGTACAGCAAATTTTTCAGTTTTTATAAAAGACTTATAAGATGATACCCTTTTATCAATAGACCATAAGACGAGTAAAGGGTCTATTGATACTGATGCAAATGAATTGACTGTAAGCCCCAGAGGAATGCGGTGCTCATCTACTGTTGTTACGACCGTTACACCAGTAGGATAATTCCCCATTACTTCTTTAAAAAGAGATACCTTCGTACTGTTTTCCATATTCAAACACACCTTTCAATAAATTATATAAAAGAGTTACTCCTCACCAATGATTTTAACCTCTGTTTCAATTTCAATATTGTATTTTCTTTTCACCGTTTCCTGAATATATTGAATCAAGTGCAGATAATCCGTTGATGTTGCATGATTTATATTCACAATAAAGCCAGCATGCTTCGTTGAGACCTCCGCACCCCCAATCCGTTTCCCCTGCAAACCGCTATCAGAGATTAATTTACCTGCAAAATAATTGGGCGGACGCTTAAAGACGCTGCCACAAGAAGGAAATTCAAGTGGTTGTTTTTGTTGCCGAAGTAATGTAAATTTATCCATTTTTTCTTGGATTTTCATGGAACTTCCTTTCTCCAATTGAAAAATTGCCTCTAGCACCATATAGTTCTCTTTCTCAAAAATACTCCTTCTGTAGCCAAACTGGAAATCAGATTCATCAAGTGTACGAAGATCACCAGACATCGTGATCACTTTAGCCTTTTTTAGGACAAATGAAATTTCTCCGCCATAGGCTCCTGCATTCATCATTAATGCTCCTCCTACACTTCCAGGGATTCCACATGCAAATTCCATCCCTGATAAATGATGCTTGAGAGCAGCTTTGGACACATCAATGATACTGGCTCCACTTTCAGCTTTAATTTCATTTTCATGTACCTTTATTTTATTTAAATTGTCCAAAATCATCACAATTCCACGAATTCCTCTATCTCGAATAATCACATTTGTTCCATAACCAAGTATGGTTAAAGGAATCCTTTTTATAAAAGAGTATCGAGTTATTTTTTGAACTTCTTCTACATTTTCTGGTTTGATATAGATATCCGCATTTCCTCCCGTTTGAATAAATGTATGATTTGCCATCGGTTCAGCAAGTCGTATAAACGAATGAGGACAAATTGCTTTAATTTCATCTAAAATTTGAGAGTAATTCATGATAATCAATTAACTACTGTCAGACTCATTTAACTAACAGAGTAGGTCCTCCTCCATCTCAAAGTCCATAATCTGTTTTTCATATACTAGGCATACTAAAAAGAATGAGATTATGCACCAAAGTACTTTTTAGCCTTTTCAAAGAAAATTTGATCTTCTACTAGTAATTCATCCTCATGATAGATTGCTTCAACTGGACAGGCCGATTCACAGGCACCGCAATCAATACATATAGATGGATCAATAATATATTGATCTTCACTAAGCTCAATACAATCTACTGGACAAACATTAACACAATCTGCTGCTTTTTCCGAAATACAAGGTGATGTAATAACAAACGCCATTTTACTCACTCCTACTTATCTAAAATAATCATTAAATACTAAATTTAAATATCCTTACAAACATAATGTAAGTTATCTAGTCAGACCAACCTTATAATTTTTTAAATTGATTGAGTTAAGTAAGAAAATTAAACAGTGATTTGTTCCTTTAATTCTTTACTAGATCGTTCCCAAAAATCTTTATCATAACTTATTAAGAATTCTTTTAATAATTTTTTCGATTTCTTATCAATATGTGATAAAACAAATTTACTTTTTATTGCTTTATCCAAGTAATTAACATGCTCTGGCATGGACTTATATCCGAGTTTAATGCGTCGATCTTCTCTGGATACAAATATCTCACATGCGGTACACCCTGAATAATATGGACCATCTTTTGTAGAATTAAGACTCACCCAAACAATCCAATAAAGTTTCGGGTCATCTCCCGCATGAGATTTATTTGGTCGGAACCCTACCTTTTTTTCCACAACACTTCGACCATGTAGAGCTTCCATATCTATAAAGATTTTGTTATCTTCTGGATTAATAATGATAGGTGTAACATTATTTAGATCCATCGTACCAACACCATAACCACCGTCACCATCCGTAGAATCACCGCTTAATATATTGAAAAATACTTCTTGTTTTTCATTTAGTTCTTTCAAATGAGTTGCCTACCTTTCTCTAAGCTATTCCACTATGAAAAAAACAAACGAATTAATTATACTTTTTATATTAAAAGGTATAATTAATCTTTTTAAAGAATACAACAAAAGTTAATTAGAAACAATTTATTTGCATCCTTTCTGATTCTTTTTTTCTAATTTCCTTCAGATATTATTTAAAAGCCAAATTCTTCAATATCGATAATTGCCAAAATAGGCTATTTCTCTTTTAGAATTTTATACTATATAGTATAATTAGTTTTAATTTAAATAAAAAACTCCAGCAGTGCACAGCATATACGCACTGCTTTTTATTATAAATACAATTTTGATTAAATTTTCCTCTTATTTGAAAGTGAGGTGCTCATGATCATGGATGCTACAAAAAAATCTACTAAAGATAAGATACTTGATTTATTGAAAAAAGAAGTATCATTAACGGTCAATGACTTAACTGATCGATTAAATATTACACATATGGCTGTAAGAAAACATCTAAATATATTAGAAAAAGATGGTTTAATCCAAAGTAACGAAATCAAGCAGCCCATGGGAAGACCTTTACAAATCTATTCTTTAACAGAAAAAGGTGAAAGACTATTCCCTAAAAATTATGAGGGAATCAGTGTTGAATTCCTTCACGATATCAAAGATTTGCATGGAGAGGAATCCATCCATTATTTATTTAAGAAACGAGAGCAACGACTAACGAAGGAATATTCAACAAGAATCGCTCAAAAATCTACCCATGAAAAGATGAATGAACTCGTTAAAATTCAAAACGAAAAAGGTTATATGGCAAATATATCTCAAATAGGCGAAAACACATATGAACTAGTTGAGTATAACTGTCCAATTCTAGCAGTGGCGAAGGAATTCAAAACAGCTTGCAGTTGTGAAACACAAATGTTTAAAAATGTACTTGAAACAGACCAGGTAAATAGAATTTGCTGTAAAACAGATAGAGATGACCATTGCAAATTTTTAATTAAATTTTAACCAATGAAACCTAACCGCATTTGCGGTTTTTTTTGTTTACACTATGCCAACCACATTCATTTTATAAATTCTAGCTCTCCATTTTTCATAACAATCTCCATGTCAAACTCCTTCAAAAACCAAGAATTAACATGATTAAAATAAAAATTATACTTTCTCAACAAACTAATTCGATTAATGAACAAAGTTAAAAGAGCACTCATTGGCTATCCGTTATTTCAGTCATAAATAAGGTTCCATAAAACAGACATTTATACTGCTAAAAACAACTTTATGATAATCATAGATGCTATTATTTGTTCCAAAACTCGTGTTATTTTGCACATCCAACTTTAAAAACCCAGCTACCTTCACATCAGAAGATTAGCTGGGTTTCTTCATTATTTACATCTAATTATTTATAGAACTAATTCGGATCCGCCTAGTAGCGACTGCTCATTGTTCAGCAATCGGCCCTTTAATGGAACAACGAAAATAGAAACACAAATCAATTAAGCTTGTTTTTCTTGAACTAACGCTCCCGTACAATTCTTCACAAACCTTGCTGCTAATTTATATCATTACAGGAATGCTGTACTGTTAGTACGAATTTAAGCACGATTAAAAGTTCCCTTTATGAACTCTATAATTACCAGACAGGTCTTAACTTCGATGATAGTTTATCTTCATTTTCTTCATAAACTAATTTTGTTAAATCTTCTTTGAGCATTTGCAGGCGTTCAGCACCTATGTTTTCAATCCAACGTTGCTCAATCTCAGTTAGTATTTTCTCTTTTGCTTTCACTACTAACCAACCTCGTTCGGTCAAAACAATAATTTTCCCTCTCTTATCAGTGGGATGAGCTTTGCGCATTACATAGCCACTTTTCTCAAGATAATCCACCATTTTACTCACAGCTTGCTTTGTAATTCCTAAATATTCGGCTAGTTCTATACCTGTTGCTCCATTGGGAGTGATGCATTTAAACATAAAACCATGTGCAGGTCTAATATCTCCAAATCCCAATTCACTCAATCTGTCATGTAATTCATTAATTGATGTACTAAAGGATAATGATAAAAGTGATGTAAGATCCAATTCACTAAATACTTCATGTTTCATACATAAAACCTCCTTAAATAAAGTCAATCAGGTTGACTTTATTTAAAATCCATTGTACTATACACCATGTAGTCAATCAAATTGACTATAGTCCAATTATATAAGAAATAGGATTCACCGAAACAAAGTTCATACATTATGGAGGGTTCTCATGGCTAACATCGTTAAAATTAGAGGAAGTGTATTTGCACCGTATGCTTGGTTAGAACCTATTAAAGATTCTGCAACAGAAAAGATATTCGAATACACTGGTGATGCACGTGAATTTACACCAAACGCTGTAAACACTATGCGGTCAAGATTAGAGCAAGAAGTGATTATTGATTTTTATAAAAAAGAAATTTTCACCTATACAAATGCTTGTTCCGTAACTGTAAAAGTTACAAATCCAGATGGTTCTATTGATTATAAAAAAGGAAAAACAAGTACAGAAAATATTGTATGTACTAATGTTGTGTGGGGCACTGATGAAGTTTCTTTTGAAATGAGGGCAAGTGCAAGCAACCCTTTAAATGCAGCAGCACCTGCGGCTGATTATTTATTAACTATACATGTTAACAAGAGTGGTGTTGCACAAATTGAAGGTGCACATGATGGGTTCCCCTGCTATGAATTTTATAAACAAACAGATTTTGGTCCATTTGAATTAATATATACACATGATTTCAGAAAAACTGGTGACACTCCAGCAGCGCTAGCTGGGGAAATGGAATACAGGTTTAAAACGAC
This sequence comes from Peribacillus sp. SIMBA_075, assembly GCF_046534585.1. Lineage (NCBI taxonomy): Bacteria > Bacillati > Bacillota > Bacilli > Caryophanales > Bacillaceae > Peribacillus > Peribacillus sp. SIMBA_075. The sequence continues at coordinate 2,235 of NZ_JAWRYN010000076.1, read as the reverse complement.
AATCTAGATATAAATACTAAGTAGAAGTTTACAAGCAAATATTAAAGGAAAAGCAATATTTTATACGAAAGAAATTGCGATTTGCTTTGCTTAATGACTCAATATTATTATCCATAAAATTAAAAATCATAGAGGTGTGTCTCATGACTAATATCGTTAAAGTTAGAGCAAGTGTATTTATTCCAATGTCTTGGACTGAGACTAAAAAGGATACTCAAACAGGAAACCTGATTCAATTCGAAGGTGACTCACGTGAATTTACACCATATGCTGTAAACGCTATGCGTTCCAGAATTGAACAAGAAGTAATTGTAGATTTTTATAAAAAAGAAATCTTCACATATGCGAATACTGGCATAACAACAGAAAGAATCACAACTCCTGATGGTTCCGTTAATAAAAAAACAGGAAAAGCTAGTACGGAAGGTATTTTGTGCACTGATGTTGTATGGAAGTCAGATGACGTCAAATTTCAAATGAGTGCTAGTGCTAGCAACCCTTTAAATATATATGCACCTCCTGTTGACTACCTATTAACTGTACAGGTCAAAAAAGATGGTAGTATCGATATTCAAGGAGCACACGATGGATTCCCTTGTTATGAATTTTATAAGCAAGTAAATTTTGGTCCGTTTGAACAAATATATACGCATGATTTTAGAGAAACTGGTGATACTCCCGAAGCTCTAGCTGGAGAAATGGAGTATAGTTTTAAAAAGATATTATAAAGTCACACATCTTCATCAAGCCAAGATAAATTTGAATTCATTATGGGTATTTCACCCACAAAATGGGAAATCCCACTTTAAGAAAATTTAGACAAGAAACGCTTTAAGTTTTATTACGCTACGTAAGATCCCAAACAACACAATTTGAATTCGCACTAAAATAATGACGAAAAAACAACATAAGAGTGAGAAACAGGGGGAAAAAAGAATGACAAAAGTTTTATTTGTAAAAGCAAACAATCGTCCAGCAAATCAAGCAGTTAGTGTGAAATTATATGAGGCTTTTTTAGCGAGCTATAAAGAATCTCATCCAAATGATACAGTAGTAGAGCTTGATTTATACAAGGAAGAATTGCCATATGTAGGAGTAGATATGATTAACGGTACATTTAAGGCTAGTAGAGGACTTGATTTAACAGTAGAAGAAGCAAAAGCAGTAACTGTTGCTGATAAATATTTAGAACAATTCCTTGCAGCTGATAAAGTTGTGTTTGGATTCCCATTATGGAACTTAACAATTCCAGCTGTACTACACACATATATTGATTATTTAAACCGCGCGGGCAAAACATTTAAATATACGCCAGAAGGTCCGGTAGGTCTTGTTGGAAATAAGAAAATTGCATTATTAAATGCAAGTGGCGGTGTGTATTCTAAAGGACCAGCAGCTGAAGTAGAAATGGCTGTTAAATATGTAGCAAGTATGATGGGCTTTTTCGGTGTAAAAGATATAGAGAAAATAGTGATTGAAGGTCACAACCAATTCGCAGATAAAGCAGAAGAAATTATTGCTGCAGGGCTTGAAAAAGCTGTTAAAGTAGCAAGTACGTTCTAATTAATAAAAAACTTGTCACTTAATATAGCAGTACCAACACTTTTATAGTGGTGGTACTGCTTTTTTTATTTGCTTATCTTGCTACTTTTGAGTAGTAAGAACCAATTGATGTGTACTTTACATTCTCAACTTCGGGTCCAGTCAGGAAAATGCGGATTTACAACGTTAAGCATTCATGAGTAGTAAATTAGCAAAATCCTGACGCTACACCAACCAACAAGATCCTAAAATATCTATGAATACTCATACCAAAAACCCCCTTGGCGCCCAAGGGGGTTCACGTCGTTCGTTTTTATTGGTTATGCATGATTTTATACATTGTTGATGAATCAACGTTTTCGGCTTCTGAAGAAGCCTGAAAGCTTCATAAAAAAGGGGTTGGTTATGCAATTGTTACGATTTCGGCTGGAAGATAGCCATTACAATAAATAATAGGCACGACTTATCATTTCCGGGCGTCCCTAATACAAGCTGAAGTAAACCATTACTTGAGTTTTGTCCAAGTTCAAATTTCCCCTCCCTATAGTTCTCATTTCCCATCTGTTTTATAGAAATTATTATATCACCCTTCTTCAACTAAACTGCCCCGTTAGTGCCATAAATCGAGTAGGAGGAGGCGCCTAGCCTCCGACCTCTCACACCACCGTACGTACCGTTCGGTATACGGCGGTT
>NZ_JAWRYN010000459.1:0-278 GCF_046534585.1 Peribacillus sp. SIMBA_075 | reverse complement strand
CCAGACAGCGGTTACTACTACCCGGTCCATGACTACCTTGACAGAGATGCGCGATTTTCCTTTTCCGTAAAAACGAACAGAGGGTTCGCCGTACACTGTTCCCGCCAGCGTGACCCTCTCTCCATCTTTTACTTCCGTCAAATCACGCACGCGGTAGTCTTCATAGCGCGATGGGAAATACTCCAGCAAGTCACCGATGCTATGAATTCCGAGTCCAGCAAAAGCCTTCGCCCGCTCCTCCCCTACCCCGTGCAAAAGGGAGACGGGCGCCAAATACG
>NZ_JAWRYN010000458.1:0-278 GCF_046534585.1 Peribacillus sp. SIMBA_075 | reverse complement strand
TGGAAACCAACGACAAAGGCGATAACAATAAACTGCCACTGAGTCTCTTCGAAATAGTAGTTTAATACGATGTAAAGGCTCCCGCTCAGTGCTATCTCAGCAATCAAATAAGCGATGGTGGAATAGCGGTAAAACCAGTAAGGAATAACGAATGCGAGTATCGAAACAATTATCGCCGCTTCAACGGGATACGGCAAAAGGGCGTGATATTTTATAATCCCAATCATAATGGTGATCCACCACAAAAAGCGGATCGTGAAGATCATCCAATTAAGCCA
>NZ_JAWRYN010000457.1:0-278 GCF_046534585.1 Peribacillus sp. SIMBA_075 | reverse complement strand
GGGTGTGATAGAGCAGAAATTGAAGATGCTTATGAAAAAGCGTGCTTCTTTTTTGATATATTAGGAAACCATGCATTAAAAGAATCAATTATAAAAAAAATGAAGAAATAAAAAATACCTAAAAAACAAATATGCATAATTGCATAAGGTATGGATAAATTTTCATGATATATTTAAATAAAAAATGCGGGTGATGGAATATGAAGAAACTGCTTATTGGTAGTCTATTAACGTTAGCAATGGCATGGGGTATTTCACTAGGAGATACAGCTTTAGAA
>NZ_JAWRYN010000456.1:0-278 GCF_046534585.1 Peribacillus sp. SIMBA_075 | reverse complement strand
CTGCTAGTGCATTCATGAATAGAACTGCACCGACAAATAATAATCCCACATTAGTCATAGTATCCCCTTCTCCTACTTAATATTTTCGATAGGATGTTAATTCTTCATGCAGACAATTCTCTCTAACAAAACGATGACACTGAAAAAATATAGACTCCATATCCTCTGTATTATGACTAAGTATGCGTATGACAAAGCCTTTACATGGCATAGAAGATATTCCAATCTTCATATTGTTAGTGTTAGAAAGCGAAGTTTTCAATGCTGCAATTAAATCA
>NZ_JAWRYN010000455.1:0-278 GCF_046534585.1 Peribacillus sp. SIMBA_075 | reverse complement strand
ATCGATAAAGACAATGCCAAAAAGATCAACGCACTCATTAAGCAATCTGGGATCAAAGTGAAGTCGCAGTTTCAGGATGACCAAGTGCGTGTAACAGGGAAAAATAAAGATGATTTACAAGAGGTCATTTCACTCATGCGCAAAGCAGATTTGCCGATTGACGTCCAATTTATAAATTTTCGATAAATTTTAAATTTTCCATTGATTATTTTCGATTTTTTCGTTACAGTTGATGGAAGTTCAATTCATTGACATGTTCATATCGCTTTCTTATCAAG
>NZ_JAWRYN010000454.1:0-278 GCF_046534585.1 Peribacillus sp. SIMBA_075 | reverse complement strand
CGCAAGATTCATATCGATTACTTTGTCACCTTCAAGCCATCCAGCTCGCATTTCTTTCGATGGGAGACGAAATGTAACAAATTTCATCGTGATTCCTCCCTATGAAAATGAAATTTCCACCAACAAAGGAACTCTTGCTGGTGGATACAAATTTTATAAATTTCCGCGACGCTCTTGTTCTCTTTCAATTGATTCGAATAACGCTTTAAAGTTACCTTCGCCAAATCCACGAGAACCTTTACGTTGGATGATTTCAATAAATAAAGTTGGACGATCTA
>NZ_JAWRYN010000453.1:0-278 GCF_046534585.1 Peribacillus sp. SIMBA_075 | reverse complement strand
CGAAATTACAATTCGTGTTATTAACGTAAATAAAGACGAGCGTGCAATCGACTTTGAAATCGTTGGCATGAAAGGCACACCTCGTCGTAAGTTCAAAGATCGTCCAGTTGTGATTGAACAGCCAAGAACAGGAAGAAAGAAACGCGGTGGACGTAGCGAACGTAGTAATGAGCGCGGTGGTGAACGCGGCACAGGAAGAAAGTTTGATCGTGGTGGACAAGGAAAAGGAAAAGCATCTGCATCTGCATCCACATCCGCTAGTCAGCCAGGGAAAAAAG
>NZ_JAWRYN010000075.1:0-11154 GCF_046534585.1 Peribacillus sp. SIMBA_075 | reverse complement strand
GTCTAACCTTTACCTGAGTAATGTGACCATTCTCAATTTAAGTTAGAAACATTTCGCACAACTAACGCACCCGTTAGTTCAATAAGGATAATGAAATAGAATTCTCAAAACAGCCCATAGAAGTAACCCTGCAATAATAACTAGAACTCGAATTACCCAATTCTTCACTCCATAAATCCTCCTGATAATTGATAAGATATCCACCCTTGTAACAATTATTTGTCTACCTGATATTACTCCTTTAAGGGCTTTGGAAAAGACCTTTTTTATATCTTCTCATCGTCAACTAACCTGCCAGTTAGTCGAATAAGAAAAAGGTTGCGTAGCAACTTTAATTTGTTGAACTACTGCACCCTTTAGTTGAAGAAGAACTCATTCCTTGAACTTTAGATTATTTTAAATAACAATTTGATTAAGTATTAGCCCTAAAATTAAAAACCCAACAATAAAAGCACCTATATGAATTAAAATCTTATATCTCAACTTAATTTTTAATAAGAAATATAACTTAAAGACGAAATAAATTATTATCAAATCAATAGGTGTCTTAATCAGTGAAACAATTAATTTATTATTGATATGGAACTGTTCATAAATAATGTCTTTAAAAAAATAATTATTTGCTATACCAATCATAGAAAACACGACTTGATAAACAAAAAATTTAAAGAGGTTCATACAATTCCAACTCCCCTATAAATAGCGTTAATCCCTTCTTTAATTAATGCACCCGTTTAGTTGCATAAAGAAGGATCTGCCTAAAAGACAACTCCGATCTAAAGCTAACGGACCCGTTAGTTGAAGAAAGTTGTAATTTATTTACGGTTTTGAACAGCTTTATATTTTCCGAAATAAGGGAAGCTAAGCATGACGGCAAAAAATAAAACTAGTATGATCGGCAATCCTACATAAAAAGGAATATAAAAAGGGAGAAGATTACTGGAGTTAAGAATGAATATGAATATTGGTACCAACAATGCAACTATGATTCTGGTCATCGTAGTAACTTCATGTTTAGTTCCACATTTCTTGCATATAAGTGGCTGATAACCAAAACCAGCTGTAGTGGTCCTTTCCACTTCTCTCCATGTAAATTGATTTTCGCAAGATTCACACTTCTGTATGTTCAAAAAAAAACACCTCTCTTTACAGAGAATCTTAGCATGAACTCTAACCTTATTCTTCAAGAAAAATTTCCCGAAATTTCTTCAACTAACGCACCCGTTAGCATTCCTGTAGAGCATTAATTATCGGCTTTGAAAAAAACAGAGCCCCTCAGTATGATGAGAGTACACACAAACCAAAACTCATCTTAAGGAGGAAGCTCTACTATGAATTTTAAAATGCAAAACAAACAAAATCAACTAATTGAGAGAATTACGGATCGACATCTAGTTGTTGGTGTGGATATTGCTCAACACGTACACGTGGCCCGTGCTGTAAACTTTCGGGGCATTGTGGTCGGGAAACCCTTGTCTTTTGAAAATAACGAAGAGGGTTTTACTCGATTACTAAACTGGATCCAGGAACTAAAACAAATGAAAAACCTAGACACCACGATAGTCGGAATGGAACCTACCGGTCATTATTGGATAAACCTTTCAAAGTGGCTAGTCAAACAAAACATTGATGTCGTCACGGTCAATCCTCACCATGTCAAAAGAAACAAAGAAAATCGTGATAATACGCAATCCAAAAGTGATAAAAAAGATGCCCTTGTCATCGCTGATATGGTGAAGAATGGCTACTATGCCTTCGTTCGTTCCACTTCAGAATCATTTGAAAAACTTCGTGTCCTTATGGCTAACCGAGATGTGATCGTTAAGCGTCTTGTAAGCTCCATCAACCAAATTAACCGCTGGGTGGATGTTGTTTTTCCCGAGCTCCGGCAAGTGTTTAAAGACGTATCATGTAAAGGGGCAATCGCAACCCTACGCCTCTTTCCTACCCCAGCTGAATTATGTTCCTTACAGCCTCAAGATATCGTAACCGGGTGGAAATCATGTATGAAGCGACATTCCGGGCATAAAAAAGCCCGTTCCCTGCTTGCGTTGGCCAAGCGTTCAATTGGTACGAAACAAGCCCTTGATGCGTATAAACTTCACTTGGGACAGTTATTAGAGGAATATGATCTCGCTTCATCTCAACTCGAAAGAGTGACGCAAGAAGTCACAAACGTATTGGAACAGATTCCATTCGTTAAGCAAATACTTGCCATTAAAGGAATCAGTGAGATTTCACTGGCGGGAATCTTAGGAGAAGCTGGAGATCTGAGTGGGTTCGCTCACGGGAATGCGCTCCTTCGTCATGCAGGATTGCATCTCGCTGAGGCAAGCTCTGGGAAGTGGAAAGGCCAAATTGTTCTTTCCAAACGTGGAAGATCACGCCTGCGGCGTTACCTCTTCCTTGCGACCATGAGTCTGGTGATGAATAACCCTGAGTTTAAAGCCCTACACTCGAACAATGTTAAAGTGAAGAAGATTAAGAAAATGAAATCCATCATGAAACTTTGTGGAAAACTCGCCCGTGTCCTAGTAGGGATAGCTCGTAATGGCACTGCCTATAAACTGGAAATGATCTTCCCTCTTGAACAACTAGCAGCGTAAATTTATCACATTGTTATTTAACGAAAGTTGGCTTATTCGTAGGATTTCAAAGAAAGCACGAAGTACTGGATGTAATGAACAAAAGGGCAATGACCCGTTCCGTTAGCAAAACCGGCCTCCACCCCTTGGATAGGTATGACGAAGGAATGAAAGGGCATAGGATTATGACCCGTTGAGACATGGGAGGGAAAGCCTCCAGGGGCAGCGTGGAAATGCGTGCAGTATATGTAATAATATGGGATTTTCAATAGATCCCCTATTTCAATCTGCCCTCATCTTATCAAAACGGTCCTATCTCTTTCGTTCATCTAAAGCAACCTATACCATGTGGTTTGAAATCCTGCGAATAAGCGAGTATTCGTGAGCATTATCTATTAAACTGAGGGAGTTCATTAAGAAAAGCGATTCAAAAAAGAAGATACGCCCCAGGTCAAAATCATGAACAAGGTGGCATTAAACTCGTTTTCGGTTGATCCTTTATCTTTTTGGTTTATCGACGCTCTTAATAGAATGGGATGCTGCTCCTTTATTTGCTAATGCTTGAGCTAATTCCTTGGGTATATCTCTAGTCATTCCCTATCACCTCACATATCAAGAGCCTTGCCATTAAGCCTTTAAAATATAAAGGTCCATCCACACGGAACGGCTCTAGTGCAACTAATGGAACTACCCATGGTGAAACAGAGGTAGCAAAACTTTTCGCTAAGAAAGGTCCTAAAGGTTTATACTCCAATTTTGAACATCACGTGCACTCCAATCATTCACCAAAACTAATCCAAATACATAATCTTCAGCTTCTTCAATTCTTACAGATTCACCAAGTTTATTATCTTTTCCAATAATCCAGCCAACTTCTAATTTAAGATATAACGGCTAGAATGGACCAGCAATACAAAACCATAGAAAAACAATCCGAACTGACCCGCGTTTTAGTGGAACGTCTAAACGAAAAATCAAAATATGAAGAAGAACGAGAAAAAGGTTTAATGAACGATTAGATAAAATAGTCGCTGAAGTATCTGCTGCCGTGGTTAAAACGATGGAAAAGAAAGAAGAACAGCTTTTATTAATGGCCAAGGAAGAAGTGGAATCCACTAAAAAAGAAGTGGCTGCTACTAAAGAGGCAATAGAAACTATTAAAGCAGAAAGAGAAGCGGAAAAAACAGAAAAAAAGGCTTCATTGCTCGACTTTTCGGAAAGTGAACAATGAAGCTTATAAGCTCTTTTTCTATGCCCAAATAAAAAAGGAGTATGACCAACAATGTCTAATAAGTCATACCCTAATTATATAACATTCACCAGGTAAAACCCAGTCCCGGCCTAGTCACCGGGGTTATTGGATTTTATATTCTATCGAGGTTATCATTCTATTCTAAGTTCCTTTTGCATTTCAGGATACTTTTCATGTTTTTTTGAAGTGAATAACTCAAAGTCTATTAATATGCTGTTACTGACATCGAAGCACTTACATTGGAACCAGCAAACGCGTACCTGCACCATAAATCAAAATAAAAGTAAGTTCCAGTAACAGGTCTTATACTATTACGGCTTCCTGCATTTTCAATCCAATAATTATAGTAATATATATTTTTACTCCGTACTGATTGCCAAGCCCTTGCTTTAACCTTAACACTTCCGTAGTTATCTACGCGTAACTGTACTATTTGACCGGGATAAATCCAAAGTCTACCTGACTCATAAGCATTACCTTCACCAATGTAAATTGTTTTTGATGTTACAGCTTCTGCTTTTGAATTTGTCATGAACATAATTAGGTAAAAACGTACATGCAGTTAAAAACAAATACAATTTTTTCTTCATAAATGATCACCTCCTTGTTCATTGGTGATGATTTACAAAGTGAGTATATTATGTAATTTTTTTCAATAACATCAGTCTTTTGGAGTATTTTTAAAGTATTTGGAGTGTTGCTATCGAGGTCATACGCGAAATTAGAAACTGTTTCGTGGGGGGATGTAGGTGTAATTTTAACGTAGCGTCCTCTTTTTTCGTTGATTCACTCATTTTTACTCTCATTTACTTCCTCTTTTTTATTAGTCTAGAAATTCCGGTAATGTAAACTAGTGTAAAATAAGAATGTACTAAAGATGAGATGAAAGAGAAAAAGGGTGCTTATCTAAAATTAGATAAGCACCCTTTTTCTATTTGGCGTCTGTCAACGGTACCGGACCGAAGGGAGGATAAGGGGTTGATAGACTCACTTCACCAAGACCCTCTTGGTGTCTCAAAAGCCCGCGGTCTTGTTTTTGGCCATGTTTTAGCATAGTTTCGGTACAATAATCGGAACAAGTTACCATTTATAGAGGTATTTTATTTTTTTCCGGATTGCATTGACTGCTAATAAGAGTAATGGAAGAACAAGTCCGTACGTTGAAACGTATATCGGCCAAATTTCTTTATCAAATGTGCCTACATAGACAATATTAGGATGTGCAATCAAGGAAAACGAAATCACGATCATCCCTAAAGGTAGCGTAAGTGGCCGATAATCTTTCATATTCAATGTTTGTGCAAGACCGATAACGGACGCGTAAAAGTAAATAGCCGTTTTAAAATAAATCGTGATAACCCACATGATAGCCATTATTGCTTCAATCCTTTGAAGAAAATCACCAACGTTTATTTTTCTGGCCACAGCATAACTTGGATATGTTTGTCTGGCACTATTATCTGCGCCTAAAACAAGAATAGTTAAAGCGATAATGATAAGTAAACAGATTCCGCCGATTAGTATTCCAATAAAAAAGTTTTTTTCAGCTGCTTTTGGTTGATTCACTGAAACAGGAAAAATCATTAATAAAACAATAAATGGTATAGAAAAAATACTTGTAAAAATAAAAACAGCATGAATCATCGGTTTTATTCCTGTTTCAAATACGGGTTGTATATTTTCAAACTTAAATTGAACAGGAGGTAAAAATATTGAGGCCACTAGAACTATGAATAAAAAAACAAAGAAAGGAAATAAAATTTCTCCAGTACGAGCCAACGTTTCAAGACCAAGGCGAATTCCCATAATTAAGATGCATGCGAAAAGAATATAGATCGCTTCAATGGGTGTATCAGGCATCATCTGCGTAGTTAAGAAACTCCCAACAAAAAACAATAGTGTTGCAGTGGAGTTAAGTGAAAAGAATATAAACGTAAGAGAAACTGCCTTACCTAACCATTTTCCGAGAAGTGTTTCATTGATTTCAACAAGTGTCATAGTGGGGAACATCCTGCCTATAGCGATATATAAAGCCACCAGCAATAAACCTATGCCTATACCGATTACAGCTGCAATCCAAGCATCTTGTTTTACCTCTTGAGCCAGCCTATTAGGAATAACTAAGATGGTCGTACCTATAGAAAATAAAATAACTAATATTGCAAATTGCCGAGCACTAATTTTAATATCTTTTACCATAGTTCAACATCCCCTCAATGGTTATAATCCCTATTGTTGCCCTTGTTTTGTTAGAATAAACTCTAGCTTTAGGAGTGCTGCTACATTTGGCGTCTGTCAATGGTAAGCGTACCGAAGGGAGCATTAAGGAGTTTACGGACTCATCTAACAAAGACCTCTTGGCATGTAACAAACCAGCTTTTGTTCCTACCTACCGGTGAGGGAGCCTTCCAAGGTTGGTAGATTGATTTTTTTAGTGCAATCCAACGTGCTACGTTGGCTGGGTGGTGGACGAGTAACCCACGGTCTTAAAGGGGGAGCGAAGCGTATTGGGGTACCAAATATACAAGGATTTTAGAATGGCTTCTCCCAAGATTGATTGGGAGGGGGTCATTCTAAATTGTCTAAATGTAACCTTATTCCTTGTATAAGCCCAACCAATTATTTCATTTTTTCCAGGAATGAATTACCAACCGTACCGAGGCGTCGGATTTCTCCTTGTACCTTTATATTTACAGGCAAGTTCTCAAAATTTTTATCCCAATCTTTTTTGAGTTTTTTCCAGGCTTTAGGATCAGCTCGATGAACCGCCTCACCAAATCCAAAAATGTCTACTTTATAATTTTCCTGTACCTGTTCTATTGCCTTTTTGAAGATTTCCTTCGTTTCTTTTTCATAAATTTCCTCTAATTTTTCAATCGTTTCTGGTTTTGTCAAATCGATATGGCATTCTACTTCACCTACATTGCCTTCCACACGAACATTTAGATCTATCTCAGGTTTTCCATTCTTTATCTTACCCTTCATTTCCGTGTTTGACTTTTTCACTTCATACACAGCTTTTCCGCCTTTAGGACATGGTATATTCACAACTGTACTTTTCTCCTTGTTTGTAATAACGTTATACGTTTTGCTTTGTTTCTCATCTAACCAACCGACTAATTTATCCTTTTTGAATGCAGCTAAGTTACCATACTTTACTCGAGCAGGGGAATCAATCATTTCTACATTCTGTTTGCTCAAAGAAGTTTCTTCATCACCTTTTATATCTGCTTGGATTCCTGTTAACACCGGTTTTTTTCCGTCACTTACCATACCCGCGATCAATTCATCTAATGTAACGGCACTTGTACCTGCCCATGCTTTTTCTGAGACTTCAAGGGTACTAAACAAATTATTGGCAGGTATTTTTTCTAAAGCTGTGGGTACTTTCAGGATATCTTCTGCGTTCATTCCCTTAGCTACGACGGTATAAAAATCTGATCGCATTTCCCAGTCTCTTGAGAGAAAATCTAACAGTTTTCCAATTCCTTCTCTTGCTAATGACTCACCAATCACGAGTATTCGGAGATGTGAAGGATAAATTTCCCTTGGGGATTCTTTTGTCATTTTTCTGATAGCTTCAAATATGGTTTTCCCTCTCGCCTGATAGATGATGACCGATGAAAGTCCGCTACCTCCACCATCCTTTCCAGCTACTTCTCCTGGATTTACTACTTGGGCGGTTACAAGATATTGACCATCCTTTGTACTATCCAGACCTATGGCCAGCGTAATAGCAAGTTCATTTAATTCACGACGATTCCAGCAACCCGTAGTGATAAATAGAAATACAATCAGCATGATAAGCATTGTAAAGCTCCGTTTCATAGGTTAAACTCCTTTCGCTCGATTTTTTTCTATTATTTGGTTTATTACGGGTTATGTGACGATTTCATTTTATGATCCATCTTCGCTCTTGCCCAAACGTTGAAATTAAAGAACTACCGTATGTTGACTTTTCTTCTAGGGAAGAGCATCATAAGCTTATCTATTGTCTATTTTCCAAATATAGTCTATTTCCAAGCATCTATTAAGACTATATTTATTCCTTATTCTCTAACTTGTAGGCTTTTTTTCTCTCAAATATTATTAGGGCTAGCGATCGTTCGAAAAAAAACGTAAATCCTGATCGGAAGATAAAATTCGCACATAAGAGATTAGAATACATGTTACGGTAAATGCTTCTAAAAAAATAATACCTTAGATTCGATGATTTATAACGTTAATGATAAATGATTACATGCCCATTTTTGCCGTTCTAAGCATCTTTTGCATATTCCATTTTCATTTTAATAATTTTTCAATCATGTCGGAAAGCGGTTTATAAATATCTGTAATCCAATCTAGTGGATTGGGAATCTTGATATTCAGCGCTTGGGCGATGCTTAACGCGGGACCGAATAGTAGAAGAATGGAAAATATCCATAGTTCCTTTTTTAATTTTTCCTCACCAAAGGAGGAACATCAATCGCGATGATCACAGCGACGATGACAAGGATTCCTGCAACAGCCACCACTTTCAACTACTCCTTTCTCTATTTGCTTTATGAATGGGATACGGTCCGTCAAATCTTTGTATTTACCTTATACATTCACAGACAAGTCAAAATTCCAATCATTCTTATACCTTTTTGGTAGCTTAGAATCGCCATGATAAATGATTTCATCCAATCTAAATAGAAGCATTTTGTGTATTTTGACGCCTTTTAGATAATTTTAGTTTCAATCTTACATTTTATTCCGTTGCGGTTTCGGTGCCGAATTTTGTTCACGTTTATTGTTTTTCTGGCTGATTAAACGGGGGCGAGCAAACATCCACGTTATAGGTACCCGAATAAACGTATCCTTAATGTCTTCACGGATAAAAGGACCAAAAGGACTCATATAGGGAACCCCAAAGGAACGCAAGCTGCACATGTGAAGAACAAGTGCAATGAACCCAACCATTATCCCGAATATGCCGAAAGAGGCAGCAAGCGCCATCATCGGGAAACGGAGCATTCGAATCGACATGGACATGGTAAACGCAGGAAGAACAAAGCTTGAAATAGCCGTGATTGCAACAACGATTACCATGGCAGCCGATACGATTCCAGCCTCTACTGCCGCTGTTCCTATCACCAGTGTTCCTACAATAGATATAGCTTGTCCTATAGCTTTTGGCATTCGTAAACTAGCTTCTCGCAAGATTTCAAACGCCCCTTCCATCATGAGAGCTTCAATGAATGCAGGAAAGGGAACCCCTTCTCGTTGAGCGGATAGACCAATCAGCAGTGGGGTTGGTAACATTTCCTGATGGTACGTGGTAATAGCGATATATAAGGATGGTCCTAGTAGAGCAATAAAAATAGTAAAAAAACGAAGCATACGAATAAGGGTGCTAATGTCTGCACGCTGATAATAATCTTCCGCAGACTGAATAAAGGAGATGAACAGTGCAGGAACGACTAAAACAATCGGCGTTCCGTCCACTAGTATGGCAACTTTCCCTTCCAAAAGCTCCGCGGCAATCACATCAGGACGTTCCGAATAATATATAGTCGGAAAGGGACTATACGTTTCATCTTGAATCAATTCCTCAATATAACCACTTTCTAGGATTCCATCGATATCGATTCGATCCAGACGCTTGTGCACTTCTTCGACGACTTTGTCATTCACAATTCCATCAATATACATGATTGCTACATCGGTTTTGGTCAATTCTCCAATTTTTTTCGATTCCAACCAAAGTCGGGGGGTTTTTATTTTTCGACGAATTAACGCCGTATTGGTACGCAAGTTCTCCGTAAAACTTTCCTTTGGCCCCCTAACGACGCTTTCCGTGGTGGATTCCATTACACCACGGTCTTTTCCTCCACGCATACCGATTGTAAAACCTTGTGCATATCCATCCAATAAGAGAATAACATCCCCTGATAACAGGGAATTCAGTAAAGAACTGAATTCCGTAACATCCTGTATGTCTCCAACCGCAAGGATGCGATCTTTCAATACTTGTAAAACGTTCTGTTGAGACGATATCATAGGCATCTGATCGGGGTGGATATCTAACATGAGTGATTCCATGATAAAGTTCTGAATGGAATTAGTGTCCACCAAACCATCGGTATAAAAAATACATGCTTTAACGATTCCCTCTTTTCCAATTTGTATTTCTCTAATCACGATGTCGCCGCTATTTCCAAGCTTTTGCTTTACATGTTGAATGTTTCCTTGGAGGCTTGTTTTTAACAAGTCTTTGTTCGTTTTCTTATTTTGATTGTCTTGTTCGAATGAGGAGAGATTAACTCTGTTTTTTCTTTGTTTCTTAAATAAACTCATACATTTTATCCCCCACTCAGCCTTTTTTTCTTTAGAAGGTGGACTTATTAATTTACTTTCAAAATTATTGAGAAAAGATTCGATAAGATAATTTTAAAAAAGACATTTTTATTCATGAGTTTTACTTTAACACCCTTCCTTTTTTTAAAGCCGCCCCATAATAGAACTTTGTAATCATTAAAGATTATTCAACATTTCATCCCCTTTATTTGTAAGGTGATAATATAATATTTTCTTTTTGGTCTAACTTGTGTTTCTTCCAATAAGAAATTGCACAGTTATTTTTAGTTATCCTATTTAATATTGGATCTATGGAACCGTTAGGGATTTGAAATGTAGGTGTTTTTTCAATGCACTTGTTATTTCATATTTTATTCACTACTATGTATTTGCTAAGGTCCATTTATAAAAATAATCTTGACTTTAAGCCATGAAGATTCACAGGCGAGCAAGTCACTGCTGTTCTCTAAAGATTCTTTCTTATTTTTAAGTTTTTCATCTAAATGTTCACTAAGTTCCTGTTTGTTTGAAGTAAATTCTGTTTCTTCATAAAACAAGGTTTGCTCTCTTTTTTATTATCCGATTTTATGCATTGTTCATTTTCTTTTAACACTCCAAGTTTATAGTGTTACCGAATGAAGTGTTCGATGTCCTCACTATTATCATGGCTATTATCCAATTTTTAATACATTAGAAAATAAATAGTTATACGAGAGTATTGCGGGATTTAGGAAGCCTTTCAGTCATCTCTACTGTGGGCCAAACACCTTTATGTGTGATTAATGGATTAGTGAATTTTATCCATCGTATATGCATATTATTTGAGGATAGAACCATAAACGAGAGCAGGGGGAAAAGGGGGCGATAACGTCAAACTCTTACCTATCTGTCATGAAGAAGAGAAATAAAAAGAGAGCTGGTATTATCCCCTACAGGTAGACAGAGTAAAAAGAGAGCATGATAAAATGTTCTTAACAGTCTATCTGAGAGGGG
>NZ_JAWRYN010000452.1:0-278 GCF_046534585.1 Peribacillus sp. SIMBA_075 | reverse complement strand
GCGCTTGCAGGCCGAGAGCAGGACCAGCGCGGCCCCCAGCAACCAGGGCAACGCACTCCCTGTTCCGGGCCGGGTGTTCGTCAGTGGCATGGGTCGACTCCCCAATCGATGCCGCATCTTGCCGGGGCAGCCCGGGCCGGGGCAAGGCGCGGCCGGCCCCGCCGCGTTGCGCAGAATGTGACGCGAATCATGTCCCTGGATGTCCGTTGCAGGACGAGGCTGTCATTCGCATGACTCCTTTTAATGCGGCCACGGTCCGTTATTGCGACATCCAACAC
>NZ_JAWRYN010000451.1:0-278 GCF_046534585.1 Peribacillus sp. SIMBA_075 | reverse complement strand
CGTTCAGTTTCCCTCCTGCTTGCGTCAATGTTCTTAAACTCGGAAGGTCGAACTGTTCAAACTTCAGCTTATCGAGCATCTCATAAACGAATGGGACTCCCCCGAACGTCGTTGCTTGCCGCTCTTTGCACAAATCCCAAAATTCCTTTTTCAAGATCGAGGCATCTGTGACAATGATCGCTGCGCCACAGACGAGATGGCTATTTATGATCGACAAGCCGTACGAATAGCTCATCGGAAGTGTGGTGATCGGTTTGTCGTCTTCTTGGATATCCAAG
>NZ_JAWRYN010000450.1:0-278 GCF_046534585.1 Peribacillus sp. SIMBA_075 | reverse complement strand
GAAGGTTGTCGAAAGAGCGGATTGGTTTGAATTAATTTTAGAAGCCATCGATGAAGCCATTCACGTTGTAGATGATCAAGGGGTCACGATCTTTTATAATCACAATGCCGCTAAATTTGACTGTTTACAAAAAGAAGAGGTGATTGGCAAGTACATCCTTGATGTGTACCCATCGTTAACTGAAAAAACAAGTACACTCATGCATGTCCTCAGAACGGGGAAGCCCATTTATCATTCTTTACAAACGTATTTGAATAAAAATGGAGAAAAAATTGAAA
>NZ_JAWRYN010000449.1:0-278 GCF_046534585.1 Peribacillus sp. SIMBA_075 | reverse complement strand
GGAAAGAAGTTATCCCAGAGAAAGACGCCTATCGATTGGAAATCGTTACAGCTGGCGCCCTGAAGTATCAAGAAAGTGCTTACCGCCAAGCGGCATAAGCAAATTGCTCTTTAACAGTTCTGGCCTTTCACCTCTAACCGGGTGAGCAAACATCAGCGGCAAATCCATTGGGTGTGCCGCTATAACTCAATATCAATATAGGTAAATTAACAAATGGCACAAGCAAGCTACAGCAAGCCAACACAGCGAGAAATTGATCGCGCTGAAACTGATTTACT
>NZ_JAWRYN010000074.1:0-13021 GCF_046534585.1 Peribacillus sp. SIMBA_075 | reverse complement strand
TTTGCTTTTTTAATAGTGTGTGCTCACTTAAAATTTAACGTTGGCGCTTTGTTTTGTTCAGTTTTCAAAGAGCAATTCTTCGTCGTTACTTCGTAAGCGACTTTATTATCTTATCATCAACTCATTCTAATGTCAATATTTATTTCACATTTTTTTGATTGAGTATTTATGATGTCGTTATTGGCGACTCCTAATATATTATCAGGTTGTTCTTTTTTCGTCAATGGTTTATTTGCATATTTTTAAAAAAACCTAAATGAACGATAACATGATAAAAACCTCAAGGAGTTTCCATGAGGTTTTTCAGAGTAACATCGACGCTAACGCCTTTTAAATGACCCAATAGCCAATGGCCGCCAAAGCTGCAACTCCTGGTATTCCAAGCAGGCCGGCGACTGCTGAGGTAACAGGGTTGATGGGTACATGAATGCCCGCTTGATTCCCAAGTGTATTCAAAAAGAACAAAAAGGCTGCACCGATAATAATCTTTATAATCCCCTGCCCTATAAACCGGACGGGTCTTAATGGCGCCCCTATAATGAGGAGCATTAAAATCAGGCCGCCAACTACGGCAACAAAGACAACTGGTTCCAAAATCATTCCTCCCCGCAAGCTTGTACTTCACTTATATGAAGAGATCTTTGGATTAAGAACTCAAACAAAAAATGGCTATGAAGAAAATGCATTCCTTCACAGCCATCTACTTATCATCTTTTTATGCGGACATTCCTTCTTTTAACTTCCCTGAATAAGTAGAAATATTTCACTTCCGCCAGTCTTGTTTGGGCGATTACTTCCTCAGATGGATCAACGCTTTTTTCAAGTAATGATTTTTGATTATGCCAATTCCATTTCAAATGTTCAAGATCTTCGATTAATGACTCATTAAATTCATTTCGAAGTTTCTTTTTTTTACGAAAGAACAAGTGAAGTCCTCCCAGCTATCTTATATTTCTCTTCTTCCTTCAATTGCTTTTGATAGCGTCACTTCATCCGCATACTCCAAATCTCCGCCAACAGGAAGTCCGTGGGCAATTCTGGTCACTTTAATCCCTGACGGTCTTAGCAACCGCGAAATATACATGGCTGTCGCTTCACCTTCAATGTTAGGATTAGTAGCCAAAATGACCTCCTGCACTGTTTCATCTTGCAGGCGTTTTAATAAATCAGGAATGTTTATATCTTCTGGACCAATTCCGTCCATCGGTGAAATACTGCCATGCAGTACATGGTATAAACCATTGAACTCTCGCATCTTTTCCATAGCTATTACATCTTTCGGGTCCTGAACCACACAAATCAAACTTCTGTCCCTCTTTTGATCTTCGCAGATATAACAGGGATCTTGATCTGTAATATGACCACAGACTGAACAATACATAAGATTCCGTTTAGCATTCACAAGTGCTTTTGCAAAATCCAAAACAGTATCTTCCTTCATGCTTAGTACATGGAAGGCTAATCGAGCAGCCGTTTTAGGCCCAATCCCCGGCAATTTCATAAAACTGTCAATGAGCTTGGAAATCGGTTCTGGATAATGCATCAAATTCCCCCTAAAAATCTCAAAAGAAACCTCCTGAAAGGAAGTTTCTTTTGAACTTGCTTAAAACATACCCGGAAGGTTCATTCCCTTAGTGAATTGTCCCATCGTTTGGTTTGTCAGTTCTTCAGCCTTTTTCAAAGCATCGTTAGTTGCAGCCAGCACTAAATCCTGAAGCATATCGATATCATCCGGATCGACAACTTCCGGTTTGATGATTACATCAACTATTTCTTTATGGCCTGTCACGATGACCGTTACCATTCCGCCGCCAGCAGTGCCTTCAATCTTTTTTTCACCTAATTCTTCTTGTGCCTCTGCCATCTTCTTTTGCATTTTTTGCATTTGTTTCATCATATTTTGCATATTACCGCCGCGCATACCCATTTTCCTTACCTCCAATTATTCTTTAATTTCAAGTAGATCATCGCCGACTAATTTTCTAGCCTCTGCTATAAAGGGGTCTTCTTCTTTTGATTCCGTTTCTTCTGGACCGTCGAACTGCTGTGTTGAAATGAAGTCCTCCCGCAACCTTTGCCACTGGCTCTCCGGAACACCAGCTATCTCCATACGGTGCCCGGTCAATTGCTGCATGATCGAGGCCATCACTTCCACGAAACGGTTATTTTCCATTGCCATTTGACAATGAATATCATATTTGAATTTTACCACAAAAGCTTCAGTTGACGCAGCAACAGGTTCTGCCTCCGTTAATAAAGCTGCCAATGACTTTTGGTTTTGCTGACCTAACTGTTCAAGCACTTCTCCCCACTTACTTTTCACTACATTAAGATCTGGCTTTGTAGCTTGTTTCAAAACTTGATTGATCTTTCCTGCAGGTGCTTTATATGCTTTTTTAATGGCCCTTTGTGCTTTCGCCTGCTCTGCAGGTTTTTCTGTCATGGCTGCCGGAATGCCATTTTTATGCATTTCCATTAATTTTTTCTCTAGATCATCTATTTTCTGCTGCATCTGTTTAAGCTGCCCATCATCCGTTTGATTTGACCTTTGCTCATTACATAATTTCACAAGTGCCACTTCAAGGAAAATCCTTGGATGATTTGTCCATTTCATATCCTGCTGTGTTTGATTGAAGCTTTCAATAATGGAGTAAATCGATTCAGAGGAGATGACTTCCGCCAATTCTTTAAATTGGGGATCTATCAATACACGCTCGAAGGATTCTGCCAGGGCTGGTGCAGTTTGATACAAAAGCATGTCACGGAAATAATAAATCATGTCTTCTATGAACCTAGCCGGATCTTTTCCCATAGCTAGCAATTCTTCAAGGACTTCAAGTGCCACCGCTACTTCTTTATCATATATAGCCTTTGCCAACCTGCTTAAAAATGCCTGCGAAACAGAACCGGTGACAGTCAATGCATCTTCCACGGAAACCGTCTCCGAACTGAAGGAAATCGCTTGATCAAGAAGGCTTAGGGCATCTCGCATCCCGCCTTCTGCTGCCCTCGCAATGATATGCAGAGCTTGTTCATCACATGAAACACCTGTTTCTGCAATAATCTGTGACATCCTGCCAACAATATCTTGAGGCTGAATTCTTTTAAAATCAAACCTTTGGCAACGGGAGATGATCGTTAGTGGAATCTTATGAGGTTCTGTCGTTGCCAATATAAAAATTACGTGCTTCGGAGGTTCTTCCAATGTCTTTAAAAGCGCATTGAAAGCGCCTTGTGAAAGCATATGTACCTCATCAATGATATAAACTTTATATGTAACCGCGTTCGGTGCATATTTGACCTTATCACGAATGTCACGGATTTCCTCGACACCATTATTGGATGCTGCATCAATTTCTATAACATCTGATATGGAGCCATCAGTGATTCCGCGGCAAGTAGCACATTCGTTACAGGGCTCACTTGTCGGGGCATGCTCACAATTCACTGCTTTTGCTAGAATTTTGGCAGCACTTGTTTTCCCTGTCCCGCGTGGACCGGAAAATAAATAGGCATGTGAAACCTTCTGCCCGACCAAGGCATTCTGCAGCGTTTTCGTTACATGTTCTTGCCCAACTACATCAATGAATTGTTGTGGCCGCCATACCCGGTATAATGCTTGATACCCCACGGAAATCCCTCCTTTTTTCTCCATCTTGTTTATTATACATTACTGATTTCCTTAATTTCAAAGTCTAAAAGGAAATTTTATGATTGCCTCATTGTTTTCAAAAAACCAAGCAGTTTACCTTCTTGGCATAAAAAAAAACCCACCCGATACGAATGAGTTTTTTGTTTATGTAAAATAACTGCCGTGCACCTTCTGTCGATTAGCAACCATAAGCGTTACTTAAGCAGTTAGCTCGGCCCAGGCAACCCTGCGGCACATGAGAACTTCCACTTAATGCTGCTTCCTTCCGGACCTGACATGGTTCATGGAGTCCCATTGCGCAGGACCCGGGCGTCAACACCACTTACTTAAGGCAGGCCCTACAGAATACTAACCTCGAGAAGGGATTCAACCTCGCTAGAGCGGATTGCGAGTACAGGGCACCGCTACCTCCCCGTCTAGCACGGCAAATGTAATACCAATTTCGCAGCGTCATGTCGACGCATAATTTATTATACTAAGGTAACAAAAAAAACGCAAGTGTTGTTCATGGACAGTTTGATTCCAAATTTATCAAATGAAGCTAAGCCTCATCTTCAACATTCGTTTTTCACCTATTTATTTTCTTCGATAATCTTGAGTGCTCTCTCTCTTTTCAAATTTTTCTTTTTATTCCTAAGCTCTTTAAAAAAAGAAGTCAATATCCAACCGCACTCTTCCCTTAATACACCGCTCGTTACTTCACATTGATGGTTGAAGCGTTCATCTCGAAGTAAATCCATAAATGTCCCTGCACATCCGGCCTTTGGATCGTGCGCTCCAAAAACAACCCGCCTTACCCTCGATTGTAAAATGGCACCTGCACACATGGGACAAGGTTCCAACGTTACATATAGCGTCGCATCCTCAAGGCGCCAGCTGCCAGTAGCACGACAAGCCTCATTGATCGCAAGTAGCTCTGCATGTGCCGTCGCATTCTGTTCTGTTTCCCTTAGGTTATGCCCCGTCGAAATAACTTGGTCATCTATTACGATTAAAGCGCCAATCGGCACTTCATTCAATGCCTGCGCCTTTTTAGCTTCCTTCAAGGCCAAATTCATGTAAAAAACATCATCCTTCATAAAAAAACCCCCTCAAATTAAGTAGGAGTAAACAGACAAATATAAGACAAAATAAAGGTCATACTACTTATTCTAATGAATAGTAACGCAAGCTGCATATGTGCTGCAAGTAAATTCTCACAATGAAGGAGGATATACCATGAATCGACCTAAATCGCCTTCTTTCGCCTTGCTTATCATTGATATGATCAATGATTTTGATTTCAAACACGGGAATATGCTCCTTGAACATACGAAGCTT
The DNA here is from genome assembly GCF_046534585.1 of Peribacillus sp. SIMBA_075. Taxonomy (NCBI): domain Bacteria; kingdom Bacillati; phylum Bacillota; class Bacilli; order Caryophanales; family Bacillaceae; genus Peribacillus; species Peribacillus sp. SIMBA_075. The sequence continues at coordinate 8,049 of NZ_JAWRYN010000074.1, read as the reverse complement.
ATCATCGATCCGATTTTGAAATTAAAAAAGCAAATGCAAGAAAAGGGCTTTCCAATCATTTATATCAATGACCATTATGATTTATGGCAGGCTGACTTCGATAAAATAATTGATACCTGCCATTAATTGAAACGACAAAACCACAACAAGACGAGTTCTTTCTCATCAAGCCGAAGCATTCTCCATTTTATGGGACCACCCTCAACACATTACTCAAACGATTAAAGGTGGAAACCCTGATCATTACTGGTATAGCCGGTAAAATCTGCGTCCTGTTCACGGCCAAAGATGCCTATATACCGGAATATAAATTATGGATACCCGAGGATTGCATCGCTTCAGCATCAAAGGAAGATAATCATTATGCATTAAAGATGATGAACCATGTTCTTAAGGCATCCATCAAGGCATTCCCCACCATATCCCCCTGTTACACACTCTTTCATTCTCCTTCATTAGCAAACTGACAAAAATATCACTTAAGTCCTAAGTCTGTGATACAATATCTCTTGGCTGAAACCTAATAAACTGGGAATTTCAGCTTGATACCTCATGAAGGAGGACAGATTGGATGAAATCCACCCCATTTATCACTGTCGAAGGTCCAATCGGCGTGGGAAAAACATCACTTGCAAAAGCTATCGCAGAGCATTTTCAATTTTCGTTATTGAGGGAAATTGTAGATGAAAATCCATTTCTAGGTAAATTCTACAACAACATTGATGAGTGGAGCTTTCAAACAGAAATGTTTTTTCTATGTAACCGTTATAAACAATTGGAAGATATCGAAAAAAAGTATCTTACTAATGACCAAGCCGTGGTGGCTGATTACCATATATTCAAGAACTTGATATTTGCTGAACGAACCCTAAAAAACGAACAATACAATAAATACCTTGAAATATTCAATATTTTAACACGGGATATGCCAAAACCTAATATGGTCATTTATTTAAACGCAAGTCTTGATACTCTGATCTCCCGCATCGGTAGAAGAGGCCGTGATTTCGAAAAAAATATATCTTCCATTTATTTAGAGCAATTATCCGCAGATTACCAAATATTCATGGAAACGTTTGAAAAACGGCACCCTGACATACCTGTGCTTACATTTAACGGAGATGAACTGGATTTCGTCGGCAACAAGGATGATTTGAAAACGATAATCACCCAAATAGAGAATGCCCTGCAAAAAGGAGTAAAGTCAAATGAACTTACGCAAGAAATATAATATTCCAAACAACGCCGTCATTACGATAGCAGGGACGGTTGGCGTAGGAAAATCAACCATGACCAATGCATTAGCCGATGCCCTTCAATTCAGGACATCCTTTGAAAAGGTTGATACGAACCCCTACCTGGATAAGTTTTACGATGATTTTAATCGTTGGAGTTTCCATCTGCAAATCTATTTCCTCGCTGAACGTTTTAAAGAGCAAAAAAAAATCTTTGAATATGGAGGCGGTTTTATCCAAGACCGTTCCATTTATGAAGACACTGGAATATTTGCAAAAATGCATCATGAAAAAGGTACGATGAACGATGTGGACTACGAAACTTACACAAGCCTTTTCAACGCCATGGTAATGACGCCATACTTCCCGCACCCTGATTTACTTATCTATCTCGAAGGTTCACTGGACGATATCCTCGACCGTATCCAAGAGCGTGGCCGTCCGATGGAACAGCATACCCCAATTGAATATTGGAAGGAGATGCACGGCCGTTATGAAGAATGGATTGATCAATTTAATGCCTGTCCTGTCCTTCGATTGAATATAAATGAATATGACCTTATGCAGGATGAAGCAAGTATCGAACCTCTTATAAAACGGATTGCCGAATATATGGAGCAAACCAAGTTGTTACGAAATATGTAAAACAAAAAAACCACCGGTTATCCGGTGGTTTTTCAATATATTAGAAAACAAAAATTCCGTTACATCTCTGTAACGGAATTTATCGATATCCAATTTATGCGCTGTGGTTATTAATAAGTTATGGAGGAGGTAGAGGGATTCGAACCCCCGCGGGATTTGACTCCCCTGTCGGTTTTCAAGACCGATCCCTTCAGCCGAACTTGGGTATACCTCCGTATCAACATTTATTATAATACATTGAATTAAAATCAAAGTCAAGCAGTCTAGAAAGTTTTTTGAAATAATTTTTAAACTTAGATAAAAAGGAGAATCAGCTTCTTTTATCAGAAGCTGATTCCTTTTTTCTTTAACTTACGGTTTAATGACCTCCACACCGCGCATATATGGTCGTAATACTTCAGGAATGATAACACTGCCATCTTCCTGCTGATAATTTTCCAAAAGCGCCGCGACTGTACGGCCGATTGCCAAACCTGATCCATTTAGAGTATGGACGTGTTCCGGTTTTCCTTTTGCATCACGTCGGAAGCGGATATTGGCCCTTCTAGCCTGGAATGCTTCAAAGTTACTGCAAGAAGAAATTTCACGATACGTTCCATAACTCGGGATCCAAACCTCGATATCATACTTTTTAGCAGCAGTGAAACCAAGATCTCCCGTACACATGCTTAGTACTCGATATGGAAGACCTAGCAATTGAAGGACCTTTTCGGCATGACCCGTGAGGTTTTCCAATTCCCCATAAGAATCTTCCGGCTTTACAAACTTCACTAATTCAACCTTATTGAACTGGTGCTGGCGAATTAACCCGCGGGTATCACGACCGGCAGAACCTGCCTCTGATCGGAAAGAAGCGCTGTATGCCGCATAACTTATCGGCAGATCATCCATGCTCATGATTTCATCCCGATGGAAATTTGTCACAGGCACTTCAGCCGTAGGAATCAAGAAGTAATCTTCACTTTCAATACGGAAGGCATCCTCCTCGAATTTAGGTAACTGACCTGTGCCAGTCATGCTTGCACGGTTGACCATATATGGAGGCAGCATTTCTTCATATCCGTGTTCTTCAACATGAAGATCCAGCATAAAGCTAATTAAAGCACGCTCTAACCGTGCACCTAGACCCCTATAAAATACAAATCGGCTTCCGGTAACTTTTGCTGCCCGTTCAAAATCCAGGATGCCTAAATCTCCAGCTACATCCCAGTGTGGTTTTGGTTCAAATTTGAATTCCGGCAATTCCCCCCATTTACGGATTTCAACATTATCGTCTTCCGTTTCACCAACTGGGACACTTTCATGCGGAATATTAGGAATGGAAAGAAGTAATGTTCCTAAGCGGGCTTCCACTTCACGAAGCTCATCATCGAATCCTTTGATTTGATCTCCAACTTCACGCATTTCGGCAATCAACTGGTCAGCATCCTTTTTCTCCCGTTTCAATACTGCCACTTGCTGTGAAACTTCATTCCTTTTGCTTTTCAACTTTTCCGTATCGGCAATCAAGGTTCGGCGCTTCAAATCAAGCTCTTCAAATTTACCTAAATCAGTTAGATCTTCTCCTCTGAATTGCAGTACACGTTTTACTTCTTCAAAATTATTTCTTACATATTTCAAATCCAACATTTTCAGTTCCTCCTTAATATCTGATGATCTTTCCAAGAACGCAAAAAACTCCCGTCCCCTGAAGAAGGGACGAGAGTTAACCCGCGTTGCCACCCTAGTTGAAGACATATGAAAAATGTCTACCACTTATCACGATAACGGCTTTTAACCGAAAGTACTTACTGACCCATAAGGCTTTCCATACTCTGCTCCAGGAGGGATTCACAAGATTCTCACACCGATTTCCACCAGCCATCGGCTCTCTATAGAAAGAAATACTTGTTACTATATCCTGTCATTGCTTTCTTATATAATCAGATTGTTTTCCATAATGTACTATAATTTTATACATTACGCAACCGTTTTATACACGAAACTTAAAACCAGCCTTTAACTGTAGAAGCTACACTGCTCCATACATCACCAAAGAATCCGCCAACCGCACGCATTGATAATACGAACCAGTTTGCCTTTTCAACAGACTCAGCAGCTACGACGTTAACCTTCACTGGATCGCCGTTAATGTACCCGTAATCTTCGCCGTTTTTAGGAGTGACTGTGATGTATCCAAGTTTTTCACCTTTTTTGATTGGTGCAGTCAACTTACCATCATCATTCAATTTGTTTTTATCGATCACTAAATCTGTTTTATAGTTATCTTTCTCACCATTTTCAACAAGTAGCTCAAACGCTTTTTCAGTTTGAACCTTAACACTTTTTTCCTTACCTTTTACTACTGAAAGTGTTTCTTTCCCTTTCACTTGGTAATTGGCTGGAAGTACTTTTTCTTTTTTGAAGGTTGCATAAGCATAGTTCATCAGCTTAGTGCTATCCGCAAAACGTTCAGTTTTACTAGTGGACTTCATTACCACCGTGATATAGCGTTGGCCATCCCGGATAACCGTCCCTGTATGACCATAACCGGCATAGTCAGTAGATCCCGTTTTCAGTCCATCGACGCCTTTATATTCAAATATCAGGCCAGGCAACATCCAGTTGAAGTTCGAATACTCTTTTCCATCACGGAACTTCAATTTAGGAATACTCGCAATTTTTAATACTTCCGGATAATCGTTTATTAGACGATAAGCAAGAAGAGCAGTATCTTTTGCTGTCATGATATTTTCTTCATCTGCTTTACCAGTAGGGTATTGCCCTAATAAATCGGAGTTATTCAAACCGCTGGCATTAACGAATTTATGGTTTTTCAAGCCTAATTTTGTTGCTTTTTCATTCATTAATTTAACAAAACTCTTTTCACTTCCGGAAATCAATTGTGCTAAAGCTACCGTTGCCGCATTTCCAGAATAGACAGCCATGGCTTGATATAGTTCTTTAACTGTGTAATCTTCACCTTCTGTTAACCCAACATTCGACAAATGCGGTGCTTTTGAAAGATCATGCACGTATTTATTTATTTTTACTTTTTGATCCCAACTGATTTTCCCATTTTTGATTGACTCCATTATGATGTATTCAGTCATCATTTTTGACATGGATGCAATCCCTAATACTTCATCGGCATTTTTTTCATACACGATTTGTCCTGTTTTACCATCAATGATGATGGCTGCCTCTGCTTTTAAACCTAAATTATCAGATTCAGCAACAGCTTCCCCCGGTTGATAGGCAAATTGCGACATAACAAGAGCAAAGACAAAAGTGAAAATGAGGGTAATCTTGCTGATTTTTTTCAATTTCCAATACCTCCAACTTTTAAGCTAATCTCTATAACAAAGAAGAAACTTTATGTGATTCCCCTTGACACCTTGTATAGTTTATCACAGAAAAAATAAAAAAAATAGACAGAGTAATCGTAGACTCTGTCTATTTTAATAATAAATTTTAATGACGATTATATGTTAAATTCATTACATTGAATAATTCGGTGCTTCTTTTGTAATTTGGACATCATGAGGATGACTCTCTCTTAACCCGGCACCAGTCATTTTGACAAATTGAGAGTTTTCTCTCAAATCTTCCAATGTGGCTGTTCCGCAATATCCCATACCTGAACGAATGCCGCCAATCAGTTGGAAAATGGTATCTGAAAGAGGTCCTTTGTATGGAAGGCGCCCTTCGATGCCTTCCGGTACGAATTTCTTGTTATCTTCTTGGAAGTAACGATCCTTAGATCCCTTTTCCATCGCTGCAACAGAACCCATACCCCGATATACTTTAAAACGGCGACCTTGGAAAATTTCCGTTTCACCAGGGCTTTCAGTTACACCGGCAAGCATACTTCCAAGCATTACTGCATGTCCGCCTGCAGCTAGAGCTTTAACGATATCACCAGAGTATTTAATTCCGCCATCAGCGATGATCGTTTTACCATATTTCCTTGCTTCTGTCGCACAATCGAAGACTGCCGTGATTTGAGGAACTCCTACACCGGCTACAACCCTTGTCGTACAGATTGACCCTGGTCCGATTCCCACTTTCACTACATCAGCTCCCGCTTCAATCAATGCTTTCGTTCCTTCAGCAGTAGCCACGTTACCAGCGATGATCGTCAATTCAGGATATGCCTCGCTGATTTCCTTTACCATTTCAAGGACGCCCGCTGAATGACCGTGAGCAGTATCAAGCACAATTGCATCGACTTGGGACTTAACAAGCATTTCTACACGCTTCAATGTATCTTTAGTCACACCAACAGCAGCACCTGCAAGTAACCTTCCTTGCTTATCTTTCGCCGAGTTCGGGAACTCAATGACTTTCTCGATGTCCTTGATTGTAATAAGTCCTTTAAGAACACCATTATCGTCTACAAGGGGAAGCTTTTCAATTTTGTATTTTTGAAGAATCTTTTCTGCTTGTTCCAAGTTAGTTCCCACTGGAGCTGTGACCAGATTCTCTATAGTCATGACACTGGAAATCTTCAAAGAAAAATCGGAAATAAATCGCAAATCACGGTTTGTAATAATACCCACAAGTTTTCGATCCTCTAAATTGTTGACAACAGGCACACCCGAAATGCGATATTTACCCATTAGATGCTCTGCATCAAATACTTGGTGATCTGGCGTTAAGAAAAATGGATCGTTAATAACACCGCTTTCTGAACGTTTTACTTTATCCACCAGTTCAGCTTGTGCCTCAATAGACATATTTTTATGGATAATACCCAATCCGCCTTGACGAGCCATAGCAATTGCCATCTCAGCTTCTGTAACGGTATCCATTCCTGCACTGATGATAGGAAGGTTGAGCTTTAAATTTTCAGCTAAGCTGACTTGAAGGTTAACATCTTTCGGCAAAACCTCTGATTTCGCTGGAATTAATAGGACATCATCAAAGGTTAAACCTTCTTTTGCAAATTTATTTTCCCACATTATTTTCCCCTCCTGCTTAAAAATATTATTTGTAGGTTATCAATAGGACATACTACTGTCAAGAAGAGAAATAAATGTTTGATAATTCTATTAATTCGGAGGAGAGGCTGCAATGCCTGAAAACAATGATAATTTCGATAAATATACCCCTTTTTTTTCCGCATCTTCCTCACAACTTTTTTTACAAAAATGTTATATGCGTGAAAAAATAGAAGATGCAGAAATGAAAAGTTACGAAAACTGCTATCCATTTATATACCATCTTGAACATGGTAAAACATATTATAATCAGGCTGCCATAGCTCCACTTTCCATACAGCCAATCCTAATATTTTATGGATTCGCCCAATTGTTAAAGGCCTGCCTGCTCACTATTGATCCTAACTATCCTGAATCAACTTCGGTACTTGCCCATGGGGTAACTACAAGAAAAAGAAAAAAACAACAATACGAATTTTTAAAGGACGAAGTAAAAACGCAAAAGAATGGACTTTTCACCTGCATTGCCGAAAAATTATTTCATATCAGGCATCTGGAAGGCGAAAAATTTTCCATGGGGACACTATTGAAGGAAATACCAGATATGCAAAACTTTACATGGCCCATTCCCCAGAAAAATTTCGCCGCCCTGTCACCCACTTCGGATGGTTTTCAACTACCCTCAGCCATATTGGATAGCTATCAAATGTCCAGCAGTCGATTGGAAGAATTTTTAAAATCCAAAACGAATCAAGTTTTCAGTATTTCAGAAGCACCTCGATCACTGACTTTAAAAGCAGATAGCGTATTTATTCATAATGCTTCTTCTCCAATACGATATAACATGGCAGAAGGACAGTTCATGCTATCACTCAATAAAGATTCGTCAGCTTTTTCGTTACCTGAACTTTTAATCCATTATTTGATCTCTTATAACCTTAGTATAATAGCTCGTTATGAAACAGAATGGTGGGCAGAGCTGATGAAAACAATGCCTAATGATGATTACCCTTGCATTGTGCAATTCCTTAAAATAAGCCAAGTTAAGGTGCCCTTTTTAATATTGGAATGGTTTACGTCCAAAAGGTTAAACTTTTGATCCTTCTAACTACCAATCGTGGTTGATCTGTCCTGGAACGCGAAAAAAGACCAGCCAGATGGCTGATCTTATAAATGGCTTGGCGGCGTCCTACTCTCACAGGGGGAAACCCCCAACTACCATCGGCGCTGAAGAGCTTAACTGCCGT
>NZ_JAWRYN010000448.1:0-279 GCF_046534585.1 Peribacillus sp. SIMBA_075 | reverse complement strand
GGGTAGAGAAAAGTATGAGGAAGAACATATTCTTCATGCATTATATTTTGATTTGAATTTAGATTTATCAAGTCCTGTAACAGAACATGGTGGTCGCCATCCATTGCCGAATATTGAGGAGTTTGCAGACAAGCTTTCACAAGCTGGTATTGATGAACATACGACAGTAATTGCATATGACAGTCAAGCGGGTGCAAATGCTTCTCGTCTCTGGTGGTTATTAAACTATGTAGGACATGAGAAAGTATATATATTAGATGGTGGATTTCCAGCTTGGAA
>NZ_JAWRYN010000447.1:0-279 GCF_046534585.1 Peribacillus sp. SIMBA_075 | reverse complement strand
AACTACTGAATTTGTTTCTTAATCAGGAAATAGATGTAGAAGGGCTAAATACTTTAACAAGTAGTATAATAAATTATTTTGATATGAATGAGTGTATTCACCTTGATGATTTGAAGAATTATGTGAATAGGGATGATACATATGTATAAGAATACTAACTTAAATTTTTATTGATAGTTAGATATATAAGTATAAAGAATTAATTTATAACAAATCCGTTTCATTTATCTTTGAGGGATATGGCTACAACTGGTTTAAAGTATATAACCAATAGTGTAT
>NZ_JAWRYN010000446.1:0-279 GCF_046534585.1 Peribacillus sp. SIMBA_075 | reverse complement strand
AGTTATTGTGGGGTTACGGAACGATATATTCGAATGATTGATCAAAAAGAAAGAATCCCTTCAATGAGAATTGCTAAAAAGATTGCAGAGTTTTTTGATATGAGTGTAGACGATATTTTTTTTAATAATAAATCGAACTTTAAGTTCTTTTTAACCTCGTATTGGTGTGAAAAGGGTGGAAAATAGATTTCGTAATGAGAAAGTTAATGGTAGTGAGTACCGAACTTTGAAAGTAGATATTTGTTCTAAACAATAATGGAGGGGTAGATATTATGGGGA
>NZ_JAWRYN010000073.1:0-13843 GCF_046534585.1 Peribacillus sp. SIMBA_075 | reverse complement strand
CCAGTTCATTTGTTCCTCCACATTTTATTTTTAACGACAAAAATGACATGTTCGCCTTAGGCAACTAAACTGCCCCGTTAGTGCCATAAGAAAAAGGCTGCCTCAGCAACCTTTCTTATTGAAAGAAGAAAACTAATAGTATTTGTAACAAGGAATTATTCACTCATCCTCGAGGTAGTTGTAAGGTTATTAAGGGCACAAATCTAAATACGCTACAATAATATTTATATGGTCCAGGTTAAGCTAACGCAAGTTGAATGGCTATTCCAGTAATAACTCGGATTTAAATACGATTACAGCATTTCCCGCAATCCTTACTTCCTCTGGTTCCTGATTACAAATTTTCACTTGAACATCAATGACACCCGCCCGGTTTATAGCTTCGCCCTGCACTGCTTTAAAACTAAATAAAGTATTATCATGTTTGACAAGTCTATGGTGTATTAAGTATGCACCTAAAGGGCCGTTCGCATTACCTGTAACAGGGTCTTCGTTAATACCAATTGCTGGAGCAAACATTCTTCCATGAATTAAGATTTCGGAGTCGGGAGCATTCATCGTAAACACATAGAAACCATTGCAATTAATTAATCCACTGACTTTTGTTAGTAAATCCATATTAGGGTTTAATCGGTGAAGAAGTTCCGAATTTTTAATTCCAATCATCACCTTGGAATGCCCGGTAGAAACGATTTGTACTGGACAATCTTCTAATAAATCATTTTCACTAATATTGAAAGCTGTAAATATGTTTTCTAAAGCTAGACCATCAATCACCGCATCAAAACTTATACTACCCTGGGTCATTATAATTTTGTAATCATTACCTTCATTAATCACATCGACTGGTAAAATGCCGGCACCAGTTTTATGATAAACTTTACCTGTATTTAAACTATTTTCAACTGCACGAGCATAGTGGGCAGCAATCGTCGCATGTCCACAGATTGGAACCTCATGAGTAGGCGTAAAAAAACGAATATGTACATCAGATTCGCTATTGTCTGATTTAAATATAAATGCCGTTTCCGAATTGTTAAGCTCTCTAGCAATCCTCTGCATCTCATCCGAAGATAGCCCATCTGCATTGGTAATTACACCAGCAGGATTACCTGATAATTTTTCTTTCGTAAATGAATCAATTTGATATAATCGGTACTTTCTTGCCATGTCATTTCCCACCTTTAATATAGTGAATTTTCGGTCCTTTATACTATCTATAATTCTTACTATATTAAAAATTACCCCGTTAGCTCCACAAGAAAAAGAGTGATCGTCACAGCTCTTTAAAGAGCTATTGCACCTGTTAGTTCAAGAACAACTATTAAAGTTTAACCTTCTCAAAATGTTCAACTGTTGGAAATGGGTCATAAAAATTATGTAATTTCTTTTTCCATTCTTGATACTCGTTGGATTGTCTAAATCCAATTGTATGGTCTTCTAATGTTTTCCACTGCACCAGTAGTAAATATTTCCCCTCAACTTCCATACATCGCTGTAATTCGTGAGATATGTACCCTTTCATTGAAGAAATAATTTCTGATGCCCCACGAAATGCTTCTTCATATTCTGCTTCCATACCTTCCTTAACTTGTAGCATAACAGCTTCCAATATCATTTAATTTCCCCCTTTTCAAAAGTATAACATTACTCTTTTTTAATGACTTTTTGTTGAACTCCCTCAGTTTGATGCGAATATCTCTCGAATGCTCTCTTATTCGCAGGATTTCATAACGCCCCTTTAGTGCCATAAGAAAAAGGCTGCCGTAGCACCCCCCTTATTGAAGTAAAGCAACCATTAGTGAAAGAAGCCGTTGCTTATAATGGCAAACTCATAGTAACTGCCCTAATGTTAAATCCCATTTTTTCGTACAGTTCAATAGCTTGATTCTCTGCAAATACACTGAGGCGGGCTTCAGAGTATCCATCTTGTCTTAAATGGTCAATGGCAGTTCTCATTAACCGTTTAGAAATTCCATTCCCTCTAAATTCTTCTATAACAAATAGTTCATAAATAAATCCACTCATCTTATCAGTAAATTGATCTTTACTTGCCCCTATAAGAATCCATCCCATTAATTTATCCATCTCTGTTGCTATTAAATAATAGCTTCCCTTTTCCAATAGAGGTTCAACAAGATGTTTGATTTTTTCATTTGTAGGTTTTACTTCACCCAATGTGCCATCAAATACAGCTTGTGGAGAAAGTAACATAACCTTTTTGAGTTCCGAATCGTTAGGTTTTCTAATATCCATTAATAATGTCGAGTCCTTTCAATATCCTTTTATAAAGTTTAGCATAATATCCCAATATTCTTCTTCCAAAGTCTATAATTACTTTGATTTCTTGTTCAACTAAACTGCCCCTATAGTTCATTAAGCAAAAAAAGCCACCAAATGGCAGCTCCGGATCTCAACTAACGCACTCGTTAATTCATTAAGGTATGAATTACTACTTATTCCAATCCTTAACTAACATACCGTAAACAATATGGTCAACATAATGGTCATACAACCATTCTGCTTGTCTGATACAACCTTCATTAACAAAACCTAATCTTTCAGGAATCCTTCTACTTTTCTTATTCTCCACAGCAACCCTAATTTCAACTTTATCTAGTTTCAATTCATTAAATGCATAATCAGTCAATGCCTTAGCTACTCTTGTCATAATTCCATTTCCTTGATATTCTTCTCCGATCCAATAACCAATATATGCAGTTTTATTTGACCAATTTATTTGGTTATAACCTGCTACACCAACAATTTGCCCCTTATACATAATACCTGTATTGACACTCTTGTTTTCAGCAAAACCTTTTAAAGACATATTAATGAACCCTTTTGTATCTTCAAGTTTTGTTGTATTATCCAGCCAAGGAAGCCATTCTCGTAGATATTCTCTGGATTGATCTGTTATTTCGAAAACTCTTTCTGCATCCTTTAATTCTAACAGTTTCAATGATAACTCCTCATCAATCTTATGTAAGAACATACTCATCCCCCTAATTTTTCTATTGGTTTATTTTGTATATTACCATATATGATTAATGGATAAATCACTTGTTTATTATGGAACTAACCTGCCTCTTTCGTATTATAAAGGTCAGCCAGTTATTTCTGGTTGAACAATTTTTATATCGATATATGATAACGGTAGCCGGGGTAGAACGTACCTGCCCTTGGGGCTTGGAACCCGTCAACTAAACAGTTCACCCCCTACTTGTAGAAACATGATTAGGCTGGTTGGGACTATGATCTCGTATAACAAGCGAAGCTATGATACTACTAGAAGGATTAAGGGGTACCGGCAATATTCTTTAGGAGGAGATAATAAATGAATCCAGTTGTTGGTCTGGATGTAGCGAAAGGTGAAAGTCAGGTTCAAGCATTCTTGGAGAAGAAGAATCCTTATCAAGGCAGTTTTAAAGTTACGCATACCATTGAGGGACTAGAAACACTCTTTCACTTTCTGAGAGAAATAGAAAATATATCGGGGATCAAACCTCCGATTGTATTGGAATCTACGGGGCATTATCATACGCCCGTTGTACAGTATTTTGAGGAGAGAGGTTACTTATTAATTATCGTTAACCCACTCATTTCTTATCGTGCGAAGAGCTCTAGTTTACGAAAAGTAAAGACAGATATAATCGATGCACGTCACCTCTGCGAGCTGTACTATAAAGAGGATTTAGAGCCTTATAAAAAACGAGGGATACAACTCTTAAATCTTCGTAATCTTTCAAGACAACACGCAAATATAACAAGTATCTATGTACAAACAAAACTACAGTTTCAGGCTGTTCTTGATCAAGTATTTCCTGAATATAGAGGGGTTTTTGGAGATTTGTATTCGGTTGTTTCTTTGCTTACTCTATTAGAATTCCCTACTTCTGAAGACATAACAGCAGTCGATGAAGAAACTGTAGCAAATAGGATTAATGAACTTTGTCCAAGTCGTTCTAGAAAGTGGGCGAATACACAGGCAGAGAAACTTATGGCTGCCTCAGCTCGAAATCCTTTTCAGAGAACCTTATATCAGAGTCACATTTTAAGCCTAGAGATGTATATAAAAATGCTTCTAGAATACCAAAAGCACCTATCCAAATTTGAAGACGAGATAAATGCTTTGGCAAAAGAAATTGAAGAATATAAGATTATCCAATCCATCCCTGGAATCGGTAAAAAAATCGCGGCAACGATTATTTCTGAAATTGGAGAGATTGATCGGTTTAATCACCCTAAAAAACTAGTGGCATTTGCCGGAATCGATCCAAGTATCTTTGAATCAGGTAAATTTAAAGGCACAGTAAATCGGATTACCAAAAGAGGTTCTGGTAGACTACGACATGCCTTATATATGGCCGTTCGTTGTGCCATTCGTGATTGTCGCAAAAAGAAAACGACAGATGAAATCATCCCTCGGAACAAGAGATTACGAGGGTTCTATGATAAGAAACGTGAAGAAGGAAAGCCCTTTAAAGTAGCTGTGATAGCATGTGCCAATAAGCTTCTACATTGGATTTATGCACTATTACAAAACAACTCGATTTTCCAAGATCTAGCCTAGTTTAAAAGTATAACTAAATAGTACAAAACTTTCCAAATACAGTTCATTGGAAGGTTATTTGGCATGCGCAAATTTAGTATAGCATGAAATATTTTAAGTTCATTGAAAAATGTTGACAAACTATTAGCTGGTTTAGTTCCATAATAAAAAGCTGCCTTAAAGGCAGCTCCGTTCTTCAGCTAACGCACCCGTTAGTTCATTAAGAAAAAGGCTGCCGCAGCAACCTTATTTTGAAGTAAAGCACCTTATAGTAGTACAAGTACAGAAATTATTTATTACCTTTTCTGTATCTTTAACTTTCGTTCATCAATATGTATAGAAAAAGAAAGTACAAGTATTGCTAATGTCACAACTAAAAATAACCAAGTTAATTCTATATCTGTGAAATAATCAACCGTGAGTATAATAAAATTTACAAAATTGAGAATTAAGAATAAATTATTCTTTTTATTAGGTATCTTTTTTTCAAAAAACAATCCCATTGCATATTTAAACTTATTTGACATTCATTAAATTCCCCCTATAAAACTTCAAACTGAACTTAATAAACTATACCATATCGCAAACGGGTCTTCTTCAACTAAACTGCCCCGATAGTTCCATTAGGAAAGGGGCTGCTGACCAGCTCCTTTAATGAAGTAGAGAACCTGTTAGCTAAACAAGGAGCTTTGGGAAGAAAAATTGAAGGCTGTTTTCGAAATTTATTTTTGTAGTATGATGTAAGAAGGGTTTTTCAACAACCGAGGAAAGTTTGTACAAGAAAGAGCCGGCAGATAAATAATAATTAAACATTTATGAGGTGAATTTTTTGGTAAAAAGTATATGGGAAGCAAGTAATGACGAGTATATGTTACAACCATTAACAGACGAAATCATAAAAAAAGCAGAAGAATTATTTAATGTAACGTTACCAAACTCGTACATTGCTATTCTTAAGCAACAAAATGGGGGGCAACCAATCTGTAATGCTCATCCTTCTCCTGTTCAAACGGTCTGGGGTGAAACTTTTGTTATAGTGGAACATATTAAAGGGATCGGTGCCGGGAATGGAATACTTGAAAATGATTATTACATAAAAGAGTGGGAACTGCCGGAAGGACTTATTTTATTCAATGGAGACGGTCATACTTGGCTCGCATTTGATTACCGCAATGCCACCTCTGCCCCCCCCATTGTTTATTTAGACGTTGATATGGAACAAACTATACAAATCGCGGATAGCTTTGAAGAATTTCTAAAAAACCTATACCTTGAAAATGAGGAATTTGATTTTGAGGGAATGGAGGTAAGGGTATACAGTAAACAAGAATTTGAAAAGTTTATACAAGAAGAAAATGTAGATGAATTAATATATGCTATACCGGACCTAGCTCAAGGCGATGTGGATTTGAAGTGGTTTGGAAATCAACTTTTAACTTTAAGTAATTATCACGACGAAAATGTAAGAAGTTGGGTTGCTACCAGTGTTTGGAATTCTCTTACACATAGATTAGATGAGGAAATTCTCCATTCATTGTTAGAAAATTTCAAGAAGGATGTCGATAGTGATGTTCGAATGATGGCAGTTCTTATTCTAGAAAAAGTGAACTATTCCTTCGAACAACTTAAAGAGGATGTCTATAACGGCGAAAGGATTAGTCTTGCTTTTCAAGATAAACTTTATCACGTTATTGAAGATTCCAATCAATGGCATCTAGCTGACTACGAAACAGATACACAACAGTCGTTTAATTCGGTAGATGAATTATTAGAACAAGCTACGATTGACGGGAAGTCGTTACAAGAAGGATGGAGCCATATTAAAAAGGCTTATTAGGCTATTCGTTAACTGTTGGCTAAGTCTCTCTATCGAATTATTCTTAAGTCACAGTGGTATATGTTGATACTTGATAAAACAAAAAAGCTGTCCGTGATTACGGAGAGCTTTTTCAATGGTTTATAATAAGGACAGAGCTTAAGAAATTGACCGAAATAAACAATCATTTTTGTAAGTCTTAATGAACTAAAGCACCCGTTACTTTAAGTACATTTCTTCACAATCTGAAAATTATCTATTTATCAAGGACATTTCAAACTCTAATTTTTTAATGTAGTAAAAGTGCAACCGCACATTGCAAAAGTAATAACGCCAATATAATATTTATTATTCGATAATGTTTGAAATATGTATTTTGTAATAACCCGCCAAAAAGTATCCAAGTCAGGGTAGCAATCATACCTACTGTGGCAATGATCATTTCAAAAAATAAAAGCGTCCCCAGTGATGAGTAATAAGGTGTAATATATCCTGTTAATGCGGTAATCCCAAATAAAAATATTTTTACATTAACAATTTGCAGGACAAAGCCAATCCAAAAAGAGGGCTGTTTGTCAGATGTTTTATTGTCAGGCTTACTGATTGCAACCTTATAGGCAAGCCATAAAATATAAATAGCTCCCGCATATGTAAGTACATTCATAATTGGATTTATGAAGTTTTCTAATCCAAAAATAAAGAAGGCACATAACGCTTGTACAAAAAAATAACCGGTAAAGATCCCGAAGTATAAAGGCTTTCCTTTTTCCCATCCATAATTCGTCATTGTATTTAATGCCAGAATATTACCCGGACCCGGTGTAAAAGCATTTATTAGTGCGTAGATAACAAATGAAAACAATACTTGAACTCCCATACAACATTCACTCTCCAATTTAAATCATCATCATACATAATTATAAGGGAGTTTCCTGGATATAGCATAATACTTAAAAGCCATATCCCGACATAACTAAAAGTTATAACAAACTGAATAGGAAGACAAATTTTCATTTATAATTCCTGTTCAACCTTTTTTAAAGCATCCACATATATTTCACCAAGTCGCGATAACGTGACATCTCTATGCTGTATTATTCCTACACGTATAAGTTCATCTACATTAAGAGGAACAGCAATAATATCATCCCCATGAAGATATTTAGGAAAAACTCCCGAAGAAATTGTATAACCGTCGAGACCAATCATAAAATTTACAATAGCTGCCCTGTCACTGACTTTGATGCTTTTCTTCACACTTCTAGTACTTAAAATTTCTTCTGAAAAATAAAAAGAATTGTACTCTCCTTGTTCGAAAGAAAGGCAAGGGTAGTCATCTAATTCTTCCAAATTAATCGATTCTTTGTCAGCTAATGGATGTCTTTTACTAATAAACACGTGTGGTTTTGCCGTAAATAATTCTGAAAAGGTCAAATCCCTTTCTTTTAACAATTTTAATAAAACAGATTCATTATAATTACTTAAATAAATAATCCCTAACTCACTTCGTAAATTTTTAACATCTTCAATGATTTCATATGTTTTCGTTTCACGAAGAGTAAACTCATACTCAGAAGCCCCAAATTCTTTTACAAGTTCCACAAAAGCATTGGCTGCAAAAGTATAATGCTGGGTTGAAATGGAAAAATGTTGCTTAGCTGGTTTTTCACTTAAATATTTTTCTTCAAGCATGTTAAACTGCTGCAATACCTGTCTGGCATAACCCAGAAACTCGGCTCCTTCATTAGTAACAGTAACTCCTCGATTCGTTCTAATGAATATAGTAATTTTAAATTCCTTTTCCAATTCCTTAATCGCATTCGATAATCTTGGCTGGGAGATGAATAAACTTCTTGCTGCTTCATTCATGGATCCCTTGCTTGCTACTTCTAATGCATATTTTAATTGTTGTAAAGTCAAATTGAACACCTCTCTTTCAAAGTTCCAATCATTCATTTAACAATAGATTTTACCACTTTTCTATCGAACACATTCAAATTTATAGGATCCTCAAGAAGTTTTTTTTTGTTAAATAGTTGTTCATAAGTTAAACCCCACTATTAAACTATCCTGCCCCTTTAGTTCATTAAGAAAAAGGCCACCAAATGGTAGCCCCGGATCTCAACTAACGCACCTGATAGTTTAAGTACAATCTTTCACGATCTGAAGAGAAGCTGCCATTGACAGCTCTGTTCCGTTCTTTAATTCTTGCATCTGAGGGTTGAATAAAAGTGGGCTTAATTGTGATTTGTTAATCTCTTTTCCATCAGTTCCGCCATTTGCTTCGAATTTGGATCCCCTTCATTTTGTAATTTATCAATGATGTTAATATAATCCGTTTCGTTTTGGTGCTGACTTAATTTATAAGCAGCCTGAATTTCTTCGACCTTAATCTTAAATCCAACTATGCCTTTCAGTTCACTTTCTAAGAGATGAGGAGAAAGTTTATCCCATAAAACAGGGTTTTCACGGTTTTTTTCATATTTTTCCAGCATTATTGTTAATTCTTCTATTAATTCATCTTTCTCTAAAATGCTTGCTTTACCATATACATGGACGGCTTGATAATTCCATGTTGGAACTTCTTCATGCCCATACCAAGAAGAAGAAATGTAAGCGTTCGGTCCCTGAAACATAACAAGGACATCATCACAGGTTTCAATTGTTCTCCATTGAGGATTTCCATAAGCAATATGCCCAGTAATATAGTAATCATCACCTTTTTTATTTAAACCTAAAGGCAAATGAGTGGCAATTGGTTTCCCTTGTTCTGTTGTGACAATCGTGCCAAAAGAGTTTTTTTGAACAAAATCCCAAACTTCAGCAGCATTTGTGACCTTATGATATTTTGGAATATACATAATAATCCACCTTTCAAAAGTAGTTATATTAGTGTTTTAGTCATTATAAAGTCAATTTGTTCTTCATCACCCATATAAAAAGAGTGGGCTCCCGTTTGAACAAATCCCAGTTTCTTGTAAAAGGCAATAGCATTTTCATTTTTCTCCCATACGCCTAGCCAAATTTTCTTTTTGTTATGTTCCATCGCAATTTCCATTGCTTTATTTTGCAGACATTTACCAAGCCCAAGTTTTTGAAATTTATCCTTTATATAAATCCTCTCAATTTCAAGTGATTCATCACCCATTTCTTCAGACTGAGCATCATTGGTATTGATCTTTAAATATCCAGCGACTTCATTATTAAAATAAACAAAAAAGAATTGTGAAGAAGTATTTGATAATTCTTTTTCTAATTGTTTGAAGTTAAATGCCCTTTCCAAATAGGCATTCATATTTTCGGGTGTGTTCTGATGCTTAAATGTCTCATTAAATGTTTCATAACTAATTTCTTGAAGTTTGCGTGAATCTTCAAGGGTACACTTTTTTATATGAATAGTCATATATGTCGCTCCTTTATATAATCAATAATTTCTCTTGTTTCCCTTTTTTACAAATTCCCAGTCTTTTTCTACATTTTTTCTTACTCTTTGAAGAAGGTTGAAAATGGTTTCTACTTCTCTTTCGGAAAATCCCTCTAATGCAACGCTATTGGAATAATCATTTTCTCTTTTTATAAAAGGATAAACATTTTTCCCTTTCTCTGTTGGAAAGAGTTTTTTAATTTTTTTGTTATGTTTATCTTCTTTCTTTTCAATAAATCCATTAATTTCAAGTTTTTTTATAGAACGAGATGCTGTTGTTCGATCTACTTTTATCATCTCAGCTAACTTTTCTTGAATGATTCCTGGGTTTTCACATATTCGCACAATGTACAAATACTGCCCTTTTGTAAGGTCATATTCTTTAAATTCTATATTACTTATAGAATCTAATGCCCTTGCTATCATTCCAATTTCACGAAGAATTTCCTTCATAATTAACTCCTTAGTACGTATTTTCGTTGCAAGTGCAATAAAAACGATATATATTAAATTTAACTTAAATTCGTTGCATTTGCAACAAAAAATAATGATAAAGGGGTCGAGTAAAGTGAAATATGTTTTTTATGTATTAGGAATTTTAATATTAACCCTTGGTATTTCTTTCACTATACAATCAGACCTTGGAACTTCACCTTTTGATGCACTTTTAGTAGGACTGTCGATAAATGTGGGGCTTACTGTCGGAAGCTGGGAGATAATAATAGCTTTAATATTGATAGGTTGTAATTCATTTTTAAAAAGACAAAGACCAGAAGTTTTGGGGTTGTTAACAGCATTTATAACGGGAATTGGTATTGATATGTGGCTTTTTTTATTGCACAACTTGATAACGCCTGAACTATGGTACAGCAAAGTGGTTTGTTTTGGAATCGGCTTAGTTGCTATAGGATTAGGAACTGCAACATATTTACACACAAATTTTGCACCGATTCCAGTTGACCGTTTAACATTGATCATACAAGAATTAACTAGAACAAATTTATTTTTTTCGAGAACATTCATTTACCTCGTATTCTTGATAATGGCAATAATTTTCAATGGACCAATTGGCATTGGAACTTTATTAACAGTTTGTTTAGGGGGGCTCATACTTAATTACTTTATGCCAATTACTAAAAAGGTATTAGACAGGATAGTAACACACTCTAGTACATCACCTAATAATGATACTAATAAAAACCATTCCATATAGAATGGTTTTGTTTTTTTAAATGAACTAACCTGCCCCGATAGTTCCATAAAGCAAAGCTGCCTTAAAGACAGCTCTGATCTAGCTAAGGCACCTGATAGTTCATTAAGAAAAGCGATTCTTTAATAAGAATCGCACCCGATTATGGAACAACGACCACTCCTAAAAGGAATATTAAAACGGTGATAGTATTGTTATAATAGATTTTTAGACTTTTGAAAGTAACGACAAATGTTATGGGTGGTGTTTTTTTGAAAAAAGAAGTGAAAAAGGATTTAATTAAAGTTATATCCGTGACTGTTGCAGGTGTAATTCTTATATTAATGATTCCTTTTCTTTTTTCTTATTTACTATAATAATTACTTTGACATCATCTACCGTATTCGTGTTTCCTCCATAATTTGGTCCAATTGTTGAACAAAGGTCAAACAGCACTCTTCAACTATCCTGCCCCTTAGTGTCATAAGAAAAAGGCTGCCTCAGCAACATTCCTTATTGAAGTAAAGACCCCTAGTTTAAGAACAAAGTATTATTATACAAAGTATATTAATCCAGAAATACCCAAAGAGATTACAGCTATGAGGCCCGAGATTAATGCTATTTTCGTTCTAAAGCAACGATTCTTTGTTGTTTCAGAATGAAAATTTGCTCTTTGTTGTTGTCCACCTGTCCATGCTCCTATAAAGACCCCTGAAATAACAATACCTACTATCCCAACAATAAGAAAAAACTGAAACATTAATAACTCCCCCTTGGTAGGCCCTGATGTATTTTTATACATATTACACCATTAATTTCCGTTAAGTTCCTTATGGAACTAATCTGCCCCGTTAGTTCCCTAAGGAAAGCGAACCTTATTCAAGAATCGCGCCCTTAATGGAAGATCGTTCAACATTATTAAGGACCTTCTAGCTACTTACATAAGATATTGCAGAAAAGCATCCTAGAAAGCTTAAGAGAAATTTTCATCTCATACCGTCTTTTGGGTTCCATGAACACTGTGCCCACCCTTATATTCCCAACAGTGTATATATCAATTCAGAATTTCAAATTATTAAACGATTGATCTAGCAATTCTAAATCCGATATCATCTATATAAAAATCAGGCATACTCTTTCGACGACAAGTAGCTCCACATCCACGTTCTTCTTCTGCCCAACTTCCTCCACGAATTATTCTGTAATTACCAAATGTCTCTTCATCGTATAAGTCCCAGCACCACTCCCAAATATTCCCGATCATGTCATATAAGCCCCAATCATTAGGCTTTTTCTTACCAACTTCGTGAACTCGTTCGTTAGAATTATCTTTATACCAAGCGATTTCATCAATTTCACCATACCGATATCCTTTTGATTTTGCCTTACATGCATATTGCCATTCAGCATCTGTCGGTAATCGGAAACCATTAGTATTATAATTGCAAATAACTGATTTACTTTCATTATTAAAATCATAAAACTTGCCATAACCCAATGTATCAGATAATAAATTACAAAAATTCACTGCATCTATCCATGAAACATTAACAACTGGTTTTCGAGCCTCAGTTGTTGTTAAAAATTTCTCCCCCATAATAATCGCATAAAGTTCTTCTGTCACCGTATATTTGGCAAGATAAAATGGCTTAATTTCAACATT
The DNA here is from genome assembly GCF_046534585.1 of Peribacillus sp. SIMBA_075. Lineage (NCBI taxonomy): Bacteria > Bacillati > Bacillota > Bacilli > Caryophanales > Bacillaceae > Peribacillus > Peribacillus sp. SIMBA_075. The sequence goes on along the minus strand of NZ_JAWRYN010000073.1, from coordinate 1,199 downwards.
CCTAATAACTTCCTTTAAATTTTTTCTAATACCCGGCATTCCAAATTTATAGTTTGAACTAATCCATTTTTGCTCGTTTCGAAAATCTCGTAGGCTGATTTCTCCTTCAGGAATATACACCATTAAATCTTTTAAGTAGTCATTTAAGTTAGCTAACATTGTCCTCTCCTAGGTCTTGAATTAATGTTATTAGACACAAATTTCATATTAAGACATATTTTGAGAATTATTGTTTAAGTATTTCTTCGCAATTCCATACCAATATTAACATAAATATCCAGTTTTGTTTGGAAGTCTATTCAAGAATATGGCCCAATACACGAAAAAAGACGCGTTCTTAAATAAACGCGCCCGATTGCTAAAGATAGGATGATTAATCTAAATTAGATGGGTTTTTCAAATAAGAACTAAGTATGTAACCACAATCTGAACAATAGTAAGAAATAATCTTGGAAGGTTTATTCCTTAAATTATCATAGGAAAACATTTGAACAAATTTAAATCCGTTTCCAAGAGCTCCTTTCTTAATATTGTTTGAGTTACATTTAGGGCATTAGTCGTCGTTCATTCTCTTCTACACACTCCTCGTTTGGATAATATTACTAATTAATACGGTACCACATTAATTTACTTTTTTACTATTCTTAAGGAGTATTAATGTTTACCGCACAGTTCGACTAAACTGTGTAACTAATTAAACTAACTGCCCTGTTAGCCCATAAGAAAAAAAGCTGTCGAAGCAACTCCCTTATTGAAGTAATGCACCCGTTAGTTAAATACATCTCTTCACAAAATAAAAAAGGTTGCTGAAGCAACCTCCCTTATTGATGTAAAGCACGCGTTAGCTTAACGATCAATTTAATGATATGAATTATTTACCTTGTTCCTTTTTCCAAGCGAAAACCCAGCAGCTAATAAAGATACTGTCGCTAAACTAACTCCAATAATCATAGAATAGTCGAAAAAATTTTTAAGTGCCATACCACTAGAAATAGCTACAATAAACAAAAGTAAAAAGAAAACCGTATAATTCTTTTTCATAATTCCTCACCATCCTTTATCCATATTACCAAAAAAAGCAAATGAATTGTTGAACTAACCTGCCCCTTTAGTTCCATAAACATCGAGTAGGAGGAGGCGCCTAGCCTCCGACCTCTCACACCACCGTACGTACCGTTCGGTATACGGCGGTTCAGTTT
>NZ_JAWRYN010000445.1:0-279 GCF_046534585.1 Peribacillus sp. SIMBA_075 | reverse complement strand
GAGCTTGATCCCGCAATTTGTGATGTACAGCATAACCAGCACCAAGCCAAGCAAAGGAATTGTAATGGTTTCGTTATTAATCATCGAGGTCTGCACAAGCCGGACATAATCGGAATTGACCGAGGTAACGCTCAGGATGGCATACACAATGATGATCAGATTAAAAAATCGACCCAAAAATTTTCCGAGTAATTTTACATTAATCACAAATAGAGAATCATCCGGATATCTTTTGCAAATCGCTACAATCGGCAACAGGGAAAGCGTAACAATGATCCC
>NZ_JAWRYN010000444.1:0-279 GCF_046534585.1 Peribacillus sp. SIMBA_075 | reverse complement strand
ATCCTGGCTGACCCCGCGCCGGCGGCCTCGATCACGTCCAGCCGTGTTCCGTCGCCATAGTAGATCTTGAAGCCGAAGTCGGAGGCGGCTTCAATCATCTCCACGTCGATATCGATGACGGTGACGTCCACGTCGCGGGCCAGGAGCGACTGGCTGACCACCTGGCCAAAGCGGCCGAAGCCGATCATGAGGACGCTTCCGCGAAGCCCGAATACCGGCTCGGCCATGCCGGAGGCACGGGGTGCTTCCACTGCCGGAATACGATGGATGGCAGCTGCG
>NZ_JAWRYN010000443.1:0-279 GCF_046534585.1 Peribacillus sp. SIMBA_075 | reverse complement strand
ATGCAATTTATTGTGTCGTACTGGGGGCACATGCTGGGCATCAATATTGAAACAGATATGAGGAAGAAGCTATTTGATCACTTTCAGCGTCTGTCATTTAAATTCTTTGATAACAACAAAACGGGTAAGCTCATGTCACGGATGACCAACGACCTCATGTACATTGGAGAGGTGGCGCATCATGGGCCTGAAGATTTGTTTATTGCGATTATAACGATTCTTGGCGCCTTTGCTGTCATGCTGATGATTAACTGGCAGCTTGCCATTTTAACCTTCCTG
>NZ_JAWRYN010000442.1:0-279 GCF_046534585.1 Peribacillus sp. SIMBA_075 | reverse complement strand
AATTAGAACGGAAACAGTTTCTGAAGGAAAAAGCGGCAAGAATTTAACTTTAACAATAGATATGGAATTACAGAAAAAAGTAGAAGAGAGCATAGAAAAAATATTAAAGGCCTATAAAGGTTCAGAATCGATGTTGGACCGTGCTTTCGTTGTAATGATAAATCCGAAAAATGGTCAAGTATTATCAATGGCAGGGAAAAAATTAGTAGAAAAAGATGGGAAAACAGAAGTTGAAGATTATGCTTTAGGTACGATGACAAGTTCATATGAGCTTGGATC
>NZ_JAWRYN010000072.1:0-13877 GCF_046534585.1 Peribacillus sp. SIMBA_075 | reverse complement strand
CAGGTAAACTACTATGAAAATCTAAGAAAAACGGAGATATCGAGAGGTTTTGCTTTCTTTATTGAGGGAGTTTAGTTCACTAAGGACTGGTGCAAAGTTTATCCGAAATAAGACATAAGTGTCTTATGAAACTTTTTCCACTTCCATTCTTAATATATAATGAACTATATAATTAATAGTAAATAATCGTCACAGGAGGTAAAAAATGAGAATGGTTGTATTAGCTGGCGGATTAAGTGATGAAAGGGATGTTTCTCTTGCTTCTGGTGCTCAAATTTCTAATGCTTTAGTTTCAAAAAATCATGATGTATTATTACTAGATATTTATAAAGGTTTACAAGATGTTTCTGATTTTGAATCAGCTTATAAAAAATATAGAAAAGAAACATATACTTATAATGTGCCTAAAGAAAAACCTAATTTGGAAGTATTACGAAAACAGCAAAATAATCAAAAGTCTTTAATTGGTCCTAATGTGTTAGAAATTTGTCAAGATGCTGATATTTGCTTCCTTGCTCTTCATGGTGGAATTGGTGAAAATGGACAATTACAGGCCTTATTCGATATATACGGTATTCAATATACTGGTAGTTCCTATGAGGGCAGTCTATTAGCGATGAATAAAATAATTTCAAAAGAATTAATGGCCTTTAATGGAATAAAAACGCCAAAATGGGATATTTATAATTTCGATAAAGAATTACCAGAAATTAATTATCCAGTAGTTTTCAAGCCAAATGACAACGGTTCTAGTATAGGAGTGGTAATTCTTAATAATTCTGATGAACTTCATAAAGCATTAGAAGAAATAAAGGATATTTCAAATACTATTCTAATTGAAGAAAAAATAGATGGTAGAGAGTTTTCTGTTGGCATAATTGGAAATGCTGCTTTACCTGTTATAGAAATTATTCCTAAGAAAGGTTTCTTCGATTACCAAAGTAAGTATCAAGAAATTAGAAATACAGTTTAAAATTTAACTTTTTTGTGTCCAAAATATTGACTCAAATCCAAGAATTAGAACTTACGATAACGTGAATAATGTTAAACTAGGATACTCTACAAAGAACAAGGAATATATTACAGATGATAAAGGAAGTCGAATACAGGATGTATAAAATCGGATTAGTTGGTCTAAAAACTTCTGTAGAACAGATTTTAGATTTGGCGGAAGAATATAAACATGAGTTGGAATTCATCTCTTTTCCCTATGTAAAAACCGAGGAGGTAGAGAAAATTGTAAAAGAACATAATTCTCACGTGGTGGCATGGCTTTTTTCTGGTCCACTTCCCTATGAAATTGCGAAAAAAACACTAGGTACAGATAAAATAATCGTCCATGTTCCTGCTACGGAATCAGCTTTTTATAAATCTTTTTTAGAGATGATCTATGAACAAGGAAAAATTATTGAGCAGTTAAGTATTGATACTATGTTCTTAAACAATATTAGCGAAGAAGCTTTGTCACAGTTAAATATAAAACCCCCAAAGATTTATGCGAAAGTGTTTGAGTTAGATGGTGATACGAATGAATTGGTACATTTTCACTTAAATTTATGGAATGAAGGAAAGACAGAAGGCGCTTTATCTTGGTTTCCATCCGTGTGTGAAGCTTTAAGGGAAAACGGAATTCCAGCCTACCGGATGTCGACGAGTAAGATAGAAATACGACAAACGCTTCGGGTTCTTTCTGAAAAAGTAAAGACTTCCTACTTTAAAGACACACAAATCGGAGTCGAAATCATTGAAGTTGAATATTTTAACAGAGTGGCAGAGGAAATGAAAACTCCTTATCATTTACAGTACTTGGAGCTCCGGCTAAAAGAAATGTTAATTCAGCTTGGTGAAAAAATAAATGGTTCTTTTTCAGAGAAAGGAAACGGAAGATATATGATTTTTAGTTCTCGCGGTGCAATTGAACGAGAAATTATTACGCTCGAAGATACCATTCAAAAATTGGCTTTTGAGGCAGATACAACCGTTGCCGTTGGAATTGGCTTTGGCGAGACTGCCTATTCGGCGGAAATCAATGCTTTTCGTGCTATTCAACATTCAAAGGAGATGAAGAAGCGTGAAATTGTGATTGTTCAAGATGATGGCAAGATTGTCGAATCACCAGGCAAAAAGAAAGAACTACAATATGATACCCGTACCCACAATAAACTCCTTATAGAAAAGTTAAAAAATGGGAATATTAGTGTTAAAACGTATAAGAAAATATCGGCACTCGTTCAAAGAATGGGCTGGAGTGATTTTACTACAAAGGACTTAGCGACATATCTTGAGATGACAGAGCGCAATGTACGGCGTATTGTTGCGGATATGTGCGAGGTTGACTTGGCACAATGCGTTGGTGAAGAGGCTAACGCCACCCGTGGAAGGCCGAGTAAAATTTATCGATTATTATAAATTATAAGCACCCATAATTTGGGTGCTTATTTATTTTGTACCTTAATTTAGCATATTAAAGCGTTGGAAGGGAAAAATTAACTATTGGATTCAGTCAGAAAAAAATAGTTTAGAATTTTCAAAAAATTATTGAAATAAAGCTTATAAAATATTATACTCCATTTAAGGAATTTCTGCCTTAAACTATCTGAAAATAGATATTGTTATGTAAATTGAATGAAAAAGGAGTTGTAGTAGATGTCTCAAACGATAATGATTCATGATTTAATCGAGGCTGTTAAAGATGAAGTGATTGGGTGGCGAAGATATTTACATAAGTATCCGGAGTTATCTTTTCAGGAAGAAAAAACAGCACAATTTGTTTATGAAACGCTACAAACTTTTGGTGATTTGGAAATTTCACGTCCGACAAAAACGAGTATAATGGCTCGTTTAATTGGCCAGCAGCCTGGGAAGGTTATTGCACTGCGGGCAGATATGGATGCGCTTCCAATTGAAGAGGAGAATGATTTTGACTTTGTGTCACAGAATTCAGGCGTGATGCATGCTTGCGGACATGACGGGCATACAGCGATGCTTCTTGGTGCAGCAAAGATTCTTACACAGTTAAAGGATCAAATTAAAGGGGAGGTGCGCTTCTTATTTCAACATGCTGAGGAAGTGCCGCCCGGTGGCGCCCAAGAGATGGTCAAAGCCGGTGTGCTTGAAGGAGTGGATATGATTATTGGCACCCATCTCATGTCGTCTCTTCCTTTAGGGAAAATTGGTTTGAGTTACGGTCCGATGTTGGCTGGAGCTGATACTTTTAATATTACCGTGGTGGGTAAAGGGGGGCACGCCTCACAGCCCGAACTAACCATTGATCCCATTGCAATAGGGACTCAGGTTGTAACAAATCTCCAGCACATTGTATCGAGGTATCGGGATGCTCAAGAAACTCTAGTGATTTCAGTGACTCAGTTCCATGCGGGAAGTGCGATTAATGTTATTCCAAGTAGGGTAAGCATTGGAGGATCCGTTCGAAGCTTTAATCCGGAACTGAGGGAAAAGATTCCAACCTTTATCGAACGCATAGTAAAAGGAATTACAGAAGCGCATGGAGCTACTTATGAATTCGATTATCAGCTGGGTTATGCACCGACCATTAATAATGAAGAAGTAACACGATTGATGGACGAAGCGGTCTGTGAAGTGTTTGGTGAAGAAAGTCGAGTGATGATTAAGCCGGTTATGGGAAGTGAAGACTTCTCTGCCTATCAAAAAGTAATTCCTGGGTCTTTTATTTTAATAGGAGCTCGTAATGAAGAAAAAGGGATTATTTATCCTCACCACCATCCAAAATTTACCGTCGATGAACAGGCTTTACAATATGGGGTGAAGTTATTTGTTCACGGGACTTTTAAAGTGTTAAATCTAACATACTAGGGGGATAAGAGTGTGAAAACAATATATTGGCTTGGAATTATTCCGTTTCTTGGCTTTCTTGTAGGCGCTTTGTTTACAAATAAAGTGACTCCCTACGTTCTGGGAATGCCATTTTTTCACTTTTGGATTGTGCTCTGGTCTGTACTAACCACAGTTATTATGGGGATTATATATCTACTAGATCCTGCTAATCGGAAGGGAGATACAAGATGAATATTGCCGTGTTTTTCATCCTGTTTTTTTTCGTCATTTCTGTTTTGATCGGTATCCGGGCTAAAAAAGGGAAAAGTATGAACTTAGAACAATGGACGGTTGGAGGACGTGGGATGGGAGCCCTATTGATTTTCCTCTTGTCCGCAGGTGAAATGTATTCTACCTTTACCTTTTTGGGCGCAAGCGGTTCGGCTTATGGGGATGGAGGTTCCATCTTTAGTATCGTGACGTACGGCTGTCTGGCTACAGTAATCTCCTACTGGACATTTCCTGCTATCTGGAGGTATGCAAAGAAACACAAATTAGTTTCCCAATCGGATTTTTTTATAAAAAAATATCAAAGTCCTTATCTTGGTGTGCTTGTTGCGGTTATAGGTGTTATAGCTTGTACTTGCTATTTAGTCCTGCAATTGAAGGGGTTAGGATATATCGTTTCTGCAACATCCTATGGGTCCATCACTTCTACAGCCGCCATTTGGATTGGAGCCATTGGCGTAACCATTTTTGTGATGGTTTCCGGTATTCACGGTGCTGCCCAGACATCGATTTTGAAGGATTTTCTGATTCTCGGCGTTATAGTATTTTTAGGAGTTTATTTCCCTATTCATTATTATGGCGGTTTTCAACCTATGTATGAAGCCATTGAAAATGCAAAACCGAACTTTACCGTACTTCCGGAACAAGGAATGAGCGTATCGTGGTATATATCGACCGTTGTATTAAGTTCTATTGGATTTTATATGTGGCCGCACACGTTTCCTACTATTTTTGCTTCCTCTAGCGAAAAAGCTTTACGAAAAAATGCAATCCTAATGCCAATGTACCAATTGATTTTGTTGTTTGCCTTTTTTGTGGGGTTTGCAGCTATCTTACAGACGCCTGGATTAAAAGGCGCGGAAGCCGATCTTATCTTGCTGCAGCTTTCTAAACAGGATTTTGATCCATGGTTTGTGGGCTTAATTGGTGGCGCGGGCGTGTTAGCCGCTTTAGTACCAAGTTCTATGCTGCTGATGTCAATATCAACATTGCTTGCTAATAATGTATATCGCGTATTTACACCATCTGCAACGGACACTCAGATTGCAAAACTGGTAAGATACTTGGTTCCCCTTATTTCTCTCGTAGGAGTTTACTTGACCTTTATAGGTGGAAATACCCTCTTTAGTCTCACATTAATCGCTTATAATTTTGTCACGCAACTTGCTCCTGCCTTTTTCGCAAGTTTGATGAGAAAGAATTTTGTAACCAAACATGGAGCATTCGCCGGGATTATAACAGGAGGCGTGTTAGTTTCTATTATGGAACTAGGGAACATAAAAATTGGTCAACTATTTCCTTATCTTCCTCAAGCAATTAAAGACTTGAATGTAGGAATTATCGCCCTATTTGTTAATATCGTAGTTTTAGTGGTTGTCAGTGTGATGACAAAGACTAATACTCATAAGGATAATGAAGTTTTTGAGACAACGATAGTAGAGCACAAGGTTCTAATACAAAAAGAATCTAACAGATAACCCAACATGTATAGTAACTAATCCAATAGTAATTCACTTCTGATAACTATGAGGGAGGGAACATTATCATTTAATCATTAGGACTAATACAACTTTTAAAAGGTGAGATTACAGAAAAAATACCGTTATATCTCATAGAGCAAGCAACGGATGTACAAGTGTAATTGGTATCCATAACGTTGAATGTGGACATACATTAATTAAAATGGATGTGAATCAGCGAATAATAATGTTTGAATCTATAAAAATAAAGATATCAACAAACGCATTACTTTACCAGGAAAACTGTACAAATCTTTCTTAGATGGGAAAAGTAACAATTATATTCAAAAAATAGGGGGAATTACTTTTGAGAAATATCTAAGTAATAAGATGGATTGAGGATGTTGTATGGGGCATGTTTATGAGGTATTACTTTTTTTATTTCCTAAACAAAAATGTGCAGAAATGTACTTAAACTAAACCAGCTAATAGTTAGTCAACATTTTTCAATGAAAACTTAAAATATTTCATGCTATACTAAATTTGTGCATGCTAAATAACCTTCCAATGAACTACATTTGGAAAGTTTTGTGCTATTTAGTTATACTTTTAAACTAGGTTAGATCTTGGAAAGTCGAGTTATTTTGTAATAGTGCATAAATCCATTGTAGAAGTTTATTGGCACATGCTATCACAGCTACTTTAAAGGGCTTTCCTTCTTCATGTTTCTTATCATAAAACTCTCGTAATCGCTTGTTACGAGGGATGATTTCATCTGTCGTTTTCTTCTTGCGACAATCACGAATGGCACATTTAACAGCCATATACAAGGCGTGTCGTAGTCTGCCAGAACCTCTTTTGGTAATCCGATTTACTGTGCCTTTAAATTTACCTGATTCAAAGAGGATCAATTCCGGCAAATGCCACTAGTTTTTTAGGGTGATTAAACCGATCAATCTCTCCAATTTCAGAAATAATCGTTGCAGCGATTTTTTCACCGATTCCAGGGATGGATTGGATAATCTTATATTCTTCAATTTCTTTTGCCAAAGCATCTATCTCGTCTTCAAACCTGGATAGGTGCTTTTGGTATTCTAGAAGCATTTTTATATACATCTCTAGGCTTAAAATGTGACTCTGATATAAAGTTCTCTGAAAAGGATTTCGAGCTGAGGCAGCCATAAGTTTCTCTGCCTGTGTATTAGCCCACTTTCTAGAACGACTTGGACAAAGTTCATTAATCCTATTTGCTACAGTTTCTTCATCGACGGCTGATATGTCTTCAGAAGTAGGGAATTCTAATAGAGTAAGCAAAGAAACAACCGAATACAAATCTCCAAAAACCCCTCTATATTCAGGAAATACTTGATCAAGAACAGCCTGAAACTGTAGTTTTGTTTGTACATAGATACCTGTTATATTTGCATGTTGTCTTGAAAGATTACGAAGATTTAAGAGTTGTATCCCTCGTTTTTTATAAGGCTCTAAATCCTCTTTATAGTACAGCTCGCAGAGGTGACGTGCATCGATTAAATCTGTCTTTACTTTCCGTAAACTAGAGCTCTTCGCACGATAAGAAATGAGTGGGTTAACGATAATTAATAAGTAACCTCTCACCTCAAAATACTGTACAACGGGCGTATGATAATGCCCAGTAGACTCTAAAACGACCGGAGGTCGAATTCCTGTTACGTTTTCTATCTCTCTAAGATATTGGTGTAAGCTCTCTAGTCCTTCAATGGTATGTGCTACTTTAAAACTTCTTTTATAAGGCTTCTTTTTATCCAAGAACGCTTGAACCTGGCTTTCACCTTTCGCTACATCAAGACCAACCACTGGATTCATATTTTATCTCCTCCAAAAACATATTATTGCCGGTAACCCCTAATCCTTCTTGCAGTATCATAGCTTCGCTTGTTATACGAGATCTTGGTCCCCAACCAGCCAAATCATGTTTAAGCAAGTAGGGGGCGAACTGTTTAGTTGACGGGGGCCAAGCCCCACGGGCAGGAACGTTCTACCCCAGCTACCGTTATCATATATCGATATAAAAATTGTTCAACCAGAAATATCTGGCTGACCTTATAATACGATAGGGGCAGGATAGTTCCACAAGCACACAGTGTATTAGTACTGCGACATAGCAAAATAACAGCTACTGATGTTCTGTTTCTTTTTTTTGATATTTGTAAAATTATAAATAGGGATAGTTTAATCACTATCCCTAACATTACATATGATTTCGATTAACGAGTTCTTCCGCCTAATTGTTGTTCAGCCATTTGCACTAAACGTTTTGTAATTTCTCCACCAACAGATCCGTTTGCACGAGATGTTGTATCAGCGCCAAGTGTAACACCGAATTCATTAGCGATTTCGTATTTCATTTGTTCTAGAGCTTGCTCTGCACCATTAACTACTAATTGATTACTGTTGTTATTTCTAGCCATGTTGTCAGCTCCTATGAATGTAATGTGTTGCTAGTCATAGGTTTTGATATTGTTAAGAGTTATATACATAGAATTTAAAATAAATTAAGGCAGGGATTAAGTGAAATTAAAACTCATCTGTAGCTCTAGAAGGGAAGAGCACAGGAAAACATTAAAGCCACCAGGTCGCAAGGTAAGGGTCTCAGAAGATCCGAAAAGCAAATAATCTGAGGCAAAGGCTTCCTCCTCCTATTGCCCAGTTTGTGTCAACTCTACAAAAAGGCAGGCGAACCTTATCATGAACTAGGCTCAAATTACCTTAAAGAAAAACAAAATAACAAAGAATTAAAAATGATCGAATATCTAAAAAAGAAAGGCTATTCAATTGCTCCATCTAAACAACAAACTGCATAACCAGTTAATATAACGACATAGTACATTTACGCCCTTCAAAAAAATGAAAATATGAAGGGTTTATTTTAGCATGGCTTTTTTACTAATGGTTTTCATACAAAAAGGGGAGACTGACTTTATAATATTATTCCTAGCTTGATAGAACTTTTGGGAATTTAATAATTTACTCCGTAAAATAACAGTGTATAACTAATTGAAAAACTATTGTTAATCTGAAAGTCATATGATAATATGAGGTTAAGCGTATAAAGAACGGATTGTAACTGTTAAATCAGGCAAAACCGAGTACCTTTGAAAAAAGGTGGGTTTTGCCTTTTTCTATTGTCGGAGGTGATAAAGTGAAAATAGCGAAAATATTAAATAATAATGCGATTATTTCTATAAAAGACAAACAAGAAATCATTATCATCGGGCGTGGGATTGCGTTTAAAAAACAAGTTGGAGATCAGATTGTCGAGGAACAAATCGATAAAATTTTCACTTTGGAAAACCAAGATATTATGAAAAAGTTTAAAACCTTAATTTCTTATATGCCAATTGAATATATGGAAATATCTGAAAAAATAATTGCGTATGCAAAAATGAAATTGGGAAAAAAGTTAAATGAAAGCATTTACATTCATTTAACGGACCATATCCATTTTGCAATTCAACGATATAAAAATAATTTACCTATTAAAAATGGATTACTATGGGAAACTAGGCAATTATATCAAGATGAATATGAGATTGGATTAGAAGCATTAAATATGATATGTGATCAATTTGGTGTGATTTTACCAGAAGATGAAGCAGGGTTCTTAGCCCTTCATATTGTTAATGCTGAATTAAATGAAGAGATGCCAGTTGTAAAAAATATGACTAAGGTTATGCAAGAAGTTCTAACGATAGTTAAGTATTATTTTAAAGTTGATTTTAACGAAAATTCTTTAACATTCTATCGTTTTATTACACATCTAAAGTTTTTCGCGCAACGTTTAGTCAAGGGCAATCATTACAACAGTGTACCAGATGATGACTTGTGTAATTTAATAAAGTTAAAATACCCAGAGGCATATAATTGTTCAAAGAAGATTAAGAGATATATTGAGAATTCTTACACTTATGAATTAACGGATGAAGAAATGATTTATTTAACGATTCATATTGAAAGAGTAGTTCAAAAAAAATAATATAAAGAGTTTGTTAGGGTTGTAACTGGCAAGTAGGCAAAACCTAAGCTCATTTTGTAAACATTCTATTATGTTTTGTTTACATCATGAACTTAGGTTTTTTAGTGTTTAAAAGTGGTGAATATTTTGTGAATTATATTCAATTAAGAATTAGGTTAGGATGGTAACTTTTAAATCAGAAAAAATGTTTAATTCGTAATTATTATAAATTAATTTAAACGGAGGACCACTTTATGGATTTCAAGAAAATAGCAGTTGAAATTTTGGAGAAAGTTGGCGGAGATAAAAATGTAAGTCAGGTAACTCATTGTGCTACACGACTTAGATTTAATCTTAAGGATTCTTCAAAAGTAAATATGGATGAGGTCAAACAGATTAAAGGAGTTTTTGGAGCTGTTGAAAAAGGAGGTCAGTTTCAAGTAATAGTAGGAAATGATGTTTCTAACGTTTATAAGGAGTTAATTACATTAGGTAATTTTCAAAACGGCTCGGCAACAGATGATAAAACTAAATCAAAAGGGATTTCAGCAATTTTTGATGTTATAGCTGGAATTTTCGTCCCAATAATACCTGCTATTGCTGGTTGCGGTCTATTAAAGGCTTTCTTATCACTTTTCATAGCAACAGGAATTATGTCTACAGATTCACAAACTTACTATGTTTTTAGTTTTGTAGCTGATACAGCATTTTACTTCTTGCCAATGTTAATAGCATATACAGCGGCAGTTAAGTTTAAAGGTTCACCATATCTAGCAATGATATTTGGAGGAATTTTATTACATCCGAATTTTTCAGCCTTAGTAAGTGCTGGTGAGCCAGTTGAATTTTTAGGATTACCTTTAACATTAGCTAAGTATGGATCAACAGTTGTACCTATTATTTTAATAGTTTGGGCAATGTCATATGTACAAAGATTTTTTGAAAGAGTTGTTCCAAAAACAATTAAATTAATATTCGTCCCACTATTTACTTTAATAGTTATGGCACCAATTGCATTGATATTTATTGGTCCTTTAGGGAATATAGTTGGAGAAGTTTTAGCAAGTGGAATTTTATTTTTAGATAGTAAAGCTTCATGGGTAATACCATTAATAATGGGAGCATTTACTCCACTATTAGTAATGACAGGAATGCACTATAGTTTATATCCAGCATTATTTACTCAATTAGCAGCACAAGGATATCAAACTATTATACCAGGTATGCTAGTATCTAATGTTGCTCAAGGAGCTGCAGCACTTTGTGTAGGAATCAAATCAAAGAATAGTGAACTAAAACAATTAGGGACATCAACAGGTATTACGGCTTTATTAGGAATTACAGAGCCAGCATTATATGGTGTAACTATGAAATTGAAAAAACCACTTTACGCTGTAATGATCGGAGGAGCTAGTGGTGGTTTATATGCTGGATTAACAGCTGTTAAGTCTTATACACCTACTGGAGGGGGACTTCCACAGTTAGCGGTATATATAGGTCCTGAAATGTCAAATATAGTTAATGTACTAATCGCAGTTTGTATATCTTTTGTTGTTTCATTTGTTGTTACTTGGATATTAGGATTTGAAGATCTAGTTAATGAAGAAGAAGTACAAGAAGTTATCGGTGAAAATAAAGAAGAAAAAACAAGACTTATGAATAAAGTTAATATATCAAGCCCATTATTTGGTGAAGTTAGACCTTTATCACAAGTAAATGATGAAAGTTTTGCTAGCGAAATTCTAGGAAAAGGAATTGCTATTGAGCCAGTAGAAGGTAAAGTAGTTTCACCTGTAAATGGAACAATTACAACTATATTCAAAACTAAACATGCTATAGGAATAACTTCAGAAGATGGAGTTGAGATATTAATTCACATTGGATTAGATACAGTTAAGTTAGGTGGAGAGCATTTTACTGCCTATGTTAAAGATGGAGATTCTATTAATATGGGTGATTTAATAGTAGAATTTGATTTAGAAAAAATAAAATCTAAGGGCTATGATGTTGTCACACCAATAATAATTACGAATACGGAAAATTATTTGGATGTGTTACCAGTTAATAGTAAAAGTGTTGAATATGGAGAAACAATACTAACAATATTATAGTTAAAAGTGTTCAAATCAAAAGAATGTTTTTACTAGGGTTATGTTAAAACGATTATTGACTTAATAAAATCTTAAGTTTTTAATAGATTAATTTCCAGGAGGGATATATATGAATAATAATATAAATAGATTTCCAAAGGACTTTTTGTGGGGTGGAGCTGTAGCAGCCAATCAATGCGAGGGAGCTTGGAATATTGGAGGAAAAGGTATAAGCGTTGCTGATGTAGGAACAGCAGGAACTTTAAACGTCGCGCGTGAGTATACTGAAGGTGTAATAGAGGGTAAATATTATCCAACACATGAAGCTATAGATTTTTATCATAGATATAAAACAGATATAGAATTATTTGCGGAAATGGGATTTAAGTGTTTTAGAACTTCGATAGCATGGAGTAGAATCTTTCCTAACGGAGATGAGAATGAGCCGAATGAAGAGGGATTAAAGTATTATGATAATTTATTCGATGAATGTTTAAAATACGGAATAGAACCGGTTATTACCATATCACACTATGAAATGCCGTATGCACTAGTTGAAAAATATGGCGGTTGGAAAGATAGAAGATTAGTAGAATTCTTTGTTAATTATAGTAAAGTACTATTTAATAGATTTAAGAATAAAGTTAAGCATTGGATGACCTTTAATGAGATTAATGCAGTTATATGCCACCCATTTAGACCTGCTGGGCTTAGAATAAAAGAAGATGAAAACGAAGAACAAGTTATGTATCAAGCAGCTCACCATCAACTTGTAGCTAGTGCAAAGGCAGTGATTGTTGGAAAGGAAATTAATCCGGAATTTAAAATTGGATGTATGATTGTATATCCTTTAGCATATGCAGAAACCTCCAATCCTGAGGATCTTCTTACTGTAAATCATTTTTTGAATAAACATTATTTCTTTAGTGATGTTCAATCTAAGGGATATTATCCGAATAGTATGAAGGCATATTTTAAGAATAATGATATTGAAATAGTTATGGAGGATGAAGATGAAGCGATTTTAAGAAATGGAACTGTAGATTTTATCGGATTTAGTTATTACACTAGTGTACTTTTAAGTGTAAATAATGATGGTAAAAAAATAACAGGAGCCAATATTATTAAAGGATTAAAGAATCCTTACCTAAAAGCTTCAGAGTGGGGTTGGCAAAGTGATCCAATTGGATTCAGAATAACACTAAATAATCTTTATGATAGATATAACTTACCATTATTCTGTGTTGAAAATGGACTTGGTGCAGTTGATGTCATTGAAGAAGATGGTTCTATTAATGACGATTATAGAATTGAATATTTAAGACAGCACATTAGTGAAATGAAAAAAGCAATTACTCTTGATGGGGTTGAAATGATTGGATACACCACATGGGGATGTATAGATATAATTAGTAATGGAACCGGAGAGATGAAAAAACGTTATGGATTTATCTATGTTGATAAAGATAATGATGGAAATGGTACATTAGAAAGAAGTAGAAAGAAAAGTTTCTATTGGTATAAAAATGTTATTTCTTCAAATGGAGAGGAACTTTGTGATGAGGTGATTGTATGATACAAAAATCATTTCAAGTAGTTTCAGATACGGGAATTCATGCACGTCCAGCAACAATACTGGTTCAAGTTGCAAATAAATATTTCTCAGATATCACTCTTGAATACAATCAGAAAAAAGTAAATTTAAAATCTATTATGGGAATAATGTCTTTAGGAATAGGGCAAGGGGCAACAATTGTAATTGCTGCGGATGGTAGTGATCAAGAAGTTGCATTAGCTTATATTGAGGAGATATTGAGTAAAGAGGGGCTAGCCGAATAAAGTAAAATCATTTTATCATTATTACTTTATCTAACTTTAATTGTAGATTAAAAACAAAGTTTGGTTTTTTTAAAAAGTTGAACCGAGATACCTTATCATAAGGTATTTCGGTTTTTTTTTGAATCTATTACGGGGTCTCGCCAACATTTCGCGGAAAACATACGTTAATCAAATTTCAACATAGAAAAAACACATTTTCTACGCTAAGAATGTTATAGGGGCAACAAAACTTATCTTTTATCTATTAACTGAACATAGATAAATGTATGAGTAATTGTACATTTAAAATTGAGGAAAAATCTCATAAATCCTTTAGCCATAAGGTGTTAAGAAATGAATCGTCTACACTTATCTGGACAGATATTTTAAGGGCAGCTACACTTAACTTACTACAGATAAGGGAGCATTCAA
>NZ_JAWRYN010000441.1:0-279 GCF_046534585.1 Peribacillus sp. SIMBA_075 | reverse complement strand
GTATGTACTTACGTGACTTTTTACAGCAGTCAGGAGCTTTTGTCGTGATGACGAGGGAAGAGGACAAGGATTTGGCTTCACCTGAGGCAGTTAAAGCAAAAAAACGAAAGTCAGAGGATATTCGTAACAGGGTGAAGCTCGTAAACGATAGTGCTCCGGACTTTCTCATCAGCATTCATGTCAATTCTATCCCTTCTCCCAAATGGTCTGGCGCGCAAACGTTCTATTCGCCCACGTTCAAGAAAAGCGAGGACGTATCCTTTTTGATTCAGGATGAAA
>NZ_JAWRYN010000440.1:0-279 GCF_046534585.1 Peribacillus sp. SIMBA_075 | reverse complement strand
CGAAAGATTCATAAAAAACGTCATTCTTTCTAATCTAGCTTGTTTAGAAAGAATGACGTTTTTTGGTAATTAGGGGTATTAAAATCCCTTAAGTTCATGGGCATGTATGTTGATCCCTATTTGTTGTATATTCAACTAGCTGATTGACACTCCCACGGCTAAAGCCGCAAGTCCTATACCTTACGGTGTAACGGATGGGATTCTTGAATGACTAAGCATTCGCAGTCCATTTCTGTTTTGAACAGCCTTCAAGATGAGGGTGTGCCATCACCCCTCCTA
>NZ_JAWRYN010000439.1:0-279 GCF_046534585.1 Peribacillus sp. SIMBA_075 | reverse complement strand
ATGAAAATTTTCTCTGCATCATGCATCAGCTGGAAGCGTTCTGTCTCATCAACGGTGTTGCGAATTTTTTCAACCAGTGCGTCGTACTCTTTGTTGCTGTAATTGATCCGGTTACCTGGATGATCAGTCACGAACAGCTCCAAATAGTTGACCGGGTCGCCGTAATCGGCTGGAATGGTCGAACGGGAGAACTGCAAATTACGTGCGCGCTGATCGGACAAGAATACTTTCCATTCCTTGTTCTCCAGCTTTACATCGACACCGAGGTTTTTCTTGTAC
>NZ_JAWRYN010000438.1:0-280 GCF_046534585.1 Peribacillus sp. SIMBA_075 | reverse complement strand
TAAATGCGGATTCGCTTCATCATCATGTAAAACCATGTTATAAGCTGCTAGATTAGGATTTCGCTCTTGAAACGCCTCAGCATACTGTTTTAACGCTTCCTTTTTGGCTTCCCTATATTTCGAGTCGTCTTTACCTTCCCCAATCGCCACGACTAATTCTCGTTGCTCATGTGTCTTATCATCTTTATGTATTTTGTCATAATAATCATCAATTTTACGGTCATTCCGTTTTTGTTTCTTGTTATACTTGTCCACTGCTTCTTGAAAAACATCCTTGTAT
>NZ_JAWRYN010000437.1:0-281 GCF_046534585.1 Peribacillus sp. SIMBA_075 | reverse complement strand
CCACCTCAATTAAATCTGGTGGATGACTCCTGCACTTTTCATCGGCAATAGGGCATCTCGGTGCAAAACGACAGCCTGCCGGAATTTGGTGTAGCGACGGGACGATCCCTTCAATCACATGCAGCTTTTCACCACGTTTTCCGTCAATTGTCGGGATCGATTTCATCAGACCGATTGTGTACGGATGCTTTGGATTCTCAAACAATGTCTCGACTGACGCTTCTTCTACGATTTGGCCCAGATACATTACAAGAACGCGATCACAAACCTCCGCTACTACG
>NZ_JAWRYN010000071.1:0-14089 GCF_046534585.1 Peribacillus sp. SIMBA_075 | reverse complement strand
ACTGAACCGCCGTATACCGAACGGTACGTACGGTGGTGTGAGAGGTCGGAGGCTAGGCGCCTCCTCCTACTCGATTTGTGTGAGCAAGAAGGTTGAACTCAGAATAAAGGGAATGTGCTTTGGACAAAATGAGTGAAACGAAAAAGGAATGAGGTTCGGTGCTATGGCTTCTTTTTTCAAACAAAAAAGACAAATGAAACAAAATGAAAAGAAAAAGGAAGATGGAGGTCAATCCAAAAGTAAAACACCTGATTATATTGAAAATTCCATTTCGACTAATCTGGAAATCGTGAAGAAAAAGACGGGAAACAGTCCGGACATTATTATCCGAACGTTGAAAATAGGTCAAAACCCGGAAATAAAATCGACTATTTTGTATGTTCAGGGTCTGATTGATAATCCAAGCGTTACGGATTTTTTAATTGAATCTATCATGAAAAACCCTCATCTATCAGAAAAAATACTTCCACAAGAAGCATTGGATGTAATCTCTGAAGACGTGATTTCCCTCGGTGGTGTAGAAACCGTCAAGGAATGGGAAAAATTATTTTTGTCATTATTATCAGGGGATAGCATCATTTTTGTTGATGGTATAAACATAGCCTTGGTTGCCAGTACAAAAGGGGGAGAACGGCGCTCAATTCAGGAACCAAGCACGCATTTGACTGTCAGGGGATCGAGAGAAGGGTTCACGGAATCGAATGGAACGAACATCGCCATGTTACGCCGCATCATCAATACCCCGGATTTATGGATAGAGTCGATGAAAATAGGCACCGTGACAAAAACCGATGTTTCCATCATGTATATAAATGGGATTGCCAAGGAAGGGATCGTCGAAGAGGTCAAGAAGCGCTTAAACCGAATTAACATCGATAGCATTCTTGAATCAGGATATATTGAGCAATTGATAGAAGACCAGGTCATGACGCCATTCCCAACCCTTAATCATACAGAACGGCCGGATATGGTCGCAGGGAACCTACTGGAAGGAAGAGTGGCCATATTCGTTAATGGAACGCCTTTTGTCTTGGTGGCACCGGCCTTATTCGTCCAGTTTTTCCAATCTGTCGAAGATTACTATAATCGCTTCGATATTGCTTCAGCCACACGCTTTTTACGGATCATCGTTTTTATAATCTCTATAATCGGGCCTGCTGTCTATGTTGCAGCCACGACCTTTCATCAGGAAATGATCCCAACGAAGTTGCTGGTCATCGTTGCGGCCCAAAGGGAAACGGTTCCATTGCCGGCCGTCATTGAAGCGCTTCTCATGGAAATAACTTTTGAAATATTAAGGGAAGCAAGCCTTCGGATGCCAAAGGCTGTCGGTTCGACCATGTCCATTGTAGGGGCATTGGTGATTGGGCAGGCTGCAGTCCAGGCCGGCATCGTATCGCCGGCAATGGTGATCATCGTTTCGATCACGGCGATTGCCAGTTTTGCTACCCCATCTTATTCAATAGCCATTTCAGCCCGTATAGTGCGTTTCGGATTTATCATTTGTGCCGGTGTTTTAGGTTTTTATGGGATGATTTTAGCCTTTATAGCCCTTATTGTCCATTTATGCAGCCTTCGTTCAATTGGAGTCCCTTATATGACGCCGCTGGCCCCTCTGGATCTGGAAGGGTTAGGCGACACATTCTTCAGAAGGCCGATGTGGGCCTTTAAAGAGCGGCCAAAATTATTAACCAACAAAAATAATCTGATAAGGGAAGGCGATAATCAAAGACCTCTGCCTCCTGAATCGCGTGGAATGAAAACTACTGACCAGAAAAAAGGTGAAGGCAATGAATCGTAAACGATCGGTCCTGCTTTTGATGTTAATCTGCACTACATTCACCTCCGGCTGTTGGGATAAAAAAGAATTAAACGAAATGGCCATCGTTTCGGCAATTGGAGTCGATAAAAATAAAGATGGGAAATTAGTGGCAACGTTTCAAATTATTAATCCAAGCAATGTTGCGGGAGCTCTCCAAGGGGGCGGCGGAACAAATCCACCCATCTCGATTTATAGGGCCAGTGGAGATAATATACTGGAAATGGATAGTGTTGCTTCAACCAAAATTTCAAGGGATATGTATTTTGCCCATGCAAACCTGATTGTCATAAGTGAGGAAATAGCAAAAGAAGAGGGCATCAACGCGATTTTTGATGCCTTTGAACGTTCCCCGGAATTTAGGGCGACTACGAGGATCGTGATTGCCCGTGGTGTAAAAGCTAGGAATATAGTCGAAACGCTGACGGCAATCGATAAAGTAACAGCTGAAAAAATCATCAGGACAATTGAATCTACGGAAAAACAGCATGGCGGAAGTATCAATATCAATCTTCAAGAAGTGATCAAGGATCTTGTAAGTACAGGAAAAGAACCGATAATAAGTGGTTTTACCGTGAGCGGTCAAAAAGATAAAGAGGACAAAATGGAGAATACCCAGTCTTCAGATATTAAGGCCAACCCTAGAGCAGCTGGCATAGGTGTTTTTAAAGAAGGAAAATTGGTTGACTGGCTGGATGGTGATAAGGCAATCGGATCAATGTGGGTATTGGATAGGATTGAAAGTACCAATCTAAACATGGATTGGAAGGGTAAAAAAGACGCAATCACCTATCAGGTGATTCGCCAAAAAACCAATGTTTCCGTAAAAGTGGAAAATGGTAAACCTAAGGTATTTATAAAGGTCCGTGCAGAAGGAGATATTCGCGAAGCGGATGTTCCCTTGAATCTAAGTAGTCCGCACGTCCTGATTGATATTGAAAAGAAGTTAGCCAAGAACTTGAAGAAGGAGATGGAAGATGCGATCGTACGGGCCCAAAAAAATAAATCCGATATTTTTGGATTTGGTGAAATCATGCATGAATCCCATCCAAAAGTATGGAAAAAGTTAGAAAAGGATTGGGACGATGATACTTTTCCTAAGCTGGAGGCGCAGGTACAGGTAGAGACTTTCATTCGCCGTACAGGATTACGTAATAAGCCATATCTTTCAAATATTAAAAAGGGTGATCAATAATGGGAAGGAAGTGGCATCCTCGTGGAAAAGGCAAAAATTAGCGGCTATCAGCTGTTCGTCCTTATTTTCCTGTTTGAAATGGGCAGTGCTCTATTGGTTCCTCTTGCAGGAAATGCTAAACAGGGTGCTTGGCTAGTCATTCTTATTGCGATGATAGGCGGTTTTTTATTATTTTTCGTTTATTATAGTCTTTTTCGATACTACCCTGATCAGCTGTTAACTGATTTTGTAAGAAATATACTGGGGAACTTCTTAGGAAGGATAGTAGCCTTTTTATACATTCTTTATTTCGTCTATCTCGCTGCAAGGGTGTTGAGGGATTTCGGGGAGACACTGCTTACTTTTGCCTATCCTCACGTTCCATTATTTTTTGCTAATGCAACATTCATTTTAGTAGTGGTATTTACTGTTCGTAAAGGGATAGAGGTAATGGCAAGGACGGGTGAAATATTTTTTGTCTTGGAGAATTTACTTTTCTTGACATTCATTTTTCTGATAGTCGTTTCAGGCATGATCCATTTAAACAACTTAAAGCCCGTTTTCGAAATCGGTGGGGCGGAGATGATGAGAATGGCCTTTACTGAAACCATATACTTTCCATTTGGCGAAATTATAGTCTTTTTGATGATTTTTCCTTATTTGAACGAACCTCAGCAACTGAAAAAAATTGGGATCAGGGGTTTGGTTACAGGCGGTATTTTTCTCGCGTTTACAATGGCTATGAACGTAGCAGTACTTGGAGTGGATCTTACAACCCGTTCGCAATATCCTCTGCTTACACTCATTCAGTCCATTGAAATCGCTGGTTTTCTCGAACGTCTCGATGTTTATTTTTTATTGAAGCTGATGATTGGCGGGGTCATCAAGTTAAGCATATTTACCTATGCAGCGTTAACGGGTACGGCGAATGTTTTCAATGTTAAACAGCCTTCCAGACTTGCTTATCCGATCGGCTTTGTCATTTTAATGATTTCCATTGTAATTGCAAGCAGCTATTCGGAACATATCCAAGAAGGATTCGACGCCGTTCCGATCTATATCCACCTCCCATTTCAAGTGATCATCCCAATGATTCTATTGATCATTGCCTTTTTTAAGAATCGAAAAAGAAGCAAGTCCAGCACCAAAATAAGTTCCTAAAAGGGGAATAGATGAAAAATGAAAATCTTCGGTATTACGGTTTTGCTGCTGATTCCATTAGTGGCCTTTTCTTTAGGTATGGATTTTCTTTTAGGATTTGATTTGGATAATTCAATGAAGCATGCCTTGAACCCTTTTTTGGTGAAAGACCCGGCTGAACTGATCCTATTTCTTGTTCTCCTTGTGTACTTATTGTTCAGCTTCATTTATCGAAAAAAAAAGAAAGGCAACAAAGTCAAAGGGCAACAATAAAGTTGCAATTCCTGTTGCTGAACTAAAGATAGACTCCGTCATTCAAGTATTGATTTGAATGAAGGGGTTTGTCTTTTTGCTTTTTTGCAACCTCGTATACCGGTTTCATAGTATGATGATTAAATGAGCTTTATTTTTCAGCGGAATGTAAAATCAATAAACAAAAAAACCTCAGGGGGAGGACGGCAATTTGGATATCAAGTTGAATCAAAAAATCATAAAAGACATGTGCGGGGCCGTCTCCTTCAAAAGAGGGGAAGCTTTTCATCGTGCCAATAAAGTGACATTTCAAAGTTATCGTCCTGATGGTTGTGAAGCGGCGGTTAAAGGGATGGAAGATTTCCATGTCTCGATCGAAGTGGATTCTGTCGGTGGTTTTCAGACTACATGCAGTTGTCCTTCGCTAGCTTCTTACCAAAGGGATTGTCAGCATATTGCAGCCGTACTGCTGTCGGTTTGCTATCATCAGCGAGAGGGAACGATCCCTGATGGCCTAAATGTACCTGGTTCTGATATTTCAGCCAATAAGAAGTTGTCTGAGGGCTTGCTGACCCTATTCAATAATCAGCCTGTACGCAAAAGCGGTCAGCAGCTCCACTTTGAAAATAGGCAATTGCTTGATGCAGAGTTTACGTGTAAACCTGTAAGGATAGTTACTGGACAATATATGTTAGGAATGGAAATGAAAATCGGTTCTTTCAATTTATTGAATGTCCGGGATTTCCTGAAACGGGTAAAGGAAGGAAAAATATTCCAATTGACCCTTTCATTTTTATATGACCCTGAACTGCATTGTTTTCATAAGGAAACGGATGCAGTGCTTCAGGAGCTTATTACAGTAATATCGGATGAAAAGGTTTATGTTGATGCCCTTACGGACAAATTTGAATATACAATGGACGATCACTTATTACTTCTGCCTCCATCTTCCTTTCAAAGACTTGTCCCAATCCTTGGCAGGGCGCCATTGGTGAAGCTTGCATATGGAGGCCATACATTTGATGGTCTTCGTTTATCCGGCGAATCGCTTCCTTTACAGTTTGATTTTACCCAAAGCGAGGGCGAAGATTATCAGCTGAATATAAAAGGTTTGAATGAGATGATCGTGATGAATGCATACAAAACGGTCCTATTTGAAGGGAATTTGGTTCAGCTCGAAAAAGAGGATTGCAAACGCCTTTCAGAATTGAAGCAAATGCTCGAGGATTCGGGAATGAATCGGATTCCAATCCATCATGACCAACTGGAATTATTCCTGGACAAAGTGGTACCGGGTTTGAAAAGGCTCGGTGAAGTCCATATAGCAAGGTCCATCACCGAACTGTTTTTGAAGACGCCGCTGGTTGCTAAGCTATACTTGGATCGAGTGAAAAACAGGCTTCTTGCTGGGCTGGAATTCCACTATGAAAATATCGTGATCAACCCATTGGAAAAACAGGAATCCAAGGCGGTCGCCATGCTTATAAGGGATTTGGATAAGGAGGCTGAGATACTAAAGCTTATGAAGGAAAGCCTGTTTGCCGAGACGGACGGCGGCTATTTCTTACATAATGAAGAGCTGGAGTATGAGTTTTTATACCACATCGTTCCAAAACTTCAAAAGCTGGTACAAATCTATGCCACGACAGCTGTCAGAAACCGGATTTCCCGTGGGAATGCTGCACCCCGCATTAGGATCAAAATCAAAAAAGAACGGACTGATTGGCTCGAATTCAAATTTGAAATGGATGCGATCCCCGATAAACATATACGTGAGGTCTTAGCAGCGCTTGAAGAGAAAAGGAAGTACTATCGTTTAAGAAATGGATCGCTGCTTTCCCTTGAAACAAGGGAGTTCGAGGAAATCAATCGGTTTCTGAATGCACTTCCCGTACAAAATGAAGACCTGGAAAACAGTCTGAACATGCCAATCGTAAAAGGGCTGCAACTCCTTGATTCCGTTAATGACAGCCAGACATTCACATTAGAGGAATCATTCCGTCAGTTTTTGGATAACATCAGGAATCCGAGTGCCTTGGAGTTCGCGGTGCCAAATAGTCTTGGGCCGATTTTGCGCGATTATCAAAAGAACGGCTACAAATGGATGAAAATACTTGCCCAATACGGATTTGGCGGGATTCTGGCTGATGATATGGGACTGGGAAAAACACTGCAAAGCATCACGTTCATTTTATCGGAGCTGCCTGAAATCCGTAAGAAAAGGGTTCCTGCGCTTATTGTCTGCCCTTCATCATTAACCTACAATTGGCTGAGCGAATTCACTAAATTCGCCCCTGATATACAAGCCGTCGTCGTGGATGGCCACAAAAAGGAAAGGTCGAAGCTGTTTAAGGAAGTAATGGACGTGGATGTAGTGATCACCTCTTATCCATTGCTCCGGAAGGATATCACGTGGTTTGAAAAAGAGGACTTCCATACGGTGTTTTTCGATGAGGCACAGGCCTTTAAGAACCCAGGAACACAAACGGCACGAGCGGCCAAGAAAATAAAAGCGGCACACCGCTTCGCGTTAACGGGTACACCCATCGAGAATTCACTAGAAGAACTTTGGTCCCTTTTCCATGTGGTATTCCCTGAGCTATTCATGGGGTTAAAGGAGTATAGTAACCTCTCAAGGAAACAGATTTCCCGGAGAATCCGGCCATTTTTGCTGCGGAGAATGAAAGAGGATGTGCTTGCGGAACTCCCGGAAAAAGTCGAATCGCTGGAATCGATGGAACTGCTTCCAGATCAGAAGAAACTGTACGGCGCCTATCTGGCGAAGCTGCGGCATGATACGCTGAAACACTTGGACAAGGACACCCTCAGGAAAAATCGGATCAGGATCCTCGCTGGCTTGACCCGGCTTCGGCAAATATGCTGTCACCCCGCCTTGTTTGTGGACGGTTATAAAGGCAGCTCGGCAAAATATGAGCAACTGATGCAAATTCTCGAGGAATCGAAGCATTCTGGAAGACGGGTGCTGATTTTCTCGCAATTTACAAAAATGCTTCAAATCATCGGCAGGGATTTGGCTATTAAAGGACAGGCCTTTTTCTACTTGGATGGACAAACTCCATCAAAGGAACGTGTGGAAATCTGCAATCGGTTTAATGCAGGAGAACGGGATGTATTCCTCATTTCATTGAAAGCGGGCGGTACGGGCCTCAATCTGACGGGTGCCGATACAGTCATTCTATATGACCTTTGGTGGAATCCAGCAGTGGAAGAACAAGCCGCGGACCGTGCCCATCGAATGGGGCAGAAGAATGTGGTTCAGGTCATCAAACTTGTTGCCCGTGGCACAATTGAAGAAAAAATGAATGAACTGCAAGAGAAAAAGAGACACCTTATTGAAGAAATCATCGACCCTGGGGAAAAATCATCATCTGCACTTACAGAAGAGGATATCAGGGAAATCCTGATGATATAAGAAGAGGGATACGGTTACGCAGACAAGTAGAGCTGAGGGGAACCATAGTTATTAATTTATGAATTGAATAGTTTAGTTATGGAGCATTTCTTCGTAATGAGGAATGCTTTTTTATATTTTTTAAAAATGGAAAGGATATTTAGGTAACAATAATAATATAATAAAAAACAACAATATTTTATTGTAATACGATAAAAGGTGTGCTAAATTCAAATGGACAAAAAATTAATGAGGTGCTTTTTATGAAACAAGTGTCAACGATCTTTTTAAAGATAGCTGTTATTCTTATTGGAATGCCGATTCTTGCTTTGTGCATCTTTTTGGTGCCTGGGATAGCGAAGTTTGCAGCAGAATTGTATCCGGATATGGCTTATTTGAAATATCTCGTTTTAATCGATTTGTATGCCTCTGCGATACCATTTTACTTTGCTCTATATCAAGCTTTTAAACTTTTAAGCTTTATTGACAAGAACAAAGCTTTCTCGGAATTATCCGTAAGAGCTTTAAAAAAGATAAAATACTGTGCAATCACAATCAGTAGCTTGTATGTGGCAGGCATGCCGCTCTTTTATCTCATGGCGGAAATGGACGACGCCCCAGGTATCATATTAATCGGATTGGTCGTCATTTTTGCTTCAATGGTGATTGCAGTCTTTGCTGCTGTTCTTCAAAGGCTTTTACAAGAAGCCATCGATATAAAATCAGAAAATGACTTAATAGTCTGAGGTGGAAAACATGGCAATTATAATCAATATTGATGTGATGCTCGCTAAAAGGAAAATGAGTGTTACAGAACTTTCTGAGAGGGTTGGAATAACGATGGCTAACCTTTCCATATTGAAAAACGGTAAGGCAAAAGCGATTCGACTATCCACTTTAGAGTCGATTTGTAAGGCTTTGGAATGTCAGCCCGGAGATATTTTAGAATACCGAAATGATGAAGACACCCAAGGTTAAAAAGTGGAAGAAAGGGGAGTTACTCATGAATTTAACCATTAAAAAAGTGGAGGCACCAATCATGAGAGCACTGAAACAACTCGTTCGTTTTGGTTGGGAGCAAGCCCTGTCATGTTTGTTTCCTGCCGTTATTTTTGCTTCTTTGGCCATTACAAAATTCATTCCGCTTCCCTTCCTGCCACGGTATGACTGGCTGCTCATCATCTGCCTTCTGATGCAGTGGTGGATGGTGCGTTCTAGGCTTGAAACAAGGGATGAGCTAAAGGTTATCACAATGTTCCACCTTATTGGACTTGCACTTGAACTTTTCAAGGTACATATGGGCTCCTGGACTTATCCAGAGGAAGGATATTTCAAAATTTTTGGAGTGCCTCTTTATAGCGGATTCATGTACGCAAGTGTAGCGAGTTATCTTTGCCAGGCGTGGAGGAGGTTAAAGGTCGAACTGGTCAAGTGGCCACCATATTTGGTCGTTGTACCTCTTGCTGCTGCTATTTATTTAAATTTTTTCACACACCATTATTGGATTGATGTTCGTTGGTGGTTATCCGGACTTGTTATCATCGTCTTTTGGCGATCATTGGTCATATACGAGGTTGGTGGAACTCGTTATCGTATGCCAATCGCACTTTCATTTGTGCTCATCGGATTTTTTATATGGATAGCTGAAAATATCGCAACATTCTTTGGAGCTTGGGAGTATCCAAACCAAACCGATGCATGGAGTCTCGTTCATCTAGGAAAGGTAAGCTCATGGCTCTTATTAGTGATTGTTAGCTTCCTTATAGTAGCGACGCTAAAACAGGTTAAGGGGAAAGATTCCACTAAGATGGATGCAAGTCAATTTTTATAAAATGCACGTGAAAAATTCTTCTTAATTCAAGTTAGATAAAAAGACGGCACATAAAATATATGTGCCGTCTTTGATTTTCTAAGCTTTTATAAAGAATTGTAGTGTATATTCCTTCTTCTCTTTTGGAATTTCTACGAAAAATCGCCTTCATTCATTCCTATGAAACAAGTTTTAATCCCACTGCTGCACCAAGGACCATGGCTATAAAAACGATCCTTCTCCAATCTTTGGATTCTCCATATAAGAGCATCCCGATTATCGCTCCTCCTGATGCGCCAATCCCTGTCCAGATAGCATAAGCTGTCCCCATCGGCAAGGTTTGCATGGCGTAAGCAAGAAATAGAAAACTTGCTCCAAATCCGATGAATAACAGCAGCAAGGATTGCCAATTCCGGTCTTTATGCAATTTATTTATCATCGCAACCCCAAACATTTCAAATAGCCCTGCTAAGATTAAAGAGACCCAAGCCATTAAGATTCATCCCCTTTCTCAGCCTTATCATCAGTCACTAGCTTCAAGCCGATCACCCCTGATAATAAGAGGAGGATCAATAGCATTTTGCTCAGCTTGAAGGATTCTCCAAAGAAAATGATTTCGGAAAAAACGGTCCCCGCGGTCCCCATACCGACAAAAACGGCATATACCGTTCCGACAGGAAGCTTCCTGCCAGCCATAATCATCAAATAAAAACTGACGATGATCGAAATGACCGTTCCAGACCAAGTCCAAAAGTCATCTGCATGTTTTAAGCCAATCACCCAAAATACTTCAAAAAAAGCTGCAATGAATACTTTAATCCAGTTTGTGCCCATGAAATATCGCACCTCCGATTTTATTCTTTACCAAAAAAACAAAAAAAGCCCAAGAGATAACCGTTAAACGGTTTCTCCCAGGCTTTTATCCTTCCGTGACACAGCATGCTGTGAGTTTTCTCTCGGACCAGACCAGCAATAAGACCCACTGTGGAACCCTAGAAAACCTTTGACATATACAATTACCTTTCATTATACATACTTTTTGAACTTACTCAAGGTAAAAGTTTTGTTTGCCCCGTATCGATTGCAGCCTGGATATCACATATAAAAAAATGCCCTTCATCTTTCTGATAAGGAAAAAGGGAAATGTTTTGGAGTGAAAAGAAAAAGCGATGTTAAAGAAACTTTGATGTTGGGTTCTCCTTTATTCTTATATAATTTTTGTTGGATATTTATGTTAAAATGGATTTTGAATTTAAAAAGGGGACTTAATAATGAAAAAGATTTGTAGTCAGTGCCAAACTGAAATGATAGATGATTGCCATGTAAATGTTCAAGGAGGAATGTATGGAATTATGATTAGTCAAAAGAAAGGACTTTTTAATAGAGTTTCTGCAAAGCCTAAAGCATCTGTTTGTCCAAATTGTGGTTATGTAGCTTTCTATATTGATGAGTATAAAGAATTTAAGAAGTAAAATATATACAACTGACCGGTGTTTAAGAGCTTTGGAGGTACATTTCCATTTTGATAGGTTCTATACATAGATACAGTAAGAAATTAGAAAGGACGGTATAAGGTCATTTGTGAGCTTTCCGCTACTCCTTTTTGATAAATAATCTCCTTGTGTATTCCTATAAAAAGACAAAAAAAGCCCCGAAATCATATTCGGGGCTTTTTTGACTTGCTATTTAAGCACTCACGGTCCGTTTCCGGGATGAACCTTCTTTTTTATGTGACACATAGCTATGAAGGATCATTCCTATGATAACTATAAAGATGCCGAACCACGATAACGGAGAAGGTATCGGTAACGATAGGAATAGTAATTCGCCAGCTAAGGCAAAAAGCACCTCCATTGATTGAGTAGCTTCAACTGAAGCTAATTTCTGCATATTTCCACTTACCAAATCAGTCGCTTTGAAAAAAAGGACCGTGGCAATGACACCAGAAAATAGTGCTACCAAAAGGGATTGAAAACTCTGCATCTTCGTCGGAGCCCCTACTGTAAAGAAACCGTACAATGAAAGCAGAAACCAGAAAGGCAGACTCGCCAACGTCATTCCTAATACACGTTGATAAGCATCCAAACGTCCTTCGGATACTTCCATCATTTTGCGATTTCCCAAAGGGTATGCAAATGAGGCGATGACGATGGGGATGACTCCCAACCAGAGATTGGCCATTGAAATGTGCCTGGTGTGTTCGAGTTGCATCAGGATGATTCCAAGCAGAATGATCATGGACATGAGGAGGCCTTTCACAGAAACCTTTCCTCTTTGCCTTTCGAGACCATCCTTCGTTTGGACATTTTCAAAAAACAGCGGCGCAAGTAATGCACCCGAAATGATCGTGATTTGCCAAGTGCCGGCGATTAGCCAGCCAGGTGAGTAGGCGGATGCAAAGCATAAAGGAGCATAGAACAACCCAAATCCTACAAAACTCCAAAGCAGCCAAGGTCCCGGCCGTTCTCTCATCACCCGTAAAAGGGGGCGCAGGTTTTTTCTGCTTAATACGATATACAGCAGAAAAGGCACCATAAAGATATAACGAAGTGAAGCACTCCATATCCAACTTCCACCAGACAACTCCATGGATTGATTTAAAACAAACGTGAATGCAAAAAAGAAAGCAGAACAAATACCTAATATAATCGGACGCAATTGACTCACCTCAATCTATTTTATGAGCCAGTAATTAGCCAAGACTCTTTAAGTGCGGCAATCGTTTCGGCTTGCTTCTTACTATAAAAGACTTTAAAACACTCTTATCAGAAGCATCACGTTCCACTGCATCAAAGGCAGAAGAAAAAAAATTCGGAATATTAAAATCTATCCATTTAAATTGTCCTTCAAATGCAAAAGAAAATCAACAGGATTCTTTTAGACTAGTGATATTCCTTCTCCATCATTCGACATGGAATGAAAGGAGTGGTTGTTAAAAATAAAATGGGAACGTTGGCAGTTGAACTGTAAAATTAGTAATATATACCATCATAATAACAGGAAATGGCGGCATGACGGGCTTTATGAAGGGTTTACTAAAATTGAATGTAAAAATGTTATAAAGGCAGATAATATACGAAGATACGAGAATTGACGAATATGGTAGGGAGTGGTATCTTAATAGAAGTGCAAATAATGTCGAATGGTGACGAAATATATAGAATCCCCATTTGAAAGAAAAATAGTGAGGTAAATTAAATGAAATCTACAGGTATAGTACGTAAAGTTGACGAATTAGGACGGGTAGTCATTCCAATTGAATTACGCCGTACATTAGGAATTAATGAGAAAGATGCTTTGGAGATCTACGTAGAACAAGAGCGCATAATCCTTCAAAAATATAAACCAAACATGACTTGTCAAGTAACAGGTGATGTTTCCGATGACAATATGAAACTTGCTGACGGTAAATTAATACTTAGCGCTGAAGGTGCTGAACTTCTTATTAAAGAAATTCAAGCCAGCCTGGAAACCGCTAAATAATTAGTTTTCTAGATAATAGCATTAAAGTGTAGTGAAAAGAAAATTTTCCCTACACTTTTTTATATTAAATGGTGAAATGATAAAAATAATTCGATTCACGAACGAAACCAATTTTCTCGTAAAGCTTTTGTGCATTTACATTATCCTTACCTGTCTCGAGTAAAACCCCCTTGGCGCCTGTTTCCCGTGCGAAAGTGATGGCCCCCTTCAATAACTCCTCGCCAAATCCTTTTTTGCGGGCGGACTCTTTCACGTATAAATCGTTCAATACCCATGACCGCACCATACTTACAGAAGAAAAGGAAGGGTATAATTGAACAAAACCAACAGGATTTCCTTCTTCAAATGCCATAAAAACCACAGACTCTCCATTCGTCAGTCTTTCTCTTAAAAACTCCCTTGCACGATCAGGATCGGATGTTTGCTCATAAAACACTCTGTATAAATCAAAAAGTTCTGTCAGAGATTCAAGCTCAAGTATTGTCGCTTTCTGAATGCTCATATTTGGAAACCCCCATTGCTAGAATACTCTTAATTTACCATTTTTTTATGCCTTATAATATATATTCCACGAAAAAATGAATAGTTCCCAGCTCAAAATTCAGGAACCAAAAAGGCACCAACCAAATTTTTTGTGACTAAGAGGGCTTTTAAACACAAGATGAGCAGCAAAATCATGAGAAAAGAGCGTTTACTCGTGAAATAATTGGATTTCCTCGTGAAATTAGGTCATTTACTCGTGAAATTGGATCAAATACTCGTGAAATTAGGTCGTTTACTCGTGAAATTGGATCAAATACTCGTGAAATTAGGTCGTTTACTCGTGAAATTGGATCAAATACTCGTGAATTGATCTTTACTCGTGAAATTGGATCATTTACTCTGAATTTGATCTTTACTCGCCTGAATGAGCAGCAAACTAATGAGAAAAGAGCGTTTACTCGTGAATTTGGATCAAATACTCGTGAAATTAGGTCGTTTACTCGTGAATTTAGTGGA
>NZ_JAWRYN010000436.1:0-281 GCF_046534585.1 Peribacillus sp. SIMBA_075 | reverse complement strand
GAAGTAAATCAACAAAATATCACAAGAGAAATTAAATTTGCCAGAATGTGTTGGACAATACCACTAGCGGAAGCAGGGTGAACTATGGGAGAGCTTCCAGGCAAGGCCTTTTCGCCCGAATACCAAACAATTAAAAGGGGTCCCGCCAACATTCCGCGTTTATCTTAACTCCAATGTGACAACCACTGTTAAATCAATGGTTGTCACATTGTTTACATGTATTCTATGTAAAATTGATATGTATCTTTTGAGATAATTGTCGAGCGTTAGTCTCTTGGTAT
>NZ_JAWRYN010000435.1:0-281 GCF_046534585.1 Peribacillus sp. SIMBA_075 | reverse complement strand
CACACGTCCACTCACAAAGCCTTCTGCTTGAGCTTGGCGAACAGTCTCATCAAAGATTTCCTCAAAAACCGAGGTATCTTCAAACCGGCCTTTGCGATTAAAACTAATCGTCGAATGATCTGGCACTCGGTCTACCAACGAATAGCCCAAAAACCACCGATAAGCGATATTCGCTTGAATTTCTTTTTCCAACTGGCGCTCGGAACGAATGCCATAGAGGTAACCAAGAAATAACATTTTGAATAGTGTCACTGGGGCAATGGACGGGCGTCCATTATCAG
>NZ_JAWRYN010000434.1:0-281 GCF_046534585.1 Peribacillus sp. SIMBA_075 | reverse complement strand
GTCCCTGGTGTCACAATCAAGGCATACATATCTATAATTTCATCACCTTCGCGGCTCGGAAAATATTCATGTGGTGCGGTGCTATCAAAAATTGCAAACCCTAATTCTCTTACGATAACCATATCAAGACTATTTGGATCAAATCCACAATGATATACTTCAACTTCAAATCCTTTTTCTTCTGCTGCCTTAGCTAATTTTTTAAGCATTGTTGATTTCCCAGATCCTGGGCGTCCTTTTATAAAATAACGATGTGGTAATCCCTCTGTTAAATTAGGAAC
>NZ_JAWRYN010000433.1:0-281 GCF_046534585.1 Peribacillus sp. SIMBA_075 | reverse complement strand
GCTGCGACCAGCGCCGACGCCTTTGCCGGATACTTGGCGCTATACCAAGCGATCGGCAATGCCAAAAACAAGGTACTGACTAAACTCAGCACCGGTACATATACAGAAATAGCCAACAAGACGGCAAACAGCGCCGTCATCATGGCTCCATTCGTCAACTGACGTGTCTTTTGGTTAGGCATATCTGCGTTTTTCATCTTCTTTCGGGTTTATTTCATCCGTATAATTGTACCATGATTCAAGCCCCCGAACAAAAAAGGGAGGTTGTCCCACTGTACACC
>NZ_JAWRYN010000432.1:0-281 GCF_046534585.1 Peribacillus sp. SIMBA_075 | reverse complement strand
CTTTGTACCAATACGCCGAAGTCGTCGATCTGTGGCTACGAGCAGGTCTGCAATTATCACGTTCCGATACCGTCGAGGGACTCCGCCAAAAGCTAGAGCGTGATCCCGAGCTGTTTTTGGTCGCAATAGCTGAAGCAGGCAATATAGTTGGTGCTGTCATGGGCAGCTACGACGGTCGCCGCGGCTGGGTAAACCATTTGGCAGTCGATCCAGGCTATCAGGGACAAGACTTGGGAAGCCGTTTGATGCAAGAGCTGGAGATGAGACTCGCTGCACTCGGC
>NZ_JAWRYN010000431.1:0-282 GCF_046534585.1 Peribacillus sp. SIMBA_075 | reverse complement strand
CTCTCCAGCTTGATCTCGCAGCTTTTCAACAGCGATTCCTGCAAAAATTTCCTTTAAATATGGGATCGTGTAGGCAGAACCGAGTCTTTGCTTTTCATTTGGAAGGAATCGTAAAATGTTTAGTAAATCTTCGCTTCCCACTTCGCCGATCATACCTAAATCGGCAATTCAGGAACGTCCGGCTTCAATTATGTTTTTTGTATGTGGTGGGGACAAGAAGGTTGACTTAGGAGCTGTAAATAAGTTCAACGATTGTTGAATGCCCTGGATTGATTGATCCAC
>NZ_JAWRYN010000430.1:0-282 GCF_046534585.1 Peribacillus sp. SIMBA_075 | reverse complement strand
CTGGTTTTCCATCAAGCGCTTTTTTCCCTACTAAATAGTCAACCGATTCCTGCGCCCATGTAGGAACATCCGAAAACTTTTTCCCTGCTGCGAAACTACTTACTGGAGACGATAATAAACTTGCGGCTAAAATACCTGCCGCGACTGCACGATACTTCATAAAAAATAATACTCCTCTCGACAATCACTTTTTAATAACGCGTAATCTTAATATATAAATTTCAATAAATCCGAACAAAAAAAATTAGTGCGCCTCTATCATTTTATAATACTAGAATTCTG
>NZ_JAWRYN010000429.1:0-282 GCF_046534585.1 Peribacillus sp. SIMBA_075 | reverse complement strand
ACGTGGTGCTGGCCTTTCTCGCAGGGGACGTCGTCTTGCGGTTCATTCATCCAGAAAAAAAGCCGCTTGTTGAAGTCCCGAAAAAATGGCTGATGCTTGCGCTTGCGTCGATCCCGCTCTTGCTTGCGCCCCCTGTCATCCAGCTCGTTTTATTGCTGGGGGATAGCTTTGGGCTGGCTAAAGCCTTGGTGGATGTCACGACGGAATTTCGCACCGGCCAAAGCTATGTATTCGGCGTCTTGATGGCTGTGGCTTGGTTGGTCGTGGTGTGGCGAGATGGAT
>NZ_JAWRYN010000070.1:0-15512 GCF_046534585.1 Peribacillus sp. SIMBA_075 | reverse complement strand
AGGCTCACCGCCCGCACCAAGGAAAGCGAGCATCTGGAGGGGAAATCAACCACAACTCACTACCTGGTAAATAGCAAAAAAGTATGTGAAAACAGCCTAAAATAAAAACCGCACCTCCAACAGTTAGATGGTGTCTAACAATTAGGGTACAGTTCATTGTGGGGGCTTAATAGATTAATTATGAGCTTTTTCCAGAGCTAGCTTTATCCCAAAACCAATCAATACCGTCCCTGTTATTCCCTCGAAAATCGCTTGAGTTCTCGGCTTTTTCATAAAAGCACTAATCTGGTTCAGCAGATAGATATAAAATACAAACCACATTGCAGTTAAAACGGTATATGTTATGCCCATGATCAGGAACGGTAAAAACGTATCCTTGCCAGGATTCACGAACTGAGGCAGAAATGTTAAGAAGAAAACGGCCACTTTAGGGTTCAACAGATTGGTAAGGAACCCTTGCTTAAAGCAAGACTGGTTTTCGTACTTACCTTTAACTGACGTTTCTGCCGCTGCAGCCACTTGCCTATTCCTTAATCCCCATAAAGTCTTGAAGCCTAGATATACCAAGTAAACGGCACCGACATATTTGAAGGTGGAAAATAATAAAGCGGATTTCACAATGATTGCCGATAGTCCAAATACGGCAGCTGATGTATGAATAAAAAGCGCACAGCACGTACCGAACATCGTTTTAAAACCTCCCGCCGTCCCCACGGTAACGGTATTCCTTGTGGTTATCGCCGTATCCGGACCAGGTAAAATGATGAGAAGAATGCACATGACGATGAACCAATAAAAGTTTTCCATATTCGGACCTCCATTCTGAACGGTGAATTCTGAAAATTATAACATAAATGAACTTGGTTTAGGGAGATAAATTAGAAAGTCATGATTATCTCAATAAAGGGGGAGAAGGGAAATCGGCTTGACTAATAAATACGGTGTTTAATGAAACAAAAAAACAAGCCAGATCATTTTTTGATCTGGCTTGTTTTTTGGTAAACTTTGTTAGGGCAATTTTTTCAATACAGCACGCACCGGACTTCCATCTGCTTCAACTAATGGAAGCGGGAGGGCTGCCAATTCATAATTCCCTTGCCCTATATCGTCTAATACAAGCCCTTCCAAAATGTGAATTCCATGACCGGCAAGCTCATGATGGGCAGACAGTTCTTTACTATCCAATGGATCTACGGATGGCAAATCAAGACCAATAAGACGAACGCCGAGTTCTGAAAGATATGCCGCTAATTCTGGTTGGATATGTGGAATAGTTTGTGGAAACACACGTCTATCCTTCCAAGCGTCAGTCCGAATTAACAGTCGCGTCACGCCTTGTAGATCCAGATTGGATAATTCATTGACACCGATGCTTGTCTTGTTTGGCAAATGGATGACTCGGGCATTTCCCATATATAAATCGAGATCCAGTTCAATCACTCTTTTTCCATTGTTATCAAAATGAAAAGGTGCATCAATATGGGTACCAGTGTGGATACTCATATTGATTTGTCCTACATTGACAGATCCACTCTCTTCTTTACTCCAATTGACTTTGTATGAGAAAGGGGTATCTCCAGGCCAGACTGCAACGTTTTCATCCAGACGTTGTGAAATATCAATCCATGTTCCCATGCATTTACCTCCATCTCTTATAGCTTCGTTCTTAGGCTCCATAGTTCTGGGAAAAAGTGTTGGTCTAGAGCTCTTTTTAAATACGTTACACCTGATGATCCGCCAGTACCTTGTTTATTACCAATAATTCTTTCCACTGTGGTCATATGATTAAAACGCCATAATTGCTGTTGATGGCCGATGTCCACTAACTTCTCGCCCAGCTCATATAAGTCCCAATATTGTTCGACATCGCGGTAAACTGTCAGCCATGCCTCTTCTACACTGGCATTTGGTTCGTATTTTTGTGACCAATCCCTGCTGATGGCTTCTTGATCAATGGGTAATCCACGCGCCACAAGGGCATTAATCGCCGCATCATAAATACTTGGCTCATGAAGGGCCTGCTGCATTTGCTCGAATAAATCCGTTTGGTGCTGATAGACTGATAGTGTATGGACATTTTTGTTTCCTAGCGCAAATTCAATCAAACGATTCTGATAAGATTGGAATCCGGAAGATTGCCCCAGTTTATCCCTGAACTCCATGTATTCAGCCGGTGTCAAGGTTGAAAGGACATTCCATGACTGGATCAATTGCTGCTGGATCCTCGAAACGCGCGACAGCATTTTAAATGAAGGTTCCAACCTGTTTTGGCGGATGGACTCAGTTGCTGCTGTCAACTCATGTAAAATGAGCTTCATCCATAGCTCACTCGCTTGATGGATAATGATGAATAGCATTTCATCATGATGATCGGAGCATCTATGCTGACTAGTTAAAATTTTATCAAGGTGGAGATAATCTCCGTAAGACATCGATTTTTGAAAATCGGTTTGAATTTCTTTTTCTATTCCCGTTATTGTTTGTTCATTGTTATCCATATTTTTCATTCCGCAATCTCCTCACTTTTCGCAAAAAACTATTTATTCCGTCATACTATTCTATCTTCTTTTCCAGAGATTCTTCCATTACATTATGGTTAATATTTCTTCTTTTTGAAACAAAATAAGCAACAGTTAAAAATAGTAACCAAGGTATCCCGAATTGAAGCATGATTTTGAAATCTGTAAACCATGTCGTAATCATTAAGCTAAATAGAAGAACGGCTCCTAGTATCGTTAAATAGGGAAAACCCATCATCCTTACCGGTAACTTGCGTCCGCCTGTTTTCTCCCATTTCACCCTGAAAAACAAATGAGAAATGAAGATCATAAGCCATGTGAACATAGCACCGAACATGGAAATCCCCATCATCAAGGCATAGGAAGAACCAGGAAGTAACGAATGTACGCCTGCAGCAATGAAAATCCCAGTGGTAGAGACAGCAAGTGCTTTTGCAGGAACACCCCTTTTGTTTAGCTTTCCTAAAAAGCCAGGTGCATGTTTCCCGCGCGCTAATGAAAACATCATACGTGTCGAAGCATAGAGCTGAGCATTCATGGCAGATAAAGCAGCCGTTA
Source organism: Peribacillus sp. SIMBA_075 (assembly GCF_046534585.1). Lineage (NCBI taxonomy): Bacteria > Bacillati > Bacillota > Bacilli > Caryophanales > Bacillaceae > Peribacillus > Peribacillus sp. SIMBA_075. Next base: position 12,435 of record NZ_JAWRYN010000070.1, on the reverse strand, counting down.
AAATAATAAAGTTCATAATCCCGGATGCACCTGGAATGTTCAGGATTTCCATTACTTTTACGAATGGACTTTCCTCGATTCCAGCTGTTTTCCATGGAACGATCATCAACATGATCCCAATTGTCAACACATAGAAAGTCGATAAACGGAAGACCGTCGCTTTTAATGCTTTTGGAACAGCTGCATCCGGATCTTTTGCTTCCCCTGATGTAACCGCTATCATTTCAGTTCCAAGAAAGCTGAATAAAGAAATAAATACGGCTACCCACATTCCCCACCCGCCGAACGGGAAAAAACCGCCTTCATTTACAAAGTTCTCAGGTCCTATATGCGGCCGTTCGGATGAACCGAATAGTACATAGGATCCAAGAAGGATAAAACCAACAATGGCACTTATTTTAATGAAGGAGAACCAATACTCGAATGTAGCGAATGTATTCACGCTAGTAGCATTTACATAAATCAGGATACCTGCAAACAATAAAATCCATACGATTCCCGGCACAGTCGGAAACCAATACTTCATATAAACGCTGACTGCACTTACCTCAACCCCAACAGCCAAAACATTGGCAATCCAATAAGAATAGCGGACAAGATAGCCTGCCATTGGAGTCATGTACTTTTCAGCAATGGCCCCAAAAGATCCGGAAGTGGGATGGGCAACCGTCATTTCGGCTAAACAGCCCATCAATAGTAAGACAATGAACGCCCCGAGTGCATAGCTGAGCAATACACTTGGCCCTGCCGCTTGAATGGCAAGCCCGCTGCCAAGGAATAGTCCCGTCCCGATGGCACAGCCCATCGCGATCATGGAAAGCTGGTTTGTTTCCAGATTACGTTTTAATCCTTTCTCAGGATCATCTTTAAGATTCAATTGAGTATGTTTATTCTCCATAGTTCATCCCCTTTTATCCCAAAAGACTTTATCTTACCCGGGCAGTTAGTTCACACCTCTTTAAGCGTAGACTGACCGCCCATATTAACCGACTAACAAATTCGAGGGAAGCGGGTATTAGCGTTATGCAACCACTTCTCGTTCATTCTTGAATTTTTCATATTGTTTTTCCGCCATGATTTTCTTGAGTATTTGTACCACTTCCCAAACTTCTGCGTAGGAAGTATATAGTGCAACTGGTGCAAGACGAATGATGTTTGGCGCTCGGAAATCCGGAATGACACCGTTTTCTTTCAATGCCTTACAAATCCGTGCAGCTTCTTTATGCTCAAGGCTTACATGACCCCCGCGGCGTATGTCTTCTCTAGGGGTTCCAATGAAAAATCCCATGTCTTCCAGCTCGTGTTCAATTAAGTCTATTAAATATTGATTAATTTTAAGGGATTTTTCCCGGATATTCTCAATGCCAGCTTCGATAAAAATTTCTAAAGACCCAATCAATGGTGCACAACTTAATACATGTGGCGTTCCAATTTGATACGCGCCTGCTGATTCAGCTGGTGTTAATGTATGTTCCATATCGAATTGTTTATCTTTTTTGGACCCGAACCATCCAGCCAATCCAGGCATCGTTCCAAAATGTTTTCGATTTACATATAGGCCGCCAACACCGCCAGGACCGCCATTTAAATGCTTATAATTGCACCAATACGCAAAGTCCACATCCCATTCGCTGAATGAATGCGGGATGGCACCGATGGAATGACAGCCGTCAAATCCGATTACTATTCCTCTTTTATGAGCTTCATCAGTTAATCGTTTCATATCCAATATTTGACCGCTGCGATACAGGACCGTTGGCAAGATGATCAAAGCAATGTCATCGGTCATTGCTTCGATAATGTCATCCTCTTCAAGGAATCTTCCATCGCGGCTTTTCACGCGGATGAGATCGGTTTCCGGATTGTATCCATGTGTACGCAGCTGACTTTGAAGAGCATAAATATCAGTCGGAAAGGTTAGTTCATCCGCTAAAATTTTTGTGCGTTTCCCTTCCGGCTTATAAAAAGTAGCTACAAGTTGATGCAGGTTAACAGTTGTGGATCCGGTTACAATAACTTCCTCAGGAGAAGCTCCCACTAATTGGGCAATCTTGGCGCCCAATTCCTCTGCCATGAAAAACCATGGGTGATTCCCTTGTGTCCATCCATCAATCCCATGTTCCTTCCAATCTTCCAAAGATTCCAAAAGAGTGCGTTCAGCTCTTTTAGAAAGAAGCCCCAATGAGTTGCCATCCATATAGATGGAATTCGGCTTTAAATAAAATTCTTCTCGAAAACCTTTAAGGGAATCTTTCTCATCCATTTGTTTTGCGTAATCCAACGTGTATTTTGAATTCATAATCATCCTCCTATATTAGTTTAAAATCCTAGGAGAATCGTACCAAAGAATATGACACAGTGTCAATAACATAATTCAGAAAATTAAAAATATTAAAATCATCAAAAAAACATTTTCCAGCAAATATTTTTTATTTTTAAAGAAATCCATTATGCTAGAAGATAAGGGGAGGAATCGGGATGGATAATGGTAATGTAGGGGATAAACGACATTTGCGCTCAATCATGACACGTCAAAAGTTATTAGAAGCGGCAAAGGAGGTATTTCTTCAAGAAGGTTTTCAAGCTGCAGTTATTTCCCAAATGATCAAAAAGGCAAACGTGGGGTACGGAACTGCCTATGTTCATTTTAAAGGGAAAGAGGATCTTTTAATTGTATTAATGGAGAATGTCATGGAGCAATTTTATGAAATTGCGGAGACCTCTTTCTTTCCAAAATCGAAGGACGAAGCAAAACATATCATAAATAAACAAGCTAATGCCTTTTTGAAAATGGCAGAGGCTGAACGCAATATGATGCAAGTTTTCGAACAGGCCATTGGGATTTCAACTGTCATCTCAAATAAATGGAAGGCGATCCGCATGAAGTTCATTCAGCGAATTTCAAAGGACGTCGCATATGCACAGCAAAATGGGCTGGCAAGGGCTGAACTAAACCATGAGCTTGTAGCAAGAGGATGGTTTTTCACAAATGAAATGTATCTTTGGGAAATTGTCCGAAACGAACATCAAAGTTCTGTCGACGAGATTGCTCAAACCATCACGTCAGTTTACGTCGAAGGTTTGTATTTGTAATTATATTAATGATGCTATATTTGGCAGTTCGAACAATCTTCCGGTTTTACCACAATCGGAAGATTTAATTTTATATTAAAGGCTCGCCCGCTGCACACCCCCTATCGGAAAACTTCATCTTCCCACCACTTTTAAGCCGTCCGAACTCACGAGTAAACTAGCTGAATTCACGAGTAAAACACCCAAACTCACGAGTAAACTAGCTGAATTCACGAGTAAAACGCCAAAATTCACGAGTAAACGCTCAATTACGAGTAAAAGGCCCAAACTCACGAGTAAACTAGCTGAACTCACGAGTAAAATGCCAAAACTCACGAGTAAACTAGCTGAATTCACGAGTAAAAGGCCAAAACTCACGAGTAAACTAGCTGAATTCACGAGTAAACGCTCAATTCACGAGTAAAACACCAAAACTCACGAGTAAACGCTGAATTCACGAGTAAAACACCCAAACTCACGAGTAAACTAGCTGAATTCACGAGTAAAACGCCAAAACTCACGAGTAAACTAGCTGAATTCACGAGTAAAAGGCCCAAACACGAGTAAATCTCTCAAATTCAGGAACAAAACACTCTCGTTAGTGTGGGCTTATAGCAACTACGCCTTAAGTCTTAATAGAAAATATAGCTAAGGCTCATTATACGAACTCGGAAAACTAGATAAGATATAAACATGGAAAGGAGGACGAAAACAATGAAGAAATTTGGTTTATTTATTGTAGGACTGATCGCATTATTCATGTTGCTAGCGAATGTTGGTCCATTAATCAGCTTGGCGATTTGCTTGGCGATCCTATACTTTGGGTTCAAACAGTTCATGAAGTCCGAATCCACAGGAGCCAAGATTGCCTGGGGATCAATCTCCCTTATCGTGCTTGTAGTTGCTATTTCCCATATCCCAGCAATATTAGGACTGGTTGCAGCTTATGTTCTTTACCTGGTTTATAAAAAGTGGAATGAAAATGATGAAAATGTATCGAAAGAAACGGACCCATTCTCAAATTTTGAAAGAGAGTGGAAAGAGTTGAATAAGAACTAATAGAAGGGATGGAATTGGAATGGGTAATTTATTTTCAAGAATGAAACAAACGATTTCAGCGGATTTTCACGACTTGTTGGATAAAAAGGAGCAAAAGAATCCAATTGGAATGTTGAATCAATATTTACGTCAATGCGAGCAGGAGACAGAAAAGGTCGGTAAGCTGCTTGAACGTCAATATCTTTTGAAAGAAGAGTTTACGCGTGAATATAATCAAGCGCAAAATCTGGCTGAAAAACGTAAGCATCAGGCTGAAATTGCTAAGCAGTCAGGAGAAACCGATTTAATGGAATTTGCTTTCAAGGAAAGCCTGCACTATGAAGATCGTGCGCTAAGTTTGAAGGAGGCGCATAAAAGTGCAGAAGTTCAGTTGGCTGAACTGGAGCGGAAGTATGAAGAAATGAAGCATAAGCTCAAGGATATGCATCTAAAGCGGATGGAACTGATGGGCAGGGAGAATATTGCCCGGGCAAACAACCGGATCAATCGGGTTTTAGACGGAGGCATTTCAGACGCCAAACCGGTAGCGATGTTTGAAGAAATGGAGCATTATATCGATCGCATCGAGCATCAAGTCCATACAGATTATAATCGGCATACAATCGATGCCAGGATTGTCCAGCTTGAAAAGGAACTGGAACAGAAAGAAGCGTAAAGGTATTTTAAAGCATTGCCGTTATCCCCTGACTTCCAGGAAATGAGGGCGGGGGAAAACAGGCTGTCAGAACGTGATAATTTCATGGTATTCTTAAAAGGCACGGGTTCCTGTGCCTTTTAAGAATATCATGATCATATACAGGGGAGGCGAACCGATGTTGAACAAGATGAAGACGGACTATATGGGATGGATACTTCTCATCGGAGTCGTCCTGCTTTTTTTAGAGATTTCATTTACGGGTGGGGGTCTCCTTTTTTCCCTCGCTTTTTCAATAGGTTGTATCTATATAGGCAGGAAATTCACAAAACGGTCAATCGGGAAAATCCTATTTTTTATAGGGCTGATTTCCCTTATCATCACTGTCTTGAATATGATCGTCTTTAGATTTTTTCTTATGGCGATCCTCATTTATCTTTTGCTTTTATATTATCAGTCCAAAAAGAATCCTGATTGGGTCAGTCCCATTTTAATCAATGATGATTCGGACGAAGAAAAGATCAATAAGGAACAATTGCTGAAAACAGATTACCTTTTTAAAAATAAGTTTTTCGGTCATCAACAAACGGCCGAGCATGTATATGAATGGAATTCGGTGAATGTTCAGGGCGGGGTCGGTGATACGGTTATCGATTTAAGCAAAACGATTTTACCGAAAGGCGATGCTGTCATTTCCATCAGGAATATCATTGGCAATATTACCGTGCTTGTACCGTATGGCATCGAAATCAGGGTCCATCATTCGGTCATTGCAGGCAGAGCGAGGATCTTTGAAAATAAGCCTGAATCCAAGGTCTTTAATCAGATTTATTCCTACCAAACGGAAGGGTTCAATGGAACGGATCACAAGGTTCATATCATCACTTCAATCTTAGTTGGGGATTTAGAGGTGAAGCGGGTATGAGCATAATGACACGGCAGATATTGACTGCCCTTGGTGTTTCTTTCGTACTTTCCCTTGCCTTGCCGGCGGCTGTTTTCTTTATCTTTCCTTTATCCGACTGGAGCGTATTGTGGGATAAAGTGGTCATGGGATTGCCTTTCGTCATATTCCTGCCAAGTCTGGTCATTACGGTAGGGCTTTTCTATGGTGTCGTTTCGGGGTTGTTTTGGAAGAGGCAGCTGGAAAGGGTGGATGAAGGTCTATATTTACTTGAACAGGGGCGCTTACCTTCGCAACAGGAGGCGTATCCGGTCCAAGAGATGGCTAAAATGGTGGAACGGATGCAACTGATTCATAAGCAAATCAATGAGCAGACCAAATTATCACAAAAAATGGCGAATGAAAAGGCCATTGATCAGGAGAAACAGATCCAGGAAATCGTTTCCCAGGAACGAAACCGTTTGGCGCGGGAACTGCATGATTCGGTAAGCCAGCAATTGTTTGCCGCTTCGATGTTCATGTCGGCCATTACCGAGTCACAATCAGATATGGAAAAAACGGAAATGAAACAATTCAAGATAGTGGAAGAGATGATCCATCAATCCCAGCTTGAGATGAGGGCTTTATTACTTCATTTGAGACCCGTTGCATTAAAGGGAAAATCTTTACAGGCGGGGATGAAGGAGCTCCTGGAGGAATTGGCCCAAAAAGTGACGATGGACATAAATTGGAAGATGGAAACTGTCACTCTGGATAAGGGGATTGAAGACCATCTGTTTAGGATTTTACAAGAATCGATTTCCAATACACTAAGACATGCAAAAGCGAATTCGCTTGAAGTGCTAATGATCGTTCGTGACGGGCTGATCATTTTACGGATAACGGATGATGGCATCGGATTTAACGTCGAGGAGTCGAAAACGGGATCATATGGTCTGCAAAACATGCATGAACGGGCTGTGGAATTAGGTGGAACGATGCAACTTGTAAGCGTTCCGAATAAAGGAACGAAACTTGAAGTGAAAATCCCATTATTAAATGCTGGAGGTGATCATGATGATTAAAGTATTATTTGTCGATGACCATGAAATGGTAAGGATAGGGGTATCGGCTTATTTATCCGCACAGCCGGATATCGAAGTGATCGGGGAAGCGGACAACGGCTTGAAAGCAGTCGAACTGGCAATGGAATTGCGCCCGGATATCATTTTGATGGATTTGGTCATGCCGGAAATGGACGGCATAGAAGCGACGAAACGAATTATTGAGGGTTGGCCAGAAGCAAAGATCATCATTGTGACAAGTTTTCTTGATGATGAAAAAGTGTACCCGGCATTGGAAGCCGGAGCGACGAGCTATATGTTAAAAACATCAAAGGCCAGCGAGATTGCGAGAGCCGTCCGTTCAACGTTCCAAGGGCAAAGCGTACTTGAACCGGAAGTGACGGGAAAAATGATGGAAAAGCTGCGTCGCCCAAAGATCACCCAGCTTCATGATCAATTGACAAACCGCGAAATGGAAATTTTGCTGCTGATGACACAAGGGAAAACGAATCAGGAAATTGCCGATGAACTATACATAGCCCTAAAAACAGCCAAAGTGCATGTAAGCAATATATTAAGCAAGCTTGCCGTACAGGACCGTACGCAAGCGGTGATTTACGCATTTAAGCATTCGCTCGTTCAAGAAGAAGAGTAAAGAGCGTCTATTTACCAAAAGATGAGAGTTTGTTATATTTAGGGAAGTGTCCCATCCTATAAAGTTCTTTCAAGGTTGCTGATTGCAGCCTTTTTTTTACGGATAACGGAAAAGCAGGATGAAAGCAGGTGAAATGATGTTAAGAGTGATCTTAGAATTATTTCGTATAATCACCATTATTTTCGTGATTGGAATGATAATGGGATTCATCATTAATTCAATCTATGCGATTTTTGGTATAACCGTTGAGAATACCGCAGGCGGATGGATTGTTGCTATGGCAATTTTCCCATTACTTTATGTACTCTATAAAAACCGGCTTCAATTTTCAGGGTTCTATAAAAATGGCAAACAAGTAAAACTCTCAAACAGGACAACGACAATCCTGCTTTGCTTCTCGGTGCTAATGTTAACGGTTGCCCCCTTATTTTGCTAACGGAATATAAAAAAGAGCATGTTTTGATCAAAACATGCTCTTTTTTATGCAGTTTTTCAAGATTATACAGCTTCCTCTGCAGTATCGAGCCTCTTGCCATATATCCGATAAAGAACGAAGGCAAATATCATTCCTATAAAGGAGATGGAGGAGATGAACAGGTAAAGGGTCTTGCCCCCAAAAGCCCCATATATGGCTCCGCCTATATAAGAAGCAATGATTCCCGAAACCCCGAAGAATAACAGTGCCAGTACGGTTTGGCCTGTGGCACGCCACTCAACGGGAACGATCCGATAAAGATATTGGATGGCAGCCGAGTAGAAGATCGGGAAAGTCAATAGCTGCATGACTTGCAAATAAGCTAATAGATGTGGATCGGTTATCCACGCAGAGACGAAATAACGGATAAAGAAAAACGCTGCTGCAAACGAAATGATGATGATTTCTTTACCTTTGCGCAGCCACCAGAAGCTTAGGGCGAATACAACGATTTCACTTCCTGCCGCTAAGAACCAGGTCAAGCCTACAAGCTTGGCACTCCCTCCAAGTTCCCTGATGTACACCCCGAGGAAAGTATCGTTCATCCTTGCTGGAACAGCACAGATAAAGACCAATAACAGGAAGAGAAGCGTCTCTTTATTGCTGAAAAAATGCTTAAGGCTGCTTAAGGTGACAGGTTTCCCCGAAACGGGTGCATCAGGCATCATCCAGCTGATGATGAAACTGATCAAACCTATGCCGGCAAAAAGGAAAGCCAGGCTGTTTGCTCCGAAATAGGACATAACGTAGCCTGTGATCAGCGATATGACCGCATAGCCCAATGCACCATATGTCCGGATGGAACCGTAACTGATCCCAGATTTCTCTGCAATCGTGAAGTTGAGGCTTTCCGTCAGGGGATCGATCGGCATCAAAAAGAAATATAGGAGCATGGCAAACAGGATAAGCTGAAGATAGCTGCTTGAGTCATAGAGAAAGTAACCGATTACGCTCGAGAAAAAGATGAGTAACAACAGGACTTTTCGTATCGTCCTCGTTTTGTCGCTGATCATTCCCCATAAAGGCTGGGTGATGAGGGTGACAAAACCTCCTGTACCGATGATGAATCCGATTTGGGCTGGACGCAAACCTTGATCAGCCAGATAGACTGGGAGAAACGGAATGAAAATGGCAAGCAATCCAAAATATAAAAAGTTAAAACTTTTTAATAATCGTAATGCTTTCATAAATTGTATGATACCTCACATGTTCTATAGATTGATTGATTTCAACCTTGTTATTGTAACATTGATGACAGAATTTGAAAAAAAAGTTTCAACTTTATGGATGGAAATAGACAGATAGGGTTCGTTCTGAGAGGTTCTGGAACCATGTGGGTATGATGCGTTTCAAAATTCGTGACATCGAGGAATTTAGATAGGGAACCCCCTATGCTATCCTTCGCTTTCCAGCTTGAATAAGGTAGGTTTCTGCTAGTCTTGTTCATGAGGCCTATTTGAATGGTTTGAAGAAGGTGGTTTCTGGTGATTTTTTAATTCGGGTCATTGATTTTTATCTACCTCGATAAATCTTGGCTATTTTGGATTGAAAATATAAAAGTCCTTTTTATGATATGAATTTCAGTTTGGATGGAATGCTTTCCTTTCGTTATGCCATAACCGCTTTCCCTAGCTCTCGTGCTTGATTATCGGTAATAATGTTACGGACTCTTTTTTTACGTTCCAAGCCGAACACATGAACATTATACTAACCAAAAAAGTACAGCATTGTTTTGCTGTGTAAATTCTTCAGTCATTATAGAGATTTCTTTATCTCATGCAGTCTTTCCTGAACGACTTTTTCAAACTCGTAATTCTGCTGCAATAAGAATATATTCCTTGCTTCTTCATACCCTTTTGTGGCACTTTCCATGTTGTTCAATGACTGAAAGGATTGGGCACGTTGATATAATACTTCTCCCAATAGGTACATAGATTCTTCCCGCGTTAAAATTTGAATGGCGTCAGAGCAAATTTTTATAGATTCATAATATTGTGCGTCCTTATGTAAGGATTTTGTCAATCCGTAATGAATCCGGACTTTAATTCTATAATTCATTGAAGTTTTTGGAAGTTGTTGAAATTGCTTAAGGGCATCTATATAAGAGGCAATTGACTTTTTATATTCAGTTATTTCGTTATAAATAATGGCTTTGCTATTCAAAATTTCTATTTTTTGAGCAGATAAAATTTGAAAATGGGTAGATAAGTCTAATGCTCGATCTAAAAAATCCAGGGATTTCAATATATCATTATCACAATAATAGGCTACTATCCCCAAATGCCAGAGGATGAATTGTTTATTGATAGGTGACTGGAAATCTGCATGGTACTGTTCTGCTTCGAGAATCCGTTTTACCTGCCGATACTCTCTATTTCTAATGGAAACCCTGACTTGAGATTTCACTTCCTCACTATATTCCATTCGGTCTGAATAAGTTTCTAAAAGGATATCTTCAATGCTGATGCCTAAACGTAATGAGAGTTCATATAAAGTAGTCGCTAATGGAATGACCTTCCCCTTCTCTATGTTGCTTAGTTGTGCTTGAGTAATGATACCCTCTGCCATAACTTTTTGTGTTATACCTGATCTTTTTCTTAAATTGTAGAGTACATTTCCAAGTTTAAAAGGAATGCTTGCATCCATTTTATCAACTCCTAAAAATATAAATACTTTTATATTTTTTTATGTATTTCATTGGAAACACCAACTAAATATCGAAAAAAATACTCTGTAGTGGCTATACAAGAAAAATGTACCATATTTGGATGGTTTATACTAGCTGTATCAATCAATATCAGGAGGTTAAGGTATATGAAAAAAATATTAGTATCTGGGTTCTCCATTCTATTAGTGCTAGCATTTGTTTTACAATTCGATTCAGGCGTCAAATTGGCTGTAGATGATCTGCCTGCAATAAATGATCTACCGAATCAGCATGAAAAAGGTTAAATATCAATATCAAAAAAGGAAGATGACTAAAGGGGAATTTAAATAAAATAAATAAAAAAGGATTATATATATGAAATTAAATAAGGATCAATTATTGATTATAACCATTTCTTCATGTGTTATAGCTAGTGTGATGTCTACGTCCATGCTGACGATTGCATTCCCTAATCTTGTAGACTTTTTTGATATTTCTTATTCCACACTTCAAATTAGAAATATTCTTTTCTTCTCTTTTTTCGCATTTCTCATTCCGCTTTTTGGTAAAGTGGCCGATGTTTTAGGCGCAAGAAAATTGTTGATATTTGGCCTGTCGCTATTTATCACATCTACCATTCTTAGTGGAACCACAAATAATTGGAATTTGTTTTTGCTGTATCAGACACTTCAGGCAATTGCAGATGCAATGGTAGTACCTGCCCAGGTATTATTGATCAGGCAAAGTTTTAAGGATAATAAATTAGGCTGGGCTTTTGGATGGTTTTCCGGAGTTTTAGCGACCGCCTCACTTATTGGACCAGCTGTTGGTGGTTTGGTAATAAAATATTACCCTTGGCAAATGATATTTGGAATATTGATTATCATAAGCTGCATATCCTTAATTCTTGTACTAATGGTAACTCCCAAATCAAAAAAAAGAATCACGGCAAACCTTCATTTACCTTTAAAAAACAGTTTGGCTTTACTAGTTATGGTAATCAGTTTTCAATTTATATTCAACGATGATATTGGTGTAGTGAAACGGTCGCTTTCTATTGCTGTTACAATATTGAGTTTAATTTTATTTGTATTTTATGAACGGGAAAACCAAGGAAACACTTCTTTACTTCCAAGAAAGGCAATAAAAAACACCATTTTTATCTCTTCAATTGTGAGAATATTCGTTCTATTTATGATCACAAATGTAATAGTGCTTTACATTCCAAGTTACATGCGGGATATACACAATATTCAACCAGATATTGTTGGCTATATCATTATGGCAGATTCGATACTGGCGGTTTTATTATCTGGGTATGCTGGTAAACTTGCAGATTTAAAAGACAATAGAAACCTTTTACTTTTATCTATTTCGATTTCCATAATTGGAATGGTAAATCTTACATTGACAATGTTTAATGGCAGCTTAATTTTCTTTATATTTGCTTTTCTCCTTTTTGGATTGGCCGGTGTCATTTCCATGCCCACACAAAATAAAATTGCTATGTTGTCCGTTCCCGAGGAAGAAACAGGGGTTTATATGGGGTTATTCCAGATGGTACAGTTTGGAACAGGAGCTTTCGCTGCGGGGGTATTCAACACTTTTCTGGACTATGGAACTGACAAAGGTGACTTTTCCCAGGTTGGATTTTCATACGTGTTGATCATTTGTATAGGGTTATATTTGGTGGCTATAGGAACAGTCGTTTATGATAAAAGGCTTCTAAAAAGCAATATAAAATTGTCTTTGAAAGAAGAAGTATAATTCCCGTTTATCTGAAAGTGAAATATACCTTAGAAGAGTCAGCTTTGAAGTGATTTTAAGGAGGTGAAACATATGACAAAGCAAGTGGAAAAAACAGAAGCAGAAAAGCTAGTGGAAAACCTGGAAGTAATCGAAGCTAAAGAGCTGGAAGTGGGGAGTGCATTTCATGCGTTCCGTTT
>NZ_JAWRYN010000428.1:0-282 GCF_046534585.1 Peribacillus sp. SIMBA_075 | reverse complement strand
CGGTCGAGGCGATGAGCGGTTCCCGCGAGGAGTGGTCGGGCACGCTGATCGCCCTGTTCCAGCCCGCCGAGGAGCACGGCGGCGGAGCCCAGGTGATGGTCGACGACGGCCTGTACGAGAAGATCCCGGTGCCGGATGTGGTGCTCGGCCAGCACGTGCTGCCCTCCCCGGCCGGCATGGTCGGTGCGCACCCCGGCGCAGCGATGGCCGCCGTCGACACCATGGAGGTGACCCTCCACGGGCGCGGTGGTCACGGCTCCCGTCCTGAGACCACGGTCGATC
>NZ_JAWRYN010000427.1:0-283 GCF_046534585.1 Peribacillus sp. SIMBA_075 | reverse complement strand
AAATGTCCGGCTTGTTCCATACGCATGTGGGAGCAAAATTGTAATTTTATTCATTTCATCTAAATAGGCATCAAATGGACGTTTTACTTTCAACATAAAAAAATCACCATCATTCTTAAAGTTAAAATGAAACGAGCTGCAAATGATAAGGTTTTTCTTATCAGCGAAGCTCTATACAGTAACACATTATTCCCTATAGTATATTCACCTGTATAAAAAACGTTTTCATACATTCTATTTTTGTAATTTTATTTCAGCAATCGCTTTATACTTTGGTGTCTCC
>NZ_JAWRYN010000426.1:0-283 GCF_046534585.1 Peribacillus sp. SIMBA_075 | reverse complement strand
AATTGCCCAGGCAAAACTAGCCGATATCCAGCAAAAAAAGATTACTAGGCTTTTTGGAAACAATTTATTGTCATTTTCTGATGACTGCGCCTTCCCTATTCACCACCATGCACGGCATCATTTTCTCGTTAAATGATTTTCAGTTGTTTAAATGACCCCTCAATGGGGGTAAAGAAACAAGATGTCTTTATTTCAGGACATTTTAGCCAACACTAAAACAGAACTGGAGCTGAATAGATATGACACAGAAAAATACTGCAATCATCACCGGTGCAAGCAGTGG
>NZ_JAWRYN010000425.1:0-283 GCF_046534585.1 Peribacillus sp. SIMBA_075 | reverse complement strand
ACGCCTCGGCAGCTTCCTGCTTGCCTAACAGCTCGCCAAATGCCCGCATATCTACATGGACATCGTCATTGTATGTACCGTACGGAATCAAAACAGTGGAAGCAATTTTGGATACCTGCTCATACAGCTCCTCATCGGAGATAATAATCAGATCAGGATTTAAAGCGGTTATTTTCTCCAAAGAAATAGGATCGCCGATTTCCTCGATTTCAGCCAATTGCTCCTTGGTGAGGAAAGGGTTTTTCAACTCATACGGATGAATCCCGACAGGCTTGGCCCCGAC
>NZ_JAWRYN010000424.1:0-283 GCF_046534585.1 Peribacillus sp. SIMBA_075 | reverse complement strand
ATTTCAATGGCGACTTTCAGTATTGTAGGGACTGCCCTTTTTAGTTTCGGTGTGAGACTTTCTCAGGAAAAAGGGCAAGGATGGACACATTTGTTAAAAATTACACCGCTTCCAGAGGGGGCATATTTAGCAGCTAAAATTATTGCTCAAACAGTAGTGAATGCTTTTTCAATCTTAGTTATTTTTATGGCAGGAATATTAATTAATAATGTTGAGTTAACGATAGGCCAATGGATTGGTGCAGGATTATGGCTATTACTAGGCGTGACACCATTTTTAGCCC
>NZ_JAWRYN010000423.1:0-283 GCF_046534585.1 Peribacillus sp. SIMBA_075 | reverse complement strand
ATTAAATTATTTTTCCCCCTTTTTAAGTGCAGTATCACAACGTCTCAAACAAGAAACCAAATGTTGAGAATTTTTTAGTGTCTAATATTCGGGGTTCCGTTTAGCTGATCTTTGAATGTCACTTGATTGCTATCAAGTTAGATTCGTTCTTCATATACCCAGATGATAAAGATAGAGATCCTCATCCTCCAATCTTGTAATCATAGATAGCAGCCTTTCCAATAATTCGAGCACATCGTTTCTGCTAAATACTAAACGTTCACGTCCACCTAGTACTTTTACG
>NZ_JAWRYN010000422.1:0-284 GCF_046534585.1 Peribacillus sp. SIMBA_075 | reverse complement strand
TTTTCTGTCTGGCGCCAGTTTTCATACTAAATCAGAAAGTATAAACTTCACTTATCTGCATCCTGATTTAGCAAGAATAACTATCCGCAAAAACGCGGTCGCTCCTCCTTGAAGAGGCCTCGATAGAGGTTTTCTTATACTGACTAAGGCTACACTGGATCAACCAATTTTATTTCATATCTATCATTTCTAAGATTTCATCGTAAGTCATTTTTTTGATTACGTTGTAGTCTAAGGCTCTAAGTATAAATTCACGACGCAATTCTTCATGCTCATTTTTTGGC
>NZ_JAWRYN010000006.1:0-182407 GCF_046534585.1 Peribacillus sp. SIMBA_075 | reverse complement strand
AGCGAGCATCTGGAGGGGAAATCAACCACAACTCACTACCTGGTAAATAGCAACAAAGTATGTGAAAACAGCCTTTATTTAAAGGCAATCATTTAACAGTAAGTCTTTTAAACATCCCTTAAGAAAGACAGCCTTCATTTTCATGAGTAAATGGAGGCTGTTTTCGACTGAAATAAACATCCTTATTTCATGGATAATCATCTACACCAAAACTTGTAAACTTTGGAAAATAACCCCTCCACATGTTAATTCAAGGCGGATTCTTAAGAAAAAATCACCTTCCAATTTCATTTCTGGCAGCAGAACTCCTTTTTCCGGAAAGAAAGGGTTTATTTAGTCAGCAAGTAATCAAAATGTAATCGTTTGTCATTGGAATGCCCTTGATGTTAGGAGTTTATCCATATAAACTTTATATACAATTGAGGAGTGGTTAAGTTGAAAGAGATAACAATTGACAAATTAATTTTTAAAGATCATTTATCGATGATTGAACAATATTCATTGAAGGATTTCATGTTTAAGTGGCTTGGTAGCCCCGATGAGGGATTAGATGATCTACTTCCGCTAAAATACACAGATCAAGTTTTTGCAAAAATGGAAACGACATTGGAGACAAAAATAAAGATCCATGGAGATGAAACCTTCAGATATGTCACCATTACGGAAGATAATCAAATTGTAATAGGAGGCTTGGACACGAATCAAGAGTTAAAGTTTAGAATTGTGTCCCTGGATGAGCGTTTGAAAAGCTATTAAAACCTTTAGGCTTTTCAGACTGAATCATATTTTCAAATAAATAATTAAGGCCGTTCCTGTTTATTTAAGGAACGGTCTTTTTAAGGTGTTTTTATTTTTTTCACGTTAAGAGCAGCGTCAATACCATATAAGGTTGTTAACTGTACTCGAAAGTTAAGAAAACCCTTACCTTATGCCAGGTGATCGAGTAATTTTAAACTCCCGATTTTTGGATTAATTTAACAAAAAATAAACGATTATTGATTTTTCTTAGTGTATTATAAAGAAGTCGATTAAAACATTTGGGAGGAATTGAAATGAGCGAGACGTTGGCAAGTTCGATAAAAACGCTTTTGAAAGAAACGTTTGAGGGACCTGGAAATGAAGGAAGCTATTATACTGATTCAAAACCGAATACAGGGGTTTTCGGGACACTCGATGGTTTAACAGCAGAAGACGCTTCACGGTCCATAAACGGATCAACCATTGCTGCTCATTCTGACCACATACGGTATTATTTATGGGTGATCCGAACAATGATCAGTGGCACAGATTTTGAAAAAGATTGGGACGCAAGTTGGACCATTACTCATGTTGATGAGGTAAAATGGGCGGAAATCAGGGAGGGATTACAAAATGAATATGTAACTCTTTTCGCTGAAATCGAAACAATCGGTTTAGTAAAATGGCTGACAAATGTAAACGCGACCATTGCCCACTCGGCTTATCATCTTGGAGCGTTAAGGCAAATGTTAAAAAAGCCTTGAAATAAAAAAATAATTTAAGATATTGAGGGTTTGTAAAATGATTTCATCTTCAGGCATTCGCTTGCCGCGGACGGTCCGCCCGCGGCGCTCTTTGCGCCTGTGGGCGGGGTTCTCGTTTTTCCCGCACGAGTCTCGTACCTTTCGTAACCCACAGTCGCTTGCTTTGATGAGGCTTGGCAGCCAGTCGGAGGAAAGGGAGCGGATTCCTGAAAACAAACTGGAACTTTTTTAGGGTTTGTAAAATCTAATCGTTGATTCCATTATCATATACTTGAATGAAGTCATTATTATTTCAACTTACGTCGTCCAAAATCTCACGCCGTTATTCTTTTCCACTTCAATTCCTTCAGCCTATCGTTTGCTTATTTTTTCTACGTTCTTGCTCAGCCACATATGAAAACAGAATTTTTATAATTGGGCCTCTATTAATTTTCCAGCATTACCCACACCTCTAGATTTCCTACTATCAAATCGTGAAATCTCTTGATATAGAGGCCGGTTAAAATCTTTTCCACTTTGCTTATTAATGAAGATATATCGGTCTTCAATTCCAAGTTTTGATCTTTTGCTGAAACACGAGCATATCCAATTTTCAGAAAAAGGAAACTGACAATATTGGTCATCACTTGTGTCAAAAGGTTAATTTAACTAACAGGGAAATTTAGTTGTAAAAGGATTTAATAAGTTTGAAGCTTAATCTATTGAACAAATAATAAAGAAGGAACCTATAGACTTGATGATAGGAGAATAAAACGAATACCGTGATGGCAATAATAAAATTGACAGGACACCATTTGGTGTCATATAGTAAAGACACCAAATGGTGTCCAATTAAAAGGGGGGGTGATTTTGAACGAGAAAAATCAAGAGCGTGATATTTATGTAGGCATCGCTGATCCAACAAGACGCAAATTGCTACGTTTGTTGGCGGACGTGGAAGAATTGCCACTCAATGAGTTAACCGTTCATTTTGAAATGGGTCGTACTGCGGTTTCAAAGCATTTGGCAATCCTTAAAGAGGCTGGTCTTGTGATCAGCAGAAGGGTCGGCAGGGAAACACGTTATCGGCTGAATGCTGCCCCATTGAGAGAAATTGAGGATTGGGTATCGTTTTACAAAAAATTCTGGAGTGAAAGAATATTACTTTTAAACCAAATATTGGAGGGGGAACAAAAAATGAGTTTAACAGTATCACAAGATTTTAATTTTAAGAGCCCGATCGAGAAGGTATGGCTCGCCTTAACGGATGCAAATACGCTTTCTAAATGGGTAATGGCTAATGATTTAAAACCTGTCGTCGGACATAAATTTCAGTTTCGGAATGAACAGTGGAATTTAATTATCGATTCCGAAGTTCTTGAAGTGGAGGAGCCTTATAAGTTATCTTACACTTGGGTAGGTGGTGGAATAAACACTACAGTCACATGGACATTAAAGCACGAGGATGGAACAACCTATTTAAATCTTGAACAAACAGGATTCGAAAAAGAAGATCAAGCGTTCAATGGTGCGAAATATGGTTGGGCGAAAATGGGCGAACAACTTACAAAATTGTTAGAGGCAATGTAAGACCGAACCTCTGAACCTGTTTTTAGTATTTAGCTAACGTATAGGAAAAAGCAAACTGCTCGGAAAGAGAAGTGTTCCTTGATGACAAATAGTAGAATGAATCCTAAGGTTGATGAATTTTTAAGTAAAGCTAAAAAGTGGCAGGAAGAATATGAGATGTTGAGGAATATCGTTCTTGACTGTGAGCTGACCGAAGAATTTAAATGGATGCATCCTTGTTACACGTTTGAGAAAAAAAACATAGTTTTAATACATGGATTTAAAGAATATTGTGCGCTTTTGTTTCACAAAGGTGCCTTGTTAAAGGATACCCATGGAATTCTAATCCAACAAACGGAGAATGTACAGGGCGCGCGCCAGATTCGGTTCACCAATGTTCAAGAAATAGTTGCAATGGAAACCATCTTGAAAGCCTATATCCATGAAGCCATTGAAGTTGAAAAAGCCGGTTTGGAAGTGAATTTTAAAAGTAATACAGAATTCATAATTCCTGAAGAACTTCAAAATAAATTCGATGAAATCCCTGCCTTGAAAACTGCTTTTGAAGCATTGACCCCGGGACGGCAAAGAGCATACATTCTTTATTTTTCACAACCCAAACAATCCAAAACTCGAGTATCAAGGGTTGAAAAATATATGCAGCAAATTCTCGATGGAAAGGGATTAAAGGATTAGTATATTCGATGAGAAAATAAATTAATCAAGTCCTAAGATATTACCTTATTTAATTCGAACTCCTTTTTGGTCCGCAGGTAACCACTCAATAAAATAAGGGAAAAAACAAAAAGTGATCCGTAGAGTGAAAGCAAACTACCGTGTAACAGTTTTACGCATTCCACCTAACAAAAGAAAAATACTGCGCACAAAAGTGTGCCCTTTGGCTTTTGCTGAAAAGTACGCTTTTCTTGAACTAACGGGTGCTTTTCTAAGCAATGACCTTCAACAAAACCACCTAATAAAAATAATGTGTTATTCCATTATAGGGCGCTTATATGGAGTAACAAAAAAGCCCAATTTCTCAATTTTAATACTGAGAAATTGGGCTTTTAATTCTGGAATTTCTATTTAGGAGAATGGCTGACAAATGTAAATGTGATCATTGCCCACTTGGCTTATCATCTTGGAGCATTACGGCAAATGTTAATAAGTCTTTAAATAAAATACTTTAACATAATTTTGTCAATGTCTGGATGCTCCGAAGGGTCAAATTACAAACCATGATTTTAAAGAAAACTTGGTTATCCTTGATGTTTTTAAGATGAAACCCTCATTAGAATGCAGAAATTTGCGACACTCCTGCCGAATAACTGGCTAGAAGAGGCCCCACAGACGCTTGCTTTGATGAGGCAGACAGTCGGCGGAAAGGGAGCGGATTTCTGAAATTATCTGGATCTTTTTAGCAAACTGGCTCTTCTTCTACTTTACTTAGCTAGGTTAGGACAGGATAAAATTCAGAAACACACCATTTTGTAGGTAATTGTTGGATTGTGTCAGATTATACTAAGAATCTTTTACATTTTAAAGGGTTCAAGTCCTAATTGGAGAAGTATTATTATCAGGATGTTTTTTAGCCGAGGATTAGTGACTGCATGAATATCGACATAAAAGGAGGGTTCTTAATTAAAAAGCGGCTGTTTAAACTATGTATATTTTGTTTTGTATTCTTTGTTCAAACATTATGGTCTCCCGCTGTTTTTGCTGAACAAAGAACTTTTAAAATTGCTGAAGAAAGTGCCCTTCCTCCATTTTCATTTGAAAATGAAGCTGGTGAGCTGACAGGGATCAATATTGATTTAATGGAGGAAATAGCAAAATATAATGGGGTTGATTTCGAATATATTCCGATGGGGATGCAAGAAGCGGAAAAAGCCTTAATGAACGGAACAATTGATGCAATTGTTGGAAGTACCTATAATACTGAAAAAGATAATCAACTTGATTTCACTCAATCTTATTTTACCATGTCCCAATCAATTATCATCCCTAGTAAAAGGAAACAGGATATTCATACGTTAACGGATTTACGTGATTCACATGTTGTCCTTGACTATAACACACCTGTAATCAGTACATTTCTCAATATGAGGAATACTAACTTAACGACCGTTTCAAATCAATACTCGGGCATTTTAACATTATTGAACAATCGTGCAGATGTGTTCATTGGAAACAAATGGACGGCAGACTTCTATTTAAAAAAGTTCCGCCAGGAAAAGAATTACATCATACTCGATGAAGTCATTGAACCCGCGGATTATACGATTGCAGTAAAAAAAGGGAATCAAACGCTTCTTTTCATGATGGACAATACACTCACAGAACTTAAAGCGAACCGAAATATCAACGGGATAATTGATAAATGGATCATGCCACAGTCCAATCAAAAAATTGCCAGGTTGGAGCAATTCATATTTTGGCTAATCATAATCTTAACTGTAGTAGCCCTTATCCTTCTAGTTATTTACATATGGAATCAAAAGCTGAAAAAATCCGTTCATAACCAGACGTTGAAATTACATTTATTAAATAAGGATTTAGAGAAACAACGGCAAAACATCGCTAATGGCAAAGCGTTCAAAGAACAAATCTTAAACAATATCAATACTGGCATCATAACATTCGATCTCGATTTCATGATTACCAGCTGCAATGCAAAGGCATCGGAAATTCTAAACATTTCCAAGGAAATGATTCTGAATTTTTCGAATCATTCACAATTAATGGAAAATTTCGAAGCTTCCCATCAAGAACAAAATAAGAAAAATCGTACGGGTTCTTTTCGGATCTTGGTAATAAACGAAGAAAATGAACAGAAGGTCATTTCATATTCGATGCATAAGATGTTCAATTCTGAAGAAATACAAACTGGATACTTACTTTCCATGAATGACGAGACGGAAAAGAAAACATTGGAGAAAAAATTGGTCACACAAGAAAAACTGCACGCTCTTGGCCAACTAGTTGCAGGTGTCGCACATGAAATCAGGAATCCTTTAACATCGATTAAAGCATTCATTGATTTACTGCCGAGTAAATATGATAATCCTCAATTCCGACAAGTTCTAATGGAACACTTGCCTACTGAAGTAAACCGGCTGAATGCGATTGTTACCGATTTAATTGAATATGCTCGTCCGCGACCGCCAAATATTACAAATTGCCACGCTAATGACCTTATATCATTACTTGCTTTTCATAAGGTGACAATGGAAAAAAAACAAATAAATTTCGAGCAAACGATTGAGGAGGACCTTATTTTTTATATAGATTTACAACAAATTCAACAGGTACTTCTTAACTTGGTGTTGAATTCGATTCATGCCGTTGAAGAAACAAAGGAAAAGACCATTAAAATCACCATTGATAAAGAAAACGAAAAAACAGGGCGGATTGCCATATCCGATACAGGAAAGGGGATGAAACAGGAGGAACTGAACCATATTTTCGAGCCTTTTTTCACAAATAAAGAAAAGGGCGTCGGTTTGGGACTTACGTTATCGTATAGGTTAATTAAAGAAAATAACGGAGATATCCATGTGAAAAGTTATCCTAATTCAGGAACGAAATTCACCATTTTACTACCTTTATATATCGAATAAAAGCCTGGAATGAGGAGGAGTAATATGAAAATGCATGTATTGGTGATTGACGATGAACCTGCTATTTGCACCGCTCTTAGCTTTGCATTGGAAGATTCTTATCAAGTAGTGACAACTACGGACCCGGATGAGGGTCTTCGGAAGATCGACGATCAGCCTTTTGATATTGTGTTACTTGATTTGAGGATAGGAAATAAAAGTGGACTTGATGTCCTGCAGAAAATCAAACAAATAGCACCTAACGTAACAGTCATCATGATGACTGCCTATTCATCTATTGAAACTTCCATCGATGCCATAAAAAAAGGGGCCTACTACTATATTGAAAAGCCCATTAATATAGAAGAACTTTCTTTGCTCTTGATGAGGGCAGCCGAATTCAAACAGATGTCCAATAAATTGGAGACATTACACGAAGAATTAGAGATGCAAAAGGGATTTGGGAACTTCCTTGGTAATAGCAAAGCGATGCAGCGTATTTTTTCAATGATCGAAAGAGTGAAAGATATTGATTCAAGTGTTCTTATCACAGGTGAAAGTGGAACTGGAAAAGAGCTTGTAGCCCGAAACATCCATACTCTGGGAAGAAGGAAAAACAAACCCATGCAGATTGTCAATTGTGCTGCAATTCCTGAGATGCTGCTGGAATCTGAATTGTTCGGTTATGAAAAAGGCGCTTTTTCCGGTGCAACTCAGAGGAAGGAAGGGAAATTCGTTGCTGCTAATGAAGGCATCCTTTTTCTGGATGAGATTAGTGAAATGCCCCTTCCTCTTCAAGTCAAATTATTACGGGTGTTGCAGGAACGAGAGGTGACGCCTCTAGGTTCCAATACAAAAATATCCCTGGATGTCCGTATTATAAGTGCAGCCAATAAAAACCTGGAGCAAATGGTAATGGAAGGTAAGTTTAGGGAGGATTTGTATTTCAGGTTAAATGTCATTCCCATTTCGATGCCGCCGTTAAGGGATAGAAAAGAAGATTTACCCATCCTTATGGATTATTTTATAAAAAAGCACTCTACCGATATGAACCGGGAAGACAAGGCTTTCTCCGCAACCGCACGTCGGATTTTGCTGGATTATCATTACCCAGGGAATGTCCGTGAGCTTGGTAATATTATAGAATATGCTGTTGCCCTATCAAACTCGAAAAGAATGGAAGATACCGACTTGCCACAATATGTTCAAGAACAGAAGTTCATTCTCCAGCCGAATGGCATTGACGATGATTTTAACAGTTTCAGAATCCCGATTGGCATATCCATGAAAGAAATAGAGGAAAAAGTCATAACGGCCACTCTTCAATATTGTAAAAACCATCGGCAAAAAACAGCCCAAATCCTAAAGATTTCTGAAAGGAGCCTTCGTGATAAAATCAAGCTCATTTCAAAAGAAGAATAAAAGGCTAATAGTCTAAACCGGCATTTTTTTCTGGGTACCCGGCAAAAAATGCCGGTTTATGATGGTGAATCATGCTCTAAATCGGCAAACTTTGCGTTTTAGAGCAATTAATCGACTTGGCATAGTACTTGCATCTATTTTCATTAAGAAAGGAGGGCCACTATGAAAAATGGAGCACTCTTTATAAAAGTCGCTGTGTTATTTTGTTTCATGGCAGGATGTTCTTTTATGAATGAGCAGCAGGAAATTTCAAAACCTGCTACCTTGATCCAGAGGCAATTAGTTTCTGAAGGACAGGATTTAAAAAATAGACTCCTAATCATTGCAACCGGAGATATGTCAGGGGTTTATTATTCATTAGGACAAAGATTGTCAAACATGTTTGAAAAATATAATGGAGCTGTGTCAGGAACCCAGGTAACCCATGCTTCCATCGAAAATACTGAATTGGTTAGCCGCCATCGCGCAGAAATTGGTTTTACCTCAGTAGATGTACTTGATTTGCCTGAAACGGATAAATCCAAGTTAAGGGCTTTAACGGCCCTATATTCCAACTATGTTCAAATTGTTACAACGAAACAAAATGATATTGATTCCTTGGAAGATTTAGTTGGTAAACGCATTAATGTTGGTACGACTGGAAGCGGTACAAGGCTTATGGCAGAACGAATCCTATTAGAAACGGATTTACCGCTTGATCAATTGAATTTATCCTATCTATCTTTTTCTCAATCTGCAGAAGCCTTGCAAAATGGTACCATTGATGCCGCTTTCTTTTCTTCGGGAATTCCGAATAATGAAATCGCTTTCATATACGGGCAAACGGAACTCTCCTTCATTCCAATCCCGAAAGATATTATTGAACACCTTCAGGAACAATATGGTGTTTATACTGCCAATGAAATTCCTAGTGATACATATAAGGGAATGAAAAAAAGTGTCCAAACGATTTCTATTAAAAATGTTTTGGTAACCTATGATGAAATGTCTGACCAGCATGCTTACAATCTGGTGAAAACACTATATGAACATCTGCCTGAGCTGCAGCATACACATCCGGCCGCTTCTGATATTTCAATAGAGGAAGCAACCAAACAAGTTCCACTCGATTTTCATTCAGGAGCCATGAAATATTTTAGCGAACAAGGAATTATAGAAAATCAATGAAAAATGGGAGGTAATGAATATGAAGAAAATATTAAGTCTTTTATTGATAATCGCATTGATCGCTCTTGCAGGGTGTGGTAATCCAACTCCGCAAAAGCCAGGAGAATCGGTACAAACGGGTGCAGGTGAAAATGGAGAGAAAAAAATAACGATAGCAGGGAATGGCGGAGTCATCGAAAGTGCCATCCGAGATGTGATCGCTCCAAAGTTCAAAGAAAAAACGGGAATCACCGTAAATTACATTTCCGGTTTATCTGGTGAAATCCTTTCTAAAGTGGAATTACAGAAGAACGCTCCGCAAATAGATGTTGCCCTGTTTGTACCGGTTGATGTAATTCGCGCTAAGGAGAAGGAACTGATCGTACCAATTGATGAGTCAAATGTTCCCAATATGAAATCGGTGGATCCACGTTTCATTCCGGTTGAAAAGGCTGCCGCGCCAGCATTCGGTTTAGTCATTGCACCAGCTTATAATACGGAAACCTTTAAAAAGAAAGGGTTAAAATCAATTGAATCATGGAATGATCTTGTCTCACCTGATTACGAGGGTAAAACGGCATTTTCAGATATTACGAATGACTGGGGTTTCAATACACTTAATGGACTGGCGATGTCAAACGGCGGCAGTACGGAAGACATGGAACCAGGTCTTGAAAAGGCAAAAGATCTTGCAGCGTATTCCAATACATTTTATAAAAACTCAACGCAAATGATGCCAGCCATACAACAGGGAGCTGCTGACGTAACGGTCATGGGAAGTTATTCCATAGGTGAACTAGCCGTTTCAGGTATTCCCATCAAGATGGCCGTGCCTAAAGAAGGTGTACCACTTCAAGCTTTCAGCGCTGGTCTAGTGAAAAATACGCCTAATAGCAAAGAAGCCCTTGAATTCATCAACTATGTAATCAGTGAAGAAGCGCAAGCATTAATTTCCGAAAAAGGATTTTATCCGACGGTAGAAGGCATGAAAATTCCAGAGAAGTTCGAAGAGTCAATCGGACTTAAAGAAAGTGATAAAACATTCAAACCAGATTTCGCCAAGTTTGCCGAAATCCGTGCAGAGGTGTCAGATAGATGGGCGAAAGAGGTTACTCCTGAATTAGGCAAAAAACTCAAATAAAAAGGAGCGTGTTGATTACATGGAAGTATTAAAAAACGATGTGGAAATCAATGGGCAGCACCTGAAGGCAGTTCTGGCGGTTGGGTCAAATAAAAATGATGTAGAGATAAAAGGCGCTTTTAAACAATTTGGAGCGAATGTCGTCCTTAATGGTATCGATCTGGAGGTGAAACAAGGAGAGTTACTCACTCTTCTTGGGCCTTCGGGGTGCGGAAAATCCACGACCTTGAACCTCATTGCGGGGTTCCTTGATGCAGATCGGGGGGAGGTCCATATTAAGGGCAATAATGTTACGAAGGTTCCGCCTTATAAACGAGATTTAGGAATGGTTTTTCAAACTTATTCGCTTTTTCCTCATATGACAGTCTATGAAAATCTCAGTTTTGGCTTGAAATTACGCAAGGTCGGTAAAGCTGAGCAAAAAAAGAAGATAAGTAAAGCGCTTGAATTAGTGAAAATGTCAGGTTTGGAAAATCGTTATCCAAGGGAATTATCAGGAGGTCAGCGTCAGCGTGTTGCGATTTCCAGGGCACTTGTAGTGGAACCGGAGCTCCTATTGCTTGACGAACCGCTTTCAAACCTTGATGCAAAGTTGCGCCATGAACTAAGGGCCGAAATAAAGCGTTTACAAAAGGAAATTGGCGTAACGACCATTTTTGTGACCCATGATCAAGAAGAAGCTCTTTCCATGTCAGATCGAGTCGTGGTCATGAATGCAGGGAAAATTGAACAAATCAGTACCCCAACTGAGATTTACAATCATCCCAAGACAGAATTCGTCTTTCAATTCATCGGAA
Source organism: Peribacillus sp. SIMBA_075 (assembly GCF_046534585.1). Taxonomy (NCBI): domain Bacteria; kingdom Bacillati; phylum Bacillota; class Bacilli; order Caryophanales; family Bacillaceae; genus Peribacillus; species Peribacillus sp. SIMBA_075. Next base: position 171,252 of record NZ_JAWRYN010000006.1, on the reverse strand, counting down.
AATCGAATTGTTTTGAAGGGAAAGTGTCTGCCGTGGACAAGCGGAAAGTATCAGTCAAGATCGGTTCTGATATTACTCATGTCGACGCAGATAATATCATGGGAAATGATAGTGATTTGAAAACCGGAGATGAGGTGAAGATTTATATTAGACCAGAAAAACTGCGCATCCTTTCTATTGATGAAACTTCCTTATCTCCTTTAGATTACCATCGTGCCAGGATTAGCCAAATTAACTATCTTGGTACCTCATGGGAAATCAATGTTCTATTACAGGGGAAAAGTATTCAAGTATTGACTTCTGCTTTCGATTCATCATGGCAAAATGGAAGTGAGGTGTTGATTGGATGGAGCCCATCAGAAGTTATGCTAGTCAAGAAATAGAACAGGAAACGAATCCTATTGAGCCGCAAAAGGAACCTAAATTCAAGAAAAGGAAGGTCTGGCTGCCTGGATTACTCCTTTTAACGCCGATTCTGCTATTCATATTTGGTTTCTTCGTCATACCGATGTTATACATTTTATATTTAAGCTTCATATCCACTGATAATCTTGGAGCTGCTGATGCAGTATATAGCCTAAAAAACTATACACAAATCTTTTCCGATAGCTACTATTTATCTTCTTTATGGCTGACTGTCAAAATCAGTTTATATTCGGTCCTGGTTGCTTTATTTCTTGGATATCCTGTAGCTTTGACGATGGCGAAAAGCTCGGCGCGGATCAGAGGGTATATCACGCTCTTGATCGTATCACCGCTTTTGGTAAGTATAGTCGTCCGTAATTTTGGCTGGTACCTCTTGCTATTGCCTAACGGAACGATTAATCAAACCTTGATGGCCCTTGGCATAATAGATGCACCATTGAAACTATTGTTTTCGGAAATCGGAGTTGTGATTGGCCTTTCCAATGCTTATCTTCCTTTCATGATCTTATCCATAGTTGCAAGTCTTTATAATATTGATCCTTCTCTGGATAAGGCAGGAGCGATACTTGGGGCAAGCCCATTCAGAAGGTTCTTTTCCATTACATTGCCGTTAAGTATCCCTGGTATCGTATCTGGCTGCATTCTCGTATTCAGTTTGTCAATGAGTGCTTATGTTACGCCTGCATTAATGGGGGGAGCCAATGTGCCCGTGATGCCTGTTGTCATCTATGATCAAATAAATAATTTGCTACATTGGACATTCGGATCTGCTCTTTCTTATATTCTATTAGCAACCACTGTCATATCAGTAGCTGTCTTTACCAGAGCGTTTGAAAAAGGGAAATTCAAGGAGGTATTCCGATGATGAAAACGTTTGGAGGCCTTCGGATTGCCGTAGCCGTGTTGGCCATTATCTATATCTTGATACCGCTCATTGTCGTTATTCCCGCTTCTTTTACAAGTGCCAATTATCCAAGTTTTCCGGCTGAAGGCTTCTCGCTGAAATGGTATGCCAAAATCTTGGAGCGACCTGAATTTTTGGAAGCATTTTTGAATAGTGCGAAGTTCGCAGCATTAGCTGCCCTTTTCTCCGTCATATTCGGAACTTTGGGAGCCCTTGGCATCGCAAAGTATGATATACCAGGAAAATCGTATATTACGGCCCTATTAACTTCTCCATTAAGTGTGCCGCAATTAGTCTTAGGGATTGCACTTTTAATGTACTTTACACCAATGATGCTTGCCGGTACATCTACAGGATTTTTAATTGCCCATATCGTCATTTGCATACCATATGTTATGCGGCTCGTATTAACCGGTTTAAGTGGATTTGATTATAATCTCGAACGGGCCGCGGCCATACTTGGAGCGAATCCACTAACAGTATTCATGAAAGTGACACTGCCGCTAATTGGATCCGCGGCCATCTCAGGGGGATTATTCGCATTTTTGACATCATTTGATAATGTAACGGTCTCGCTCTTTATGGTATCACCTGAGATGAGAACGCTGCCGATCGAGATTTTCTCGCAAATGCAGGATGCCTACAATCCAATCGTTGCATCCGTGTCAAGCGTGGTTATTTTCATATCAGTCCTTCTAATCGTCATACTTGAAAAAATTCAGGGTGTTGGAAAAGTTTTTGGTGGTTCCCATCATACAAACGGTTAATAAGAATTTTAGTGATGTGACAATCGATCCTGCTGACCAAGCTCGGATTTTATCCAGAAAAAAATCAGCTAAACGTTCTATTCAAATGATCCAAGCACCTTTTAGCAGCCAAAAGTGGTGCCGTTAGGATAGGGACAGAAGGGTTAACTTGCTTTGCGACATGCTCCATACTATATTGTGAAAGCAAAATCACTTCTGTCTTTCCATCCAATTGTTCCACCATCTTTTTTACTCGATCGTCATGTTCCTTTCTTTTTCCTTGAGATAATAAATGAATGACCCCTGGATCTACCAATGATTCGATCAAACAGTCCGGATTCTTATTCAATAAATAATTTTGAAGGGCGACGGGCGTTTCTTTTACGGTTGAAACCAGGCCGATGCTAGTATATCGAAGTGCTTCATCAAGCATGGCCTCATCTGAACGAAATAACTTTACAGAATAAAGAGGTTGTAAAATTGAAGTGATGTCATTAAAAGCAGAGCAAGTAAGTTGGATGCATGAAACGCCAGAATCATAGGCTAAACTCACTAATGATGAAAAGCGGCGGATGATTTCCGGAGTTAACTTGCTGCTCTTTTCCATCAAGGCGAGAAGGCCCGTGTCCATGAAATGAAGGAGTTCAATGTTCGGAGCAACTGTTTGAAATGCCATTTCAATTGGTTTTAGTGCAGTGGTGGTTGCGTGAATAAGTGCTATTTTCAATAAAAACCCTCCTTTTTTATTTCATTATATCTAGCAGGATAATAGAATACCATTATATTACATCAATGAAAGGAAGTGAGAATTATGGAGAAAGAAGCCCTGGACGATCTTAGTCAGGTAATTCCAAGTGATAGAATGTACCTTGATTTGGCAGAAAGGTATTGTTATAGCTATGACGCTTCTTTTGGGGAATATTTACCTGAAATCGTTATACAGCCAAAAAACGCGGAGGAAATCAGTGAGGTGGTTAAATTGGCTAATACTCACAAAATACCTGTTTACCCTAGAGGATCCGGAACTTCGCTAAGTGGCGGCCCTTTACCTGTTAAAGGGGGGATGGTTCTTGATATGACCCTTTTACGGGATAAATTGATCATTGATCGGGAAAATATGCTTGCCATTGTCTCTCCAGGTGTGATAACGGCAAATATCCATAAAAAGGCTGAAGAAGCCGGCTTGTTCTATCCGCCTGATCCAAGCAGTTCCAATGTTGCCACAATTGGCGGAAATCTATTGGAAAACTCCAGCGGGCCAAAGGGATTGAAATACGGTACGACAAAAGAATATGTGATAGGCCTGGAGGTGGTCACACCTACGGGAGAAATCATCCGCACTGGCGGAAAGACTGTAAAGAATGTAACAGGGTATGATTTGACACGATTGATCGTAGGATCGGAAGGTACCTTGGGCATCGTTACAGAGGCAATCATTCGCTTAATTCCAAAACCGCAATCAAAACATACTTTTGTCGCCCACTTCAATCATTTGATCGACTCCGGTCATGCCATTACCAGCATTTTATCGTCAGGAATCCTACCATCAGCCATGGAGTTAATGGATAATGCGTGTATCCGTGCTGTTGAAAGTTATCGTCCTTCTGGATTGCCTCTTCAAGCAGAGGCCATTCTGATCATTGAAATAGATGGGCACCCTTTGGCGATTGAGGAGGAAATCAATAAGTGCGCCGATTTATGCCGGGCTGAGGGTGCTTCCTACGTCAAGATTGCGGAGACAGAGGAAGAACGCCAAACGATTTGGAGTGCGCGTAAATCGGTATCCCCGGCCATTACACAAATGGGACCTACAAAGATTTCTGAAGACGCAACTGTTCCGCGCAGTCAAATTCCGGCGATGATGGAGAGATTAAACCAAATCCGGGAAAAATACGGATTGAACTTGGTTGTATTTGGTCATGCCGGCGATGGCAATTTACATCCGAACATCATTACTGATAAACGAAATATTACGGAAATGAAAAAAGTGGAGCTTGCAGTCAGTGAAATTTTTGAAGCTGCAATAGAACTAGGGGGAACTCTTTCCGGAGAACATGGAATCGGTACATTAAAGTCACCATATATGGAAATGGAATTAGGTATAACAGGGGTGAATATGATGAAAAAAATTAAAAAAGCATGGGATCCCAATAATATCATGAATCCAGGAAAGGTTTTTCCTGATAAGGGCCAGACAAGGGTCGTGTTGGTTACATGAATCTACCTGTTAAATCCAACGCGACAAATGAAGCGGTCCAAAATTTATATTCAGATGCCTATGATTGGACAAACCAATGCGTAAAATGCGGTTATTGTTTACCAGCATGTCCTACATATGAATCAATGGGTGTAGAGTCCGCTTCTCCACGCGGCCGAATCAATCTAGTGAAACTGGCAGCCGAAGGGAAAATAGATTTCCAAAAAGATTTAGCTGAACCGATCGACCTTTGCTTGGGCTGTCGTGCTTGTGAAACCGCATGTCCAGTCGGTGTGCCATACGGACATATACTGGAAGCGGCAAAAGAAGCGATTGAAGCCTCCCCATCAGCGAACGAAAAAAATAAAATGACGAAAATCAAAAAACTGGCATTGGTTCATCTTTTTCCATATCCAAAACGAATGAATAGGATTGGGAGTGCAGTCCACCTCTATCAAAAAACGGGGCTATCCAAACTTATCCGTTCATCGAATGTACTGCAAAAGGTTTCCCCTGCCCTTGCACATTTAGAACAAGCACTTCCTCCTATCGAGTCGTCCTCCAAACGAATCCGGACAGGAACGATAATACCGGCAAAAGGGGAAACGAAATTAAGAGTGGCATTTTTTGCTGGGTGCATCATGGAATCCATGATGTCTCGAATCAACCGTCTTTCCATCGAGCTGCTCACCATTGTGGGCTGTGAGGTCATTCTCCCTGAAAATCAGAATTGCTGCGGTGCACTGCATTCCCATCAAGGCGAAATAAAACAAGCAAAAGCATTGGCGAAGAGGAATATCCAAGCCTTCATGCAATCAGATGCTGATGTAATCGTAAATAACGCAGGAGGCTGCGGTGCTTCGCTTCTTGAATATGGACACCTATTGGCTGATGATCACGAATGGGCTGGGGCGGCAAGGGCATTCTCGGAAAAATCAAAAGATATCAGTCAAATTCTTCATCAATTGGGGCCACTTCCCATTACTGAAGAATGGCAAGGCATCGTTTCCTATCAAGATTCATGTCATTTACGCAATGTTCAAAAGGTCCAAAAGGAACCTCGTTTATTATTGCAATCCATACCAGGTGTTTCCTATGTGGAAATGGAAGGGTTTGACCGTTGCTGTGCATCTGGAGGCATTTACAATCTTCTTCACTTTAATGAATCCATGAAGATACTGGATGAAAAAATGAAGAACCTAAAAGATACAAAAGCCACTGCAGTAGTGACCGTTAACCCTGGCTGCCAAATGCAAATGAGCATTGGCATTCAAAGGGAGGGAGCAGCAAACCAAATCAAAAGTATGCATCTTGTTGAAATACTTGCCAAGGCTTGCGGCTTGGATTGACCAAAGAGAAACTGAAACTTTATAGAATATTAAACATCAGTATTTCCTGATTCATTGGGAATTACTGATGTTTTAATTTTTCTCCATTAAAGATGAAGGAGAAAATATCTTTGTAGATAAATGATACAGAGGATATCTGCAGATGAAAATAGCGATTTATGTTCATTAAATTGAAAATACAGCAGACCGGTAAGAAATTTAACTATATTAAGATATGGAAAAGGGTATAATAAGTAATGTAATAAACCATTCTTGGTAATGGATTATTGTAGGGTCGGATTTAAATTTTACTATATCCGATATTTACATAAAGACAGAAGGAGAAATGATTCATTTGAATAACAAAGAAATAAAAGGTATCGAGTTACCTGCCAACTATGAGGAATTAAAAAAATCTGCCAATCGCAAATCTAATTGGAGAGAACGTTTAGATGCGATCGAAGAGTTAGGTCAGTCAAAAAATAATCAAGTAATCGATATTCTCAAACATATCATGAATAGTGATTCTGTATATAAAGTTCAAGAGTCCGCATACCGTCAACTGAAAAGATTAGGCGAAGATGTTCAATTGCCACCAAGGAAAAAGGGCGAATTGGTTAAAGGATTAACCAAAATCTTAGTTAGGATCAAGAAGAGTTTACCAGAAAATCACTCATATGCTGAATTCAAAGAGAAACTTCAGAAAATGAGAATGGATATATATGACACCTATGAGGGTGAAAAAGGGGCAGACTTTGATAAGTGGCTTGAAAATACTTGGTCTGCTTTATCGAAAAGATAGAATTTATTCAAAAGGAAAACAAATAAGATTGGATGAAGGAGCAAAATTTTTGCTCCTTTTTGTTTACCAATAAAATAGGTATACACTTATATCCTCCCCTTTAATTTAAACATCGAATGATACACTCTCTACATACAAAGATTAAATGACTGTGAGTCTTTAAAGCATGAATCAGGAAAAACCACATTTCCCATGTGCTCAGCCCGCGCTAGAATAATTCTATTCTATTTATTCCCTATATAAACACATTTTTTTTATAAATCAACATAATGTTATTAATAGAATGAATGAACTCATAGGAGACCAGGAGGAAGACAATTGAATCAAATGTATACGATCCTTGAAGAGGTTCAATCGACCTCTATGGAGTGTGTATTGGCTACCATCATTCATGTGGAAGGTTCAGCATACTTACGTGAAGGTACCTCCATGCTTATAAAAAAAGATGGTTCATCTCTTGGCATAATTAGTGTTGGGTGTATCGAGGAAGACCTTATTCTTCATTCTTGCAAAGTGTTCGAAAGGAAAAATACAGAGACCTTTGTATATCACATGGAAAGTGATGAAGATCTAGAATGGGGTATTGGAACAGGTTGTAACGGAACTATATATATATTACTGGAGTATGTGGACCATAAATTAAAGGAACATCTTTCATATGTCTTGGCTTCCATTAAAGAAGCTAAGGTAATCGTTCATCAAATTGAGCTAGATGATGATTGGAACTTATTGGGGTATTCTTTCCGACCAGAGGATGAGAATCACAATGCACCCAAAGATAAAGATGTTAGCTTTATTTATATGCAAAAGATTATACCTAAACCTCGTTTAATCATTTTTGGAGCTGGATGTGATGTATATCCAGTTGTCACAATGGCTACCTCAATAGGGTTTTTAGTTACTGTTTGCGATTGGAGGTCCGAGCTTTGTAACGAAAATAATATACCCGACGCAGTTAGCCATATTGTAGGATTCCCAACTGAAATTATGGAACAATTATCTTTTAAAAAAGATGATTATGTTATCATCATGACTCATAACTTTCAGAGAGATAAAGAAATACTTTCACTAATGATGGATCATTCATTATCCTATATAGGCATTTTAGGTTCCAAAAAACGTACAGCCAGTTTATTTGACACGAAAATCCCTAATAATATACACTCACCTATCGGTTTATCAATTGGAGCTAACGGCCCATTCGAGATTGCTGTTAGCATTATAGCTGAATTAATTCAGCATAAAAGAATGAAGGAACATCCGGAATGAAAATAACTGGGGTATACTTGGCCGCTGGAAATAGTAATCGAATGGGTACAAATAAATTAACCTTGCCATTAGGAAATAAAGAAATGGGAAGATGGGGATTAGAAAAAGCGGTTCTATCTGAACTTAACGATATTATCATAATTTCAAATCATTTAAACCACCTGGATTTATCAGGTTTTTGTTCTGAAAAAATAATTACGGTCGAAACTAAAGAACCTGGAGCAGGTCAATCCCATTCACTCCAAACGGGTATACGATCAGCAAACAACATACATTCGGACGCCGTAATAATTTTACTTGCTGATCAGCCCTTTATAACAACAAATATGATAAACAAACTCATCGAAATATACAAAGGTAACCCTAATTACTCCTTTGTTGCCTCTAGTTTTCATGGTTGTATACGACCTCCCATACTTATTGACAAAGACCTCTTTTCCGACATTCACCTTTTGCGAGGAGACCGAGGAGCAAGACAGATTCTAATGGCGAAGAAAGAACAGGGGATACTTGTTCCTTTTTATGAGGAAAAATGGTTTGTTGATATTGATAATATGAAAGAATACCTTTTTTGGAAAAACAAAATAGATAACAATTAAATAAGAATAATAATGAAAATGAGGAGACTATATGGATATTATCGGAAAAGGGGTAACTCGAAAAGATGCCTGGGAAAAGGTGACAGGGCAGGCGATTTACACAGGGGACCGCGAAGAAGTAAAAACTCTCCATGTTAAAAAGGTAATTAGTCCTTATGCACATGCCCTTATTAAAAATATTAATCTAACCAAAGCTGAAAAAGTTCCAGGCGTTCGTGCAATCATAACAGGTGGGAATTTACCGCTTACGGGAGAAGAAATCAGGGATCGGTACCCCATAGCTTTAGATAAAGTCCGCTATCATGGAGAAGTAGTTGCACTAGTTGTAGCTGATACATCGAAACAAGCAAAAATTGCAGCTGACAATATTCAAGTTATCTATGAACCTTTAGCCGTTGTCAATTCACCAACGGAAGCCTTAAATCCCAATTCCCCCCTACTCCACCCAAATTTAGATACTTATAAAAAAATATCCGAGGTATATCCCGAGCCAGGCACAAATATAGCAAACCGAACCAAAATCAGAAAAGGTGATAGAAAAACAGGTTGGCAAGAGAGCGAAATCATAATTGAGGAAAAGTTTTCTTTTTCCCCCTCCGACCATGCAGCCATGGAAACAAGATGTTCTTTAGCGGAAATTCACTCAGATGATAAGGTCATTATCACTTCTTCTTCTCAAGCGCCCTTCATGATCAAGCGTTTGATAAGTGATTACTTTGATGTTGAAATCGGAAAAGTCATAGTAAACACTCCACTTGTTGGAGGGGCATATGGTGGTAAAGCCTCGGTCCAACTTGAACTATTAGCTTATATCGCGTCAAAGGCCGTTAATGGCAGGCTAGTAAAAGTTGAAAATAGTCGTGAAGAGGATATTCTGACATCACCTTGTCATATTGGATTAGACGCTACCATTAAATTAGGTTGTACAAAATCTGGTTTGCTAAAGATCGCAGAGCTGACGTATTTATGGGACGGGGGAGCATATGCTGACAAAGCTACAGATCTAAGCCGTGCTGGAGCTGTAGATTGTACCGGTCCTTACAATATAGAAAATATTTGGTGCGACTCTCTCTGTATGTATACAAATCATCCATATGCCTCGCCTTATCGAGGTTTTGCCCATTCAGAAGTTCTGTTTGCTTTTGAGCGGGCCATGGATTCTCTTTCAAAAAAGCTTGGAATGGATCCACTTGAACTTCGTGAAATGAATGCGATACTCCCAGGGAACTCCACCCCAACACAAGTTAAATTGAATTCGAGCACGGTAGGTAATCTCCCTAAATGCATACAGGTGCTTAAGAAAAAAATGAATTGGGAAGAGGGCCAGTTAGTAAAAATAAACGACAAGATAATCAGGGCAAAAGGTATCGCTTGTATCTGGAAAACTTCAACGATCGATACCAACGCTGGATCTGGTGTCATATTAACCTTTAACCCTGATGGCAGTGTAAACCTTATTTCAGGAGTAGTAGAAATCGGTACAGGAACAAAAACGATATTAGCACAGATTGTATCAGACAAATTAAAGGTCTCAATTGATCGTGTAAACGTTCAGATGAAGGTAAATACACAAAATACTCCAGAACATTGGAAAACGGTAGCAAGCCGCGGAACATTAATGGCAGGAAGGGCTGCGATTCAAGCTGCGGAAGATGCTCTTTCACAAATAAAGAAACTTGCTTCTTGTGTATTACGAGCCCCAATTGAAGACATCGTCCTTGGCAAGGAAAGGGTCTTTATGAGAGGGGAACCGAATATCGAAATTCCTTTCAAACGGCTAGTGTATGGGTATACATATCCTGACGGAAGCACGATTGGAGGACAAATCATCGGTAGAGGGCAATATACCATTCCACATATAACAAATTTAGATCCCGATACAGGTGCTGGCAGACCAGGTCCTGAATGGACTGTTGGCGCACAAGGGGTAGAAGTAGAGTATGACATAAATGAGTATACTTACAGGATAGTAAGGGCAATATCTGTCATTGATGCAGGAAAGGTTTTGAATCAAAAAACTGCCGAAGGACAAATAATGGGTGCAATGAGCATGGGCATAGCATTCGGCGGGCGTGAAACATTCTATTTCGATCACCTTGGCAGAGTATTGAACCCTCAACTCAGAACCTATAGACCGTTAAGATATGGAGAAAACCCTGAATATATTTGTGAATTTGTAGAAACACCACATTTAGAAGCCCCATATGGCGCAAGGGGCCTTGGAGAACATGGGCTCCTAGGTATGCCAGCTGCTTTAGGTAACAGTTTATCTTTGGCTGCGGGGATTCCTTTGAACCAGTTGCCATTACTTCCTGAACTCATTTGGAGGGGGAAGCGAGGGAGAAGAGATTAATGTTACCTTATAATTTTGATTATTATAAACCTCAATCGATAAAAGAAGCGATTGAACTTTATCAACTATTAAAATTACAAGAAAAAAAACCTATGTATTATGGTGGTGGGACTGAAATTTTAACATTAGGACGTTTAAATTTTATATACACCGATGCGATTATCGATTTAAAAGGGATTCCAGAATGCAGTGCATTCGGGTTTCAAGACCAAGAACTGATCATTGGCTCAACATTGAGTTTACGTGCAATCGAAGAAAATAAGCTATTTCCGCTATTATCGGATACTTCAAAAGAAGTTGCTGATTATACATCAAGAAATAAAATCACTATAGGTGGAAACATATGTGGTCAAATTTTTTATAGAGAGTCAGTTCTTCCATTTTTATTATCAGATAGTACTGTCATTATTGCAGGACCAAAAGGAACGAGGAAAGAATTTATTAATGAAGTTTTCCATAAAGAGCTACGACTTGACGAAGGGGAATTTCTCGTACAAATTGTAACAGAAAAAGAATATCTGAAAGCTAAACACATTAGTGTAAAGAAGAGGCAGCAATGGAAAACGGGATATCCGCTTTTAACAGTTGCCTCATTAAAAAAAGAAGGATTTATTCGATTTGCATTCAGCGGGGTTTGTCCATATCCTTTTCGGTCAATTCAAATGGAAAACAAACTAAATGATAAGAGTTTATCTTTTAAAGATCGAATTTTAAGCTCCTTTGAGTTTTTACCAACTCCAGTTTTAAACGATATAGAAGGATCCAATGAATATAGATTATTTGTTTTAGAAAATACCCTTTCATACATTTTGTCATATATAGGTGGTGAGGAACATGAATAGCCATTCGGCGGATCGTAAAGTTACCATTCAATTAGAAATAAATGAAGAACGGTATGAGAGGGATATATTGGCATCGGATATATTGCTAGATGTTCTCCGAGATAAAATTGGACTCACGGGAGCTAAACCTGGATGTTTAAATGGGGATTGCGGCGCTTGTACGGTGATAATAAATAAACAGCCAATGAAATCCTGTTTAATGTTAGCCATTGAAGCAATTGATTCAGAAATCCTTACAATAGAGGGACTCAAGAATACCCCGATTCAGAGAGCATTTGTGGAACATTTTGCTTTTCAATGTGGGTATTGTACATCAGGATTTATAATGATTTGCCAGGCTTTACTCCTTAATGACAGGAACCCAAGTCCTGAAAAGATTGAAACATGGCTTTCTTCGAATATTTGTCGGTGTACCGGATATAAAGAAATCGAAAAAGCAATATATTCAGTAATAGAAAATGTAAATATAAAAAATCAAACAAATCAGTGACGTTTGCCCGTTTATATGAATAAAATGCCTACATGGGGAGTGGTGATATTGATTGAAACCTGTGTAGCTAATTCAGAAAAAAAAGTACTTCACTCCTTTCAGCGTAATCTCGAAATTACAACAGCCATCCTATTATTAACTGGACAAATTACAATCATTGGCGTTTTTGTAAGGTCAGGAAGGTTTGGTCTCTCTTTAGGTGGGCCTCTTTTTGGGGGCCATCGTATCGAAGGGAGGGACCACTCGCAAGTGGGAAATCTTTTTATCGATATATTGGACATCATTATAGCTATATTATTAATCAATGATGCCATACATGTGACAGGAATATTTATTTCGTCTGGTGATTTTTCAATTAATGTTTCCGGTCCTATTTTTGGTTACCCTGAAGTTGTTCCCGCATTGCCAATTGAAGATTATAATTTTTTTAATACGATTGTAAAGAAGCATTATAATGTTCCATCAGAATTATTAACTACATTAAAAGGGAATGAGTAAAAATGTCATTAACAGATATTCCTACAATTAAAAGTTCGAGAAACAATGCTTTTCTAATAGCCATTCCCATTATCATCTTCATATTTTTCTTCACTCAGCAAAAGTCCACAGATGTCTAAAAACTTTGATACTTTTAGAGTAATAAAGGTTTTTATCATTTCAGAGGTGAGGCCTTTTTATAGCTTTACCTTTTTTTGTTGTGCTTTTTGATGTTATATAGGGTAGAGATGGAAGCAAATAAATTTCGGACAAAGAATTGAAGGAGTCCATATCCACGATAAATCCATTTTGAATAAACTTTGGATAAAAACCTAAAAACACAAGCATTAAATAGCAAACCAACATAGAAATGAGAGAGGGAATTTGATAGTAATTCCATATAAACTCTCTATTAGTTTTATTTATCAATCGTCTATTCCCGAAGAAATCCCCTTTCTAGCCAGGAACTATGACCTGGCTGAATGCAAAAAAGGTTCCAAAATACTTTATTCAGGAGGTAGATAAAAGTGGAAAAGAAAAAATTGGTATTAAATGGAAAGGTCGTATCTTATATCGAGAAAGGCAATGTTAATGATCCCCCAGTTCTTTTATTGCACGGGGTACCTGAGTCCAGCCTTTTGTGGAAGGAAATGATTCCATGCATTGTGTCTTGTGGATTTAGAACCATTGCACCTGATCTCCCAGGATTCGGCCAAAGTGAACAGTTTGATGAATCCTCAACATGGGAAAGATATGAACAGTTTGTATCGGATTTTACAAGGGAACTAAAACTAGATAAATTCCACCTTATTGTACATGACTGGGGCGGACTTATTGGACTGAAATGGGCATGTGATCATCCAGAGAGAATACTAAGTCTCTTTGTTTCAAATACAACCATATCAGTAGATTATAAGTGGCACTCACTTGCTCAGATTTGGAGAACACCAAATGTCGGAGAGAAAATAATGAAACGCATGTCAGATGATCGCCAAGCTCAAACTGAATTGAAGAAAACGATTCCGAACATAGTTGACGAAATTCTGGAAGATTTCTTTCATGTCTTTAGAACACCCGAATCTTGTATAGTCATCTTAGATCTATACCGTTCAGGAAATATAGAAAAGGTAAAATCGTACAATCAAAAACTAAATCAGATCAAAATACCCGTCACAATAATTTGGGGAGAGATGGATCCTTATATACCTTTTGAATTTGCCTATAAGCTCCAGAAAGAAGGCTTCCCACATGCACAGGTTCACATCATTCAAAATGCCGGGCATTTTATCCAAATCGAAGTGCCTGATAAAGTGAATGCTTATATCCAACAGCATTTTAAAAACGTGTAAACCTTTTATAAGATATATAGAGGGGGAGAAGCGGATGAAACATCAGCATTCCCCTTTTCGAACGTAACAATACTTTATGGATAATCTTATTGTATTATTTGCATTTATATCACTAAATGGAGCACAGATGATGATTGAACAATATAATGGCTTTTGGCAAACTGGTAAACTTAATTATCCATATGGAAGGGGAATTAAGTTCCAAATTGAAGTAGAAAATATAGAGGGGCTTGTACATAGAATAAAGAAACATAATATTATACTGTTTAAATAAGTTATGATAAACACCTATAGTGAATTTACACAAAAAGAATTTTTAGTTCAAGACCCAGATGGTTATTTGTTGAGATTTCCACAAAAATATTAGGGTATAATTGTTATTTTTTATTCTTATCCAAAGCAGTAAACCGGAACAAAAGATGGAACTTTTACAAATGGATACTAACTGACGATGGGTAGCTTTTTTATGCAACAATAGCGGCAGTTTAGTGTGAAAATAAGTAGCGAGTTTAGTAATCTAAAAAGTTAAGGAGGCGAACATTTTGACATCCATAGAAATGGCACAATTAATTGATTTGGATGATATAGTGAAGATTGATGAAGAAGTAATCGGTAACAAAAGCAGATGTAAATACATTAGGAAAGCCATTGAGGAAGAGAGATGTATAGTTTCCATTAATAAGAATCTTATGGTTGGTTTTTTAATATTTGATACTCATTTCTTTGATTGTAGCTTCATTTCACTAATAATTGTTAAACCAACTGAAAGACGAAAAGGACACGCTACATCGCTTATTGAGTATTTTATGAATAATTCTCCAACAAAGAAAATTTTCTCTTCAACCAATAAATCAAATGAAAGAATGCAAGAAGTTTTTATAGCAAATGGATTCATACAAAGTGGATTTATTGAAAATTTAGATGAAGGAGACCCTGAGATAATTTACTTTATAGCTAAGTAAGTTCTTGCTAACGTGGGACCAGATTGTAAAGAAATGTACCTTAATAAACGGGGGCGTTTGTTAAAGGGCTCATACATATTATATATGTCTAATATGTATGAGCCCTTATTTTATCTATAATATTTAAATTTTAGTCTTGATAACTTCAAATCCCTAAAGTAGTGAGTCTTTCACATTAACGCTGCGAGAAGTTAAGTATGACCAATGCTAATATGTTGAGAGATAATAATAGAAAAAGGCTTTGTGCATTATCAGGAGCTGATTTGCAGCTCTTTTTCTTTTGCAACTATGGGGTAGAATGGTTTAAGAAAGTTATTATACATAAATTATATAATTTGAGGAGAGAACAGATGAAAACTAATAATCTTGATTATATTGAATTTTGGAGACAATCCATGGTAGATCATTATGGTAAAGTCCCAAATCGACTTAAAGATGATGCAGCAGAAGAAGCTTTTTGGTCATCCATGGTTGAAAGGAAAAAACAACATAAAGCGGACCCTTATACTAAACAAGTGAACCAAGAGTTACTGCCATTATTAAATCGGGAAGACCATGTATTGGAAATCGGGCCTGGCTGGGGCAATTACACCTTTGATATTGCAAAAGAGGTCAGGAAGCTAACTTGTATTGATAGTTCTAAAAGCATTATCAGTTTTTTGGCATCTCAGGCGAATGAAAAAGGTACCGAGAACATGGATTTGATTCATGATAAGTGGGAAAGTGAGACGAAAAGGGATAAATATGATGTAGTATTTGGTTTTAATTGTTATTACCGTATGATCGATATCGGTCACACCTTATTAAAAATGAATGAGTCAGCAACCCGTTTAGTGATAGTCGGTATGACGACAGGACCAGAAAAACCTCATTATATGGAATTGGAGAAACGAGGATATACAATCAATTTAAGAAAACGGGATTACATACACATCTTGAATGTATTGTATCAACTAGGAATACTGGCGGACTGCAAGATCGTGAAATTGAAAAGTAAAAAAATCTATTCCACATATGAAGAAATGATTCGTGATAATACGACAAAAATTCTCGATGAACAATTTTCCTATGATGAAGTAAAAACAATCCTTAATAAATATGTTGTGGAAAAAGAAGGCGTTTTTGAATACGAATATCCGTTTCATGCAGCTTTGATGTATTGGAATCCTAAGGAATTATGAGTAATCCAGTATCATTATTTTTTTCTCATTTTGGGGACCTTCAGGAAAAAAGGTATTTTTTTGTTAATATTCGCAAAATATACTGAACATGCCCCCAAAAAACAAAGAAATTCGGAGAGTGATTGATAAATGAAAGAAATATCCGAAAAGAGATTTTGTGAAATATGTAAAAAGGAGACAGTGCACACAGTAAGGGAAGATGCATTAGAAATAGAATATTCATGTAATGAATGCAATCGGCACCAGGAGATTTACAAAACATTTTTTTAATAATATTCAATTAATTTGAAGGGAGCTTGAATCATTCATTGATCCAATTGGTGGAAAGTTTTAAAATTATGAAGGACCCAGGAAAACGATGCCAGCCACGTTTTGGCTTTTGAAAAAAGATGGTATCACAAACGGCGCAGGACTTATTTCAGATAGGTTCTAAGACTTTGGAAACAAATTAAGAGGCATTCATTCCATACTACCGATATAAACGAAAAGCTTAGTTTATACAGGGAATCGTTGTAGAGCACAAGGTTTCAGCGATTTTTCAGCGATTGATGGGAAAAGCGGGATAACATCCAAAGAAAAGGAATGGCCCTTTCTTTGGATGGGGTCACTTTATCATGCGAACTAAGTTTTGTGTATGTTTTATCTAAGGACCCATTTAGACAATCATTTAAAAACTGAACATAGGTAAATTTCTAAATCATTTAAAAACTGAACATAGGTAAATTTCTAAAATTCATTCCAACGGCATGCAATATGTGATATATTGCATACTACATATTGGTATTTTGAGGAGGAAATAGCCGTTGGTACATTCAGATTCAACTCAAAAAATTAAACGTACTTCTGTACGTGAAGAAGCGTACATAATCTTGCGGGATTGGATTGTCCAGGGAACACTTACGCCAGGTCAACAATTACGTGACAAAGAATTAGCCGAACAATTAGGAGTAAGCCGTACTCCTATAAGAGAAGCACTATTAAGGCTCGAGGATGAGGGGTTTGTGGAGACCAAGCCGAGCCGTTCAACCATTGTTTCCCCTATTCGGTTCGATGGAGTATTAAATATATATTCTATTGTTTGGACACTGGAAAAGTTAGCTATGGAACAGGCTTTTGATATCTTAGAAGAAAAACACTTAAATGAGATGGAAGTCATCAATCAGGAAGTGAAAAAAGCAATTGTCGAAGGAAATCAATTAGCTGCCGTCCAGAAGGATAATGACTTTCACTCCATTTACATCAATCTTCCAGTAAATGATGAATTGAAGCGGATTCTATCTGGACTAAAACAAAAACTTATACGAATAGAACTGTATTATTTCAATCAGGTAATTGGTGTACATCTTTCCGGTAATGAGCATGATCGGATCATACAGGCATTAAGACAAAGAAATCTCTCGATGGCCCTTGAAATGATAGAAAAGAATTGGAAAGAAAGTTATTTTAGGATTCAAGCCCATATGGATCGTGTAAAAGGTGGGGAAGAAAAAAATGAGTAATGATACTTTAGTCGATGTATCATCTTCAAGAAATAAAGGGATCGCTCTAGTACTTACCGGCGCTGCATTATGGGGAGTATCAGGAACGGCAGCCCAATATCTATTTCAACGGCAAGGTTTCAGTCCTGAGTGGCTCACGGTGGTACGCTTATTGCTTTCAGGCGTAATCTTATTGGGGATTGCTTTTAAAAATGAAAGAAAACAGGTTTTTGGCATTTGGAAAACTAAAAAAGATGCGCTTCAAATTATCCTTTTTGCCATTCTGGGAATGCTCGCCGTTCAATACACATATTTTGCAGCAATTGAATATGGCAACGCAGCCACTGCCACTGTCCTTCAATACTTAGCGCCGGCCCTGATCACTTGTTATTTAGCCATTCGTTCCAAACGTTTTCCGACCATTACTGTGAGTGTAGCTGTGATCATAGCGATTTTAGGCACTTTTTTGCTTGTAACGGGGGGAAGCATACGTACACTTTCCATATCCGGGTGGGCAGTATTTTGGGGAGTAACATCAGCCTTTGCATTGGCATTTTATACTTTGCAACCTTATGAACTCCTTTCAAGATGGGGTTCAATGATTGTTGTGGGGTGGGGCATGTTGATTGGAGGCATTTGTTTTAGTATGGTCCATCCTCCTTGGGCATTTGAAGGCAATTGGACTTTACCTTCTTTTTCAGCGGTTTTGTTCATCATCATTTTCGGTACGATCATTGCCTTTTATTTTTATTTGGAAAGTACGAAATACATCACAGCTTCGGAGGTAAGTTTATTTGCTTCGGTTGAGCCATTATCCGCAACCTCTATATCCGTTATCTGGCTGAATGTAACATTCGGTTTTGCCGAATGGCTTGGCACACTTTGCATTATAAGCACCATTACGATTTTATCGATAGCAAAAAGCAAGTAGTTCCAATTATCAACAACTGGAGTATAAATAAAATTAAACAATAAAACTAATAAACTACCATGGAAATAATAAAGTCGTTAAAAAAACATAATGCTTGTTTAAAAATCGGGGCTTTTTGGTTTTATGCCTTCTTTTCCATATCATGTATAATAAACCATGGAATATTTTTATACACATGCAGTATCGAGGAAGAAAAATGAAGCTAATAGAGCACCAATCGAATTTGAATTTAATAAACAACAAAATCACATTTATCCTAACTTAATTATATTGAATAATGAACTGATTTGGTCGATACAGGGTATTCAAATTCCTTACCTTTAATTGAAAATGAATTTTTAAAAAATGGATATGAAGTGAAGAATTTAAAGAAAATAATCATTACTCACTATATTTGCACTCAAATTTTTCATTATTAACTATCAGGAAAGTTGAAGTAGGGGCCAAAAAAAAAGCGATATTTATCTAACATAAAAAGCGGGCGATAAAATAATATTAACAGTTCATTTAAAGGGTGCGATTCTTGAATAAAGTTATTTTCTCAATGAACGGGTGCAATAGTTGCCATGGCTTTTGATAATTACCAATACCCAATTTAGAAATTTTAAAAATGTGGTGTTTCACTAAACAGAAGACCAGTCTGATGAACCGGACTGGTTTTTTTATATCAATACTCTTTATTTATATGGAGTATCTTTTGAATAGGCTTTGTTAAACATTATTGTAGATTTTTAAATAGAATATACCACTAATTGTGGTCTTCATTGGGACTTAGGATTTACTCATACTTCACTACTGTATTTTAGGATATCTTCCAGATTGACAGTCCACCCCCTTACATATTGCCTCTAAAGTCGAACTTCTAATAGCGTTTGCCTTTCCATTTTTCAATATAGAAAGATTAGCCATTGTTATTCCAACCCTCTTCAAAACTTCTGTCACTTTTTTGTACTTCTAAACCAAACCCTTTATTTGATTAGCAGCTTCTTTATTTTTGTTAAAAACTTTATGAAAACTAAAAATGAATTTTTTCGTTCATTTAACCAAAACATAAAATAGCTTAAACACACATTTTGCATATATTTCTTTAAAAGTTTCTTCTTCTTTTTTATTATTTAAATACTGCTGATTATAAATGATCAGAAATGATTGTTTGAAATCACCTAAAAGGTGGAGTGAAAAAAGTGGAAAATCATATTACTTACCTTCTAGAACATTATGGGTACTTCGGAATAATATTTGCTTTAATCGGAGGTATTGTAGGACTTCCTATACCCGACGAGGTGCTTCTTACATATATTGGTTACACTGTGTATCAGGGTAAATTATCTTACTTAATTTCGATAGTAAGTGCCTTTGTAGGAGCAACAGGGGGGATTTCGCTTAGCTACTTCATTGGTAATAAATTTGGGTTGCCTTTGTTAGAAAAGTTTGGACCAAAAATTCACATTACCGAACAAAAAATTAATGCAACCAAGAAATTATTCAAGAAATTCGGACCCTATTTTTTATTTTTTGGTTATTTTATTCCTGGGGTACGGCACCTTACAGCGTATATAGCGGCTGTCAATCGCTTCCCATTTAGAAAATTTGTTATTTACGCCTATACTGGTGCATTAATTTGGTGTTTTACTTTTATCACTCTAGGAAGAATATTAGGGGAAAATTGGACCAATGTTGAAAAATATTTGTCAACATACAGGATTTATTTAATTACAAGTTTATTGGTCCTTTCAATATTAAGTTATTTTTTATGGAAGAGAAGAAATCGATAATGAAGGGGTATTTCATAAAAGTCGCTTCTTTAAAAGAATAAAATTCCAGAAACCGTTAAAAAATTCAACTTGTTTTTTATTACGAATCTTAAGGCAAGTGTGTTACTTGCTGGCTTCTGTATTTACCAGGATAGTTTTTCCTCTAATATTTATGAATAGCGGAAGAATATATAGAAAATGCTACATAAATGCGGAGATTGTTCGACGTCAGGGGGGACTTCCTTGTTCAATCAGATAGTTAAAGCTGTACCCAATTTATTTACGATTGGAAATTTATTGTGTGGTGTACTCTCAATTACTTATATGATGAGTGGCTTTTTGCAAATAGCCGCCGTTTTGATTTTCTTTTCGGCTTTTTTAGATCTTCTTGATGGAAGGATTGCAAGAAAATTAAAAGTGAACAGTGAATTTGGCGTGGAATTGGATTCCTTGGCTGATATTATTAGTTTCGGAGTTGCTCCAGCACTTTTATTTCATTCGATAGCAGCACCATCAATTTTAACGTCTTTGGCATTTATCCTTTTCCCAACTATGGGAGCATTAAGATTAGCTAAGTTTAGTGTTAATCCAACCATTGGGTATTTTAAAGGATTGCCTATTCCAGCAGCTGGATTACCATTGGCTGGCATGGGATTCTTTTTATATAGCAATGCGTGGATTACCTTAATACTCGCGTTCTTAATGGTAAGTCCAATTAGGGTAAAAAAACTATAATTTCGTTATCCTTTGTAAAAAAGCTAGTAACCTTTTTAGAAAAGGGTACAGCTTTTTTATTTTATCCATAACCTTTTTGATCCCCTAAAACAAGATTAGGATTTCATTGACATAGAAAATGATTTCATTATTTGTAATCTAAAGTTGAAGAAAAAATTCACACTAAAGTTTCTTTTAATAAAAGATGGAGGCATTTATATGTCATACTTAATAACTGTATATGAACAGCACAGTTATCTGATATTATTCATTGGGATTTTTCTAGAACTCATGGCTCTACCAATTTCAGGTGAATTTTTAATGAGCTACGCTGGGTATTTTGTTTTTCAGGGAACAATGAATTACCCTTTGGCACTCCTGACTGTCTTTGTTGCAGGAGGTGGGGGAATAACTGCAACCTATTGGATTGGTAGGGCAGGTGGGTATAAACTAATCGAGAAATATGGAAGGTATATCCATATGGGGCCGGAAAGATATAAAAAAACCTCCGCTTGGTTTGAGCGTTCAGGCAGAAAATTATTGGTCTTTGCTTATTTCATTCCAGGAATTAGACATTTCAGTGGTTACATTTCAGGGATTTCTAGGATGCCGTTTCGAAAATTTATTATTCCAGCTTATATAGGTTCATTTTTATGGGGATTTTGTTTTATAACTCTAGGAAAAGTATTGGGACCTCGCTGGGAGGCCTTCCATCATTCAGCAAGTAAATATTTCATTATTTTTATTATTATTTTCGGGGTATTGTTAGTTGGGTATTTCACTTATCGGTTTTATAAAGTTCAAATTAAAAACTTATTTATTCATGTAATTAAATGGTTAACAAATCGACTAAAAACCATAAGAAAAACAGAGATCTTTCTTATTTTTCTCACTTTAGTTTTAATCGGTATGGTGACCTTGATGCTTGGGATGGCTCAAGACTATTTATATAATGAGTTTACTCAGTTTAATGAAATTGCTGTATATATAGTGGATTCTTCAATATATATGAGTTGGATGAAAGGGTTGTTAGTATTTCAATCCCCTTATGTTCTTGGAGTAATTATTGGTGTAACGGTCATCCGCATTTGGAGGAAGAGAAGGAATAGGCTGCTTGAGTATCTTTTACTTATCGTTTCGATTTTAGGAGCTAGGCTGTTTCATGAATCAATTATGCAGATTTTTTCCTATCTCCAATCAATACGGTTCGTGGGGAAGTATCATTCCTCAAATTTTCCTGATTTAAATGCCACTATTACAATAATCATTTATGGAACATGCTTATTTTTACTTATTCGTCATTCGAAAAAAAAATATGCTTCCATATTCGTTCCATTAATTGGGTTATTATTATTAGTGTGGTTAACAATTGCAAATATTGCATCGACCGAATTACTTCCAAGTGATATTTTGGGTGGATATGTATATGGCGGTGTCTGGATATCATTTATCTTCTTGTTGTTTGAAATGTTAAGACTTGTAATAGAAAAGTATTGAATTGAAAATACATATTCCTGTATTCGAGGCTGAAATTCAGTTTGAGGGTAATAAAGTCATAGTAGAACATAACGTTAAATCAGGAATAGAAACCTCATTGTAATCTGGAATCGACTTGATTTTATTGGGTGTTATGTTGCCTGGATTAAATGGAATGTAGGTACTAATGAAAGCGGGTAGACCAGCCCCTTTCTAAATTCTCTTTAAATATTTTGTGCAATCCACGATGATTTAAAGGCTTAGTTTTTTGATATAAAAGTTCGGTTTACTATTATGTTTGTTACTCAATAAGAATTTCTTAATAGTCTTGAAATACCGTTAAGGAATTGGGATTAAGGGAGAGGGGTGTTTTTTTCCCTTTTCCTCGAACTAAATGTATTTCCCCCATGTTAAATCCACTAATTCATTGGGATCACGGATCATGTCTAATGGGTAAATAATTTATGCTTCTGTAAGGGCTATATTAAGATGAATTTTATCTGCTTTAAGTGCTTGAATACCTGCTGCGAAGTAAGACTTCATCATGTAATATATAGGCCTTTTAAGCCCTCTGTGACTGGATATGGTCTTGGGAGTTTAATCTATACAGTTCTTCTTCATTCCAGTTTCTATTCACTGACTATCCCTCTTAGTTGTTAATAGTATAATTTCCTACATAGAGATTTTAGAGATACAGCAAGATATCAAAAAAATCGGCGTGAAACCATTTTAGCTTTTAATTTGCTCAATGCTATTCTGCAAAGATTGAATCATGGCATCTTGTGTAGTTTCTAAGTTGTTATTCAGATTAGGGATATCAAAAAGTACTTATTCGACCATCAACATTAATATGATTGAGCCTTTTTAAGCCTTTATAGCTGATTCCACCAAACCCAGTGTTTAGAACATAAATTAACAGGGAGGAGTTAATTTGAAGAATTTCCAAATATTCAAAGGTATTCAAATGATTATGTCCTGAAATAATAAGAAAAATTGCAGGAGAAACCAAATGAAAAACAATAAATTGTATCAAGTAATTATCGCTATTTTTATAATTGTCTTAATGGTCGATCACTCGGTCTATGCAATCGAATGGGAAGATGAAGAAGTACCAATAAGCTTTAAAATTGAGATGTTACCTTGGGAAATTGTAAACAACATTATTCCTAATAAAACAAATTTTACCATTATTGATATTGAAACTGGTTTATCATTTAAGGTACAACGAAGAGCAGGTAGCCATCATGCCGATGTACAGCCACTAACCAAAGAAGATACTCAAATCATGAAGAAAATTTATAATAATAAATGGAGTTGGAATAGAAGAGCCATTATTGTATTAATCAATAATCAAATGATTGCTGCATCTATGCACGGAATGCCACATGGTGCTGGTGCTCTACAAAATGGTTTTTCAGGTCATTTCTGTGTTCATTTCTCTGGAAGCATTACGCATCGTTTGAAAAACGAAGATCTTTCTCATAAATTAATGGTATTGAAAGCGGCTGGTAAGCTTGATGATTATCTACAAACGGTAAGTCCCTATGAACTTATACGTATTTTTACCATTGCCATTAATCAAGAAAATCAGAAATTATTAGCAATGACCTTATCAAATCCGAGTCATCCTAATCGTGTCAATAAACTTGTTAAAGATATTACATATTTTGGAGTAGTTGACCCTTTAAGACAACCGCCTGAACAACTAAATGGGCTTTTTCTCGTGGATGTACCCGTTCAAGCAGCTATTTATAAGAAGAGAGAAGGCAAAGAAATAAAGGTTATGCATTTTATGATCAGAAGGGAAAGTTTGACTGATCGTTGGTATATTGATCAAGATTTGCTCTATGAAGACTTAAAATAGGATTTGTGAAGTAAGGTGCAGTAATATAATGGGGGTGCATTCAATTGAGATTAACATGGATTGCCGGAATTTTACTATTCGTTCAACAAGTGAATATTTCTGAAAGCTTATCGGTAACCCATGAAGGACGAACGATTGCCAGTGTCAACCATTCTGATATTACTATGCCCTTACTAGATGTTCCTATAATGGACGTGGATAAATACAATCAATTTGTCAAAAAAATAGACCAACAAGTGTACCAAAAACCTGTAAATGCCACAATAGACAAACAAGGTAATATTCTTCCTGGGCGGGTAGGTTATAAGCTATACCATCAAGCATTTAATGAGCAATTTTATTCCTTTTTGTACAGAAGTAGAGCATATAAACTAGAAGTACCTTTGCTTGCTATTCATCCAAAAGTTGACAGCGAATTACTTGCGGAGATTCGTGAAAAAAAGATAGGTGAATATAGAACCTATTTTAATGTGAACAACAAAAATCGTTCAAATAATATCTCACTTGCTACAGAAGCCATTAATAATTATGTCGTGTTTCCAGGAGAGGTGTTTTCTTTTAACCAAGCCGTTGGCAAGAGATCAGAAGATAAAGGATATTTGCTCGCTCGAGTTATCGTTAAAGGAGAGTTTTCTGAAGGGATTGGTGGAGGGATCTGTCAGGTGTCATCCACCCTATTTAATGCTATCGACAATGCAGGGTTGCAAACAACTCAACGCTATTCCCATACTAGGAGCGTTCCGTATGTTCCATCTGGCCGCGATGCTACAGTAAGCTGGTATGGTCCTGATTTTAGTTTTAAAAACAAGTACAATCAACCTATTCTAATCCAAGCTACAACGCAAGGAGGAATGGTAAGTATCATGATTTACTCTTCAGAAATGATTAATTATAAGACACGAAAAGTTCCCGCAGCTTCAAATCAACTATCAAAAGAACAAATTTACCGTTCGTAAAAATACACTTTTACGAACGGGTTACTTTTTTATAAAATTCCCTATATTTAAAGTCCTTATTATGTAAACAATTTTCACGAATTTGTTTACATAATAGTGAGTAGCATAGAAGAAACTCGTAAAAAAACAGCCTTTGCTTATGGAATCAAGGGCTTTTTAAGGGATAAGGGGGAAACAGCTTTTTCTTAATGCAACGCAACTATCGTGGCAGTGTAGTGTATGTTTAATTTTATATATCACAAGAAATATCAAAAGAAAGAAATTGATACCTCTATAAGTATTAGGCGC
Source organism: Peribacillus sp. SIMBA_075 (assembly GCF_046534585.1). Lineage (NCBI taxonomy): Bacteria > Bacillati > Bacillota > Bacilli > Caryophanales > Bacillaceae > Peribacillus > Peribacillus sp. SIMBA_075. Next base: position 145,866 of record NZ_JAWRYN010000006.1, on the reverse strand, counting down.
TATATTCTTCTTAGAAGATTGTATCCACGGAAGATTAGCAAATAACAGGAAGATAATTGACGTTGCCTTTGATAACGATTATTCTTCGTAAGAAGCAGATATCAGAGCCTTTAACAAGACCGGGGAATGGTTTAGAATGAATGTTTCTAGAAAAGTACGCCTTAATGATGAAGAGAAAACCGGTAAGCGGGTAAGCCAGCACGTTCTAGAATCTCCTTAAATAATTTGCAATCCACGAAGATTTAAAGGCTTATTTTTTTGAAAGGTTCTTTTCGTAAACATTGTTGTTTTTAAAACGAAACTATTTAAGGCTGATTGGAGCGGAAGTGCGAGACTCCTGCGGGTGCAGCGGGACAGGTGAGACCCCACAGGCGTTTACGCCGAGGAGGCTCACCGCCCGCACCAAGGAAAGCGAGCATCTGGAGGGGAAATCACCACAACTCACTACCTGGTAAATAGAACAAAGTATGTGAAAACAGCCTTTTGAAAAGATCGGTTCACTGTAATGTTTTTGCTGCTCCAAAAGGGTTTCTTGATAATCTTGAAATAACGGTAAGACAATAGGATGAAGGGGGAGGAGGCTCCCTTTGATTTTCTAAATTAACTTGCCCCCATATTAAATATTAAATATTAAATATTAAATCCACTAATTCCTGACGTCTCATTCCTGTTGTTGCGTGTAGTTTAAACATTAATTCCTTCCTAATTCTTGCGGTCGCGAATCATGTTCTAGATAGGTAAATAATTTGTGAAGCTCCTGTAAGGTCATATATTTAGGTAATTTCTTATCTGCTTTAGGTACTTGAATACCTGCTGTGAAGTCAGACTTCATGTAATTTTCTTTTAAACAATATTCACTAAATGATTTTAAGCACGAAATGCGGCGTTGTAGCGTTCTTGGCTTAATACCATGATTAATGACCTGATCTTGCACAAAACGCCGCACACTGGACGATGTGAGATCATCTAAGTCCAATGATCGGTTGTTAGCAGTTAAAAACTCACCTTAGAGCTTCAAATCGAATGCGCAACTAGTTAATGTGTTCAAGGAGTAATTTTTCTCAACTTCTAAGTACATGAGATAATCATCCGAAGCTTGAACGTAATTCAAAATTATCAGACCTACTGGGAATTATTCAGTCCAACCCAAGGAAGTATGTTCGAAACCATTAATTATGAGACCTAGCCGACTTATAGAAAGATCCCCGAGTGTTATTAGAAATAGCATTGAATATTATAGTCAACTTGAACCAAGTTAGGGGACAGGAATGAATCTTATGGGAACTTGAAGCTGTGACCACTTGGTACTTTTATGTTTGTTTCTAGTTTACATAATATATATTATAGGAAGTTGTATTTTAATTATTATTTGTATCTCATATCTTAAGAATACTTAACTTAGTGAGACGAATATTGAATTTTCGATTCTAACAATCCAAATTTCATCTTATTCTAATTACGAATTAAATTTAGCAAAAAAATTTAAATGACTGTCGTTATCTTATCTAATTTAAAAAGATTTTTAATCTTTATTAAAAATTGACGGTTTATAATGAATTAAATTAATTATATTCAATGTCTTTTAATTGGCTATTTTTTAGTTGTTCCTTATAATTTTCTGTTAATTGATATATTATAATGTAATTTTTTCGCGAAGAATTATTTAATACATACAAGTCAATTCACTCTCTGGATATCTAAATGCTTCGTTATAGAAATTACATCTATTTTATGCTGTCCCTTTGTGTAGAAAACGGAAACGCCTTCTCTTTCTCCCTTTTTCAACCCATTCGCTTTAAGGACTTATTCATAACCATATGGTATGCCGTTTTTTTCCGACGACCTTGACCACTCATAAATTTTTCCCGTGTTCATTTTCCAGTACAGGGAACTCATATAAACCTTCTGTAGTTTCGTATAGTGATAAATTAATGAGATTATAAATTATTCCCCCACCTATCAAAAGCGCAGCTATAGCTAGTGTCCAACCAATCTTTTCCTTCATTTTGCTTATCCTTTTCTTTCATAGACCCTTTTTTAAGCCGAGAAATACGATTCAATATCTACATATTCTATGCAAACGGTACATTTCCTATATAACCATCCTGCCGCTCCTCGTTTTATTATATTGATATATAAATATAATGGAGAAATGAGAAAAATCACGGGGTTACATTCTGATTAAATTATACAAATATAATTTAATTTTACGACAAATCTCTCCAATGTACCGCTTTCCTACCAAAAATAATCATAAGGTCGTCTATAGCCACATGATTCCCTCCAGTCGTTAAAATATAAGAATTAGCCATTAAATATCGAATCCGTTCTGTTATTAATAAGATTACATACAGCTTTAATTCCATACTTACTCAAATGGAATTTATATCGTGTATTTCCGTTACGATTAATTTCATTTTTTTATTTAGGATAAAGTTCAGCAGCTTAAAGAGCATAGTAAGATTAATATGACAGTCTTGATCCATTAACTTAACAAGTTCTAGCACATTTATCTTGGCAAAATGATAATTGGCAGCTATTTTAAACTGTGCACCATTTATTTTTAAGTGAGTGATTATATATTACAATTGGTCTTTACTTGCCTAGATATTTGCTTGCATACATCGGATTAATACATAGCTAGCTCAGTTACATAACTAGGACCTCCTTATTTAAGTAAATAGCAAGGTTATTGGCATAATTAATATATTCCCTTTTATTTATGGACCAGTAAAGTTACTGAGAAGCTTTTAAATTGAATTTGCACGACATTTAATGCTTTTTAGGAGTCTCCATATAAATGTTATGTTTTACATTAAGGTAGTGAAGATTGTTGGTAGATCCTTCACATTCATTACATCAATTACGTAGCTGTATGTCGTTAGAAGCCTAAGAACAATCTACATCAGAAAAAAATGGAACATGGAATCACTTGTCATCTCATGTTCCATTTTGAAATATGGGAAATTCATGTTCAAATGGATTTGATCCGGCTTTGGATGAATTCAAACGAGATTGTTGCTTCTTGGACGATTTGTTTTAAAAATTCTTTGACGGCCATTACTTTTTTTATCAGTCCCACTTTCAAGTTTGTCCTCTACTTTACTGACGGTATTTAATGCTATACGCTAAGGACTGCCTATGTTCCGTTGAATGACAACCGTATCCATTTCATTGACTGGTACCATCCAGTTCTTCACGTTGCCATAAAGCGAGTTCCTCCCATGACAATACCTTCAGCCCCGAGTGATAAGGCACTAATAAGGCCTCTGCCATTCGAAAATCCCCCGCCTGCTATTACAGGTGTCAATGGCTCAAGGGAGCATGACAGGGTGTCCATCTGTTTCATTCCCGACAATAATACTGGAAACGACCCCCAACTTCTCTGCCGGCATTGCTTTTTTTGACACTCTTATGTATCAAGGTAAAGCCGTGCTCATTGAGTTTGGGCATTAAACTCTCTTGACTTCTTCAACCGTTTCGATAATTTTCAAATCTTCATCTATTAAAATATTAAAGAATAATTCAGTCATTCTCGTTTAATTGACCCCTTTCAATTTTCACGGATTTACTTAATCCTTTCTTACATAATGTACATTGCCCTGTCTATAAACCATACTTATGGAGCCGCTTGTAAAATGTACTTCTTGGTATATCCATAAACTTTGCTGCAGCGGTGACATTTCCTCTTGATCTTTGTAATGCCTCTAACATTAGATCCCGTTGGATTTTTTCACGGGTCGTCAGTTCATTCCCCTTGATGCATTTTTTACCGCCTTCCTTCAATGAAGGGATATCATCATGCCGGGCAATGGGCAGTGAATGCATGGAATTCAACACTTGAATATAATCCAGAGGTCCTTCCGCGAGTAAGATGGTCAATCGCTGGAGTACATTCTGTAGCTCCCTTATATTGCCTGGCCAATTGTAATCCTTTAATCGCTTCAATAACTCTTCCGTTAATGGAATATGCCAATCATTCTTTAAACACAAGTAGTTGACTAGATAAGGAATGTCTTCGATTCTTTCCCTTAAGGAGGGTACATGAATGGGGTAAACGTTCAATCGATAATATAAATCTTGACGAAAGGACCCATCATTGACAAGCTCTTCAAGATTACGGTGTGTTGCAGTGATAATGCGAATATCCAATGAAATGCTTTTGGTACCACCGATCGGAACGATTTTTCTTTCCTGAAGTAAACGTAGTAAGGCAACTTGCATAGCTAGTGGGATTTCCCCAATTTCATCAAGAAAAATGGTCCCTCCATTCGCCTGCTCGAACTTCCCTTTGTGCCCTTGCCGTTTAGCCCCTGTAAATGCACCATCAACATAACCGAATAGTTCACTCTCCATTAAATCTTTAGGGATGGCTCCGCAATTTATAGTGATGAACGGTCCATTTTTTCGAGAGCCATTTTCATGGATAGCCATGGCAATAAGCTCTTTTCCGACCCCAGTTTCACCAAATATGCACACATTAGCTTCTGTCGGTGCAACAAGCTTCATTTTCTGCAATGTGTTTTGAAAGGATTCGCTAATCCCGCTTTCTCCCTTGAAGTCAAACACTTCAGATGGCATTGAAGCAGGAAAAAGCCTATTGGTTTTATGACCATGATTTTCAGATAAGAATAAACACTTACCGGAAATCCTATTATCTTCTTTAGATAGAAGCAGGTTTTCCTTAACGATTCGATAGCCATGATTTAATAGATCGGCCAATGCCATGCCGATGGATTGAGGGATTTTTTTGCGAACCAGTTTGCTGGCGGATATGATCATTTCTTTATGATTACAAACGATAAAGAAACGATCTGGATAGGTTTCTGCAAGTTCTATCGAGTGCTTGATCAGTTCCAGCTCCTTTTTATAGGAACGCACTCCCATTTCCTGTTCGATCGTATACGCAAAATTGGCTACCATCCCCAGCATGGAAGGATGGGAATATTCTACTGGACACGATATATCCAAAACGCCTAATATCTTCCCGTCTTCATTTAAAATGGGCATAGCAGAGCAACTCCATTTATGCGAAGCAATGGAATAGTGTTCAGTACCTTGGATCATGACGGCTTCACCCGTTTTCAAAGCTGTTCCAATTGCGTTCGTTCCGACCTCACCCTCCGTCCAGCGTACACCCTCCACAAAATTTATTTTGCCTGCCTCATTGAGGATTTTCTCGTTTCCGGAAAGTGATAGGACATATCCATCGGGATCGACTAATAAAGCCATCATTCCCGATTCTTTTATAGATTGATTCATCCTTGATAATTGGGGTGATGCCAATTCTAATAGGAATGAGTTTTTTTCCTTTTGAATGTCCAATAATTCACTTGTCAATATGTGCTTGCCTTTATTAAGGTACGGGTTGACTTGATCTTTTTTGCAACGATGCCAAGATTCCATTATTCGCTTGTTCAGACGATTTGAATCTAGAACACCTTCACTGATAAAGCGTTCCCATGTACGTAGATAACAACTAGTGGACAGCATATAATCCTCCTCTAATCATTTGGTTTGAACCTTCAAAAATGAAAATAAACTTAGTAAATCTAGCGGGAAAATACCATGGAGTTATAAAAAAGGATGTTAATCGAGGTCCATTTAATTATAGTAGATTATGTATCCGCTTACAATATATAGATTGAGTTTACTAAAAAAGCTTCATGTGATTATTCACATGAAGCTTCACTATCGATCCTTTATTTGCTAGCTTATGAAAAAAGGACACCCCCATCAATCATGATGGATTGACCTGTCATATAATCAGAATCAGGTGAAGCAAGATATGATACGAACTTGGCAACATCTTCTGGGGTTTCGGAGCGTCCTAAGGTTATGGAATCAGTAAACTTTTTAAATGTTTCCCCTTTTTCAAGATTCATATAATGCCCCATTTTTTCATCGATTAAATCCCACATTTGCGTCCCGACAATACCTGGACAGTATGCATTCACCGTGATGCCAAACTGGGCCAATTCCTGTGCTGCCGCTTGTGTAAGGCCTCTCACGGCAAATTTTGTGGCTGAGTATGTACCAAGCAAGCTAAAGCCTTTAAAACTGGCAATGCTGGCAGCACTAATAATTTTCCCGCCTTCTTGCTTTTTCATTTGTTCAGCAGCGGCTTGCAGGCAATAAAGGACACCATTGACATTTATCTTGAAAATCTGTTCAAGGTCTTCTTGAGTTACTTCCAATAGAGGCTTTATTTGAGCAATTCCTGCATTTGAAACCATTACATCCAGTTGTCCAAAACGTTCCACCACTTGATCAACCATTTCGAATACTTCCCGTCTATTGCTTACATCTGCTTTAATGGCAAGGCTTTCACGTCCAAGTTCCCTGATCTCATTTACGACCGATTTTGCCGTTTCCAGATTGACGTCGTTAATCACCACATTCAATCCATCTTGAGCTAATCTTAAAGCAATGGCACGTCCGATACCACGTCCTGCACCAGTGACTACCGCCGTCCGATGACCGCTAGCCATACAAAATCCCCCTTATGTTACATGAATAGTTTTAAGAATGTACTGCTTGACCTACAACATTTAAAAGAGCTTCATGGATGGATTCCGACAAGGTTGGATGCGCCGCCACTAAATCTTCCATCATTTCTGCCGTTATTTCCGAATGCAGCATGATTGTTCCTTGACCGATCAATTCCGTTGCATGTTGACCAACGATGGAAAAGCCTAAAATCTCATTATATTGAGGGTTTACAAGGACTTTGACCTTTCCTGCCAGTTTATTGGAAATGGCGGCTTTCCCATTTGCTGAAAAAGCAAACTCCCCAACATTAATCCCTCCATATTTTTTACGCGCTTCTCTTTCCGTCAAGCCTACACTGGCAATCTCCGGGGAGGTGTAAATGCAGCGAGGGATTGCCCGGTAATTAACTTGTGTAAATTGACCACAGGCATTCAGAGCCGCCACCCGCCCTTCATGAAAAGCAACATGGGCAAGTTGTATGCCCCCGATCACATCACCACAGGCATAAATTGATGGATTGCTTGTTTGCATTCGATCATTCACCGAGATGCCATTTCGGGAAAAATCAATACCGTTTCCCTCTAGGTTCATCCCGTGGACTCTTGGCTTTCTCCCTATTGATACGAGTACGTAATCAGCATGAAAATCTTCTAATTCCCCATTGCTTTTCTCCAAAAACACCGTCTTACTAGTTGAATTGATATTTTTTACAGATGTGGAGGTATGGACTGTCACGCCTTGGCTTTTCAATTCTTTATGCAAGATGCTCGAGATATCATCATCTTCCTCTGGAAGCAGCTTTTCCCCCATCTCGATAACGGTTACCTTGGTGCCCATCCTACTATAAATACTGGCAAATTCACATCCGATGACTCCGCCTCCGATAATTAGTAACGAAGCGGGAATAGCAGGAAGTGACATGGCTTGACCACTGTGGATGATCCATTCTCCATCAAACGGCGCAAAAGGTAATGGAATCGGTTCAGACCCAGTTGAAATGATGACCTTACTAGCTTCAATCTCTTCATTCTTATTTCCGTTCTCGATCCTCAGTCGATGGCTCGAAAGGATTGACGCTCTTCCCTGAATGACTTTTATTTTATTCTTTTTCATTAAATATTGAATGCCATTCACCAGTTTAGATACGACATCTTTTTTACGTTCCTGAACGGTTTCCCAATCGACTTCAATCGAATTGGGGGAGAGCCGAATTCCCATTTGGCCAGCATTTTTCACCAATTCATACGTATCGGCACTTTCCAATAGTGACTTCGTTGGCATGCACCCTTCGTTTAAACAGGTTCCACCTAATGGCCCGTCGACTACCAATATGACCTCCTTATCGTGCTGGGCAGCAGTGATTGCCGCTACATACCCAGCCGGACCTCCGCCTATAATGGCTATACGATTCAAGCGCTTTCCCTCCCTTTCTATAAAATCACGGTGATCGGCTCTTCTAAATACCTTTTTAGTGTTTGTAAAAAGGCAGAAGCAGGTGCTCCGTCGAGTACTCGGTGATCAAAAGTTAAACTGAGTGGCAAAATTGTTCTTCTTTCCAATTCATCGCCAATATAAAGCGGTGTATCGTAAGCAGATCCAATCCCAAGTATCCCTGTTTCCGGTGTATTCAGAATCGGTGTAAAGTGCTCAACTCCGTATGCCCCCAGGTTACTGATGGTAAAAGTTGACCCTTGCATGTCTTCACTAGGCAATTGACCGTCACGTGCACGCCTAGCCAGTTCCTTACCCTTTTTCGATAAATGTCTTATGGTACAACTTTCGGCGTTTCTTATGACCGGAACAACAAGCCCCTTCTCCAAGGCCACTGCTAATCCAAGATGTATATGCTCATACAAATGGATATTATCTTCAATATAAGCACTATTCATTTTAGGATGCTCTTTTAGTGCAAGTACGACAGTTTTGGCAACAAAGTCCGTTATCGTCAGTTTAGTTGATTCATGTCTTTGTAGGATTTCATTGGCTTGTTTTTGCAGTATGACTAAATCGGTGACATCAACCTTCATCGTGAGAGTTAATTGGGCACTGTTTTGCAAGCTCTCCTTCATACGCTTGGCAATGATTTTCCTCATTCCTGACACTGGAATTTGCTGTGGACTTTCTAAAGGATGTTGGGGGTCCACTATTCTTTCTTCTTTATTTACTGACTTGGAATCACTTTTCTCCATTTCTTTCTGTACATCATCTTTAGTGATTCTTCCGCCTGGTCCTGTACCTTGTATCTTCTCAATATCAAGATTGGCTGCCTGTGCCATTTTTCGTGCAATTGGGGTGATCAATAATCGGTCCCCCTGTGGCAAAATGGGTGACTCTTTGGTTTTCGGCTTTTCTTGTTCATCAATTTCCAAATCGATTTTTTCAGCAACAGGTTCTTTGATCATAATTTTTTCGTTCGGATTTCCAATGTGACAGATAACGGTTCCTGGGGGTACACCTTGTCCTTCTTGAACAGCTATGTTCAGAATGGTACCTTCCGTTGGAGATTCGATATCCATTTCTATTTTCTCCGAATTGATGCTGGCTATTGCTTCACCTTTTTCGACCGAATCCCCAACCTCCTTACTCCATAACGAAACAGTGCCTTCTTTCATTGCCATGCCCAATTTTGGCATTACCACTTCGACCGCCATATCTTTTTTCTCCCTTCGGATTGGTTTCTGTGTCCATTATTGGTTTGCTTGTTCCGGCTTAAAAAGCTGGAGCATCATACTATTGAATTACACCCCAAGAATGGATGGCTCCCCCAATAACTCCGAAACGACCTGTATCACTTTTTCCGATGTTGGAAGGTAAATATCTTCTAGCGGAGGAGAAAAAGGTACAGGTGTATGTGGAGCTGTAATCTTTTTTATTGGCGCATCGAGCGTGTCAAATCCCTTATCCGCAACCAATGCGGCAATATCCGTTGCCATGCTGCATCTAGGATTCGCTTCATCCATCACGATCAAACGATTTGTTTTTGCCACAGAGGAGAGGATCGAATCTTCATCCAGCGGTGACAAGCTCCTTGGATCTACAATCTCAATTTCAATTCCTTTCGCTGCAAGTTTTTCAGCAGCCTCCATTGCCGTGTGAACTTGTTTACCGATGGCAACGACCGTCAAATCCGCGCCATTCCTTTTAATTTCCGCTTTGCCGATCGGGATTGTATAATAGCCTTCTGGGACCTCTCCTACCATGTTATATAGCGTTTTATCTTCAAAAAAGATGACTGGATCATTATCTTCAATCGCTGATAGCAAGAGCCCTTTTGCATCATATGGGGAAGATGGAACGACCACCTTTAATCCAGGAATGCTTGTAAACAAGGCATAAAGGCTTTGTGAATGCTGAGCTGCAGCCCTGAATCCTGCACCATGCATCGTACGGATCGTCACAGGAACTTGTGCTTTCCCCCCAAACATATAACGGAACTTAGCACCTTGATTCAATACTTCATCTAAACAGCTGCCAATGAAATCGTTGAACATTAACTCGGCGATCGGTCGTAAACCTGTTGAGGCGGCTGCCATTGCCGCTCCCATATAGCCTGCTTCTGCAATGGGTGTATCGAGGATCCTGTCCCGGCCAAACTCTTGAACCAATCCCTTTGTGACACCTAAAACGCCACCCCATGCTTCGTCATCCTGCAGATGATCAACTTCAGCACCGCCCGCTACATCCTCTCCCATAAGGATGACATTTTCATCTTTTCTCATTGCAATGGCCATTGCTTCATTTATCGCTTGTGACATACTGATTTTTCTACTCATCTAAAATTCCTCCTTTTTTGGTTTAATAGGATACATACACATCTTTTAATAAATCGGATTCCTCTGGATACGGGCTTTCTTCACTGAACTTTACTGCCTCTTTAATAGATTCCTCAACGGCACTCTCAAGAGAAACCAATTCTTTTTCCCCCAGCAAATTCTGATTCAGTAAGTAATTCCGAAACAGGGCAATCGCATCTTTCTCTTGTTTATGCTCCTTTTTGTCTAGTTCATTTTTATATTTCTGTGCATCTCCCTCGAAGTGTCCATAATTACGATAAGTAACGCATTCGATTAATGAGGGTCCTTCTCCCCTGCGAGCTCTCTGAACGGCTTCTTCAGCAACCTTATACACAGCCATTACATCTTTCCCATCCACCCGGGCACCTGGAATATTGTAGCTAATCGCACGATCGGCTATCGTTTTACAGCTGGAAGCATAGTTGAAAGGCGTTGCTTCCCCATACCCATTATTTTCAGCGATGAATATAACGGGTAACTTCCAGATTGCCGCCAGATTTATGCCTTCATGGAATGTCCCATGATTATTGGCACCATCACCAAAAAAACAAACACTAACATGATCAGTCTTTTTATATTTGGCCGTCAATGCTGCACCGCATGCGAGCGGAAAGCCTCCACCGACTATCCCGTTCGCGCCTAACATCCCCTTATCGAGATCGGCAATATGCATGGAACCGCCTTTTCCTTTACATAGCCCTGTCACTTTCCCATAGATTTCAGCCATCATCCCGTTTAGGTCGCATTCTTTTGCAATACAGTGGCCATGCCCCCTATGAGTGCTTGTAATGCTGTCTTTATCGGATAGGTGTGCACATACTCCTACAGCTACCGCTTCTTCCCCGGCATACAAATGGACAAACCCTGGTAAAATCCCCTTTGCAAATGATTCATGAACCTGGTCTTCAAATTTTCTTATTTCCAGCATTTTTTTGTACATCCAATAAGCTTTGTCTTGTGATAACTTCATTTCATTCTTTTGAACCGTTTCCATATTTCAGCCCCCAATCATTAATAATGAGTCAATGATCTATATTGCAAATAGTGTGCCAAAATGGAAGTTCGGTAAATTAGGACTTTTTCTATTTTCAGTCGAAACAAAACGAGACAAAATGAGATTGTTGTCTCGTTTTGTCTCGTTTTTTAAAAATATATTATCCCGATTCACTTACCACTGAAGTGAAAAGATGGTTTGAATGTGGAAGCAGTCTGTTTAAGGAACAAGCTCTTTATGCACCATTTACTTAGATGCTCGTACTTACTTATGGGGCAAGTTAGTTAAAGTGGAACAAAATCTTCGTTTTATTAAGAAGCGCGTGCGTTCTATGTTAGGGTTCAAACAGTAACCTCTATATTGAGTAGTCTGAGGCCATGCATATGATAAAAAAGGGACAAATTTAATCAGTGTCCAAAACCAGAAAAAGTTCATCCACCAAGTAATACGATTTTGATCGGATTCCGTCATCAAGGTTTGAAAATCAAAGGGTTTCAGTCCTACAATGCGAGTCCTCTGAAACCTGAAGGCTCCGTAACTGAAGCTAGGGTTCACCTTATATCCCTGGTTAGTCATGAACAGGGTTCAATTTTGTACCTAGAGGTGACTTTGTTATTTCTCCAATGTATTGCAATACAGAGAACTTTTGAGGACAAGGATTTCATAACTGAGCTTAGGGTGTAGGTTTATTTATATGAACCGAAAATTTCCTTTGCCAATCTACGCCCAGTCGGAGTCGCAGCTAGGCCGCCCTCTGCCGTTTCACGAAGTGCAACTGGCATGGTCAATCCTATTTTATACATGGCGTCGATCACTTCGTCACATGGAATGCGGCTCGTAATGCCTGCAAGTGCCATATCAGCTGCCGTTATCGCGTTGGAAGCACCCATTGCGTTTCGTTTCACGCAAGGAACTTCGACCAATCCAGCAACTGGATCACAAACCAGTCCAAGCATATTTTTCAATGTGATCGCCATCGCTTCCGCGGCTTGGCTCGGTGTACCGCCGGCAAGTTCAACTATCGCAGCTGCCGCCATTCCACTTGCCGAGCCCACTTCTGCTTGGCAGCCACCAGCCGCTCCAGAAATGGAAGCGTTGTTTGCAACCACGAATCCAAAGGCAGCGGAAGTGAAAAGAAAATCAATCATCTCAGCTCGGGTTGGGTGTAATTTTTCTTTCACGGCAAATAACGTACCGGGAACCACTCCAGCAGAACCGGCAGTTGGAGTTGCACATATCACTCCCATTGCTGCATTGACTTCGTTCGTCGCAACCGCTTTACTGACGGCATCCAGTAGCAAGTTGCCCCCGAGTGCCTTGCCTGTTTTGATATAATTTTGCAAAAGAACGGCGTCCCCGCCGGTTAGACCTGTAACGGATTGCACCCCTTTAAGACCTCTCTCAACCGCTTGCTCCATCACTGTCAAATTCCTGTCCATCTTTTCAATGACCTGTTCTCTCGACAGGCTTGAGAACTCCATTTCTTGTAAAATCATGATTTCCGCGATTTTTACATTTTTACTTTCAGCAAGTTCAACCAACTCTGCTACATTTCGGAACATGTTTTTACCTCCATATCTGTGCCCACACTTTTAATCATTCAACCATCCTTATGACTTGCGACACGTTTTCCAAACTTTCAATTTCCTTCATGACATCGCTCTTGATTTTCTGATCGACTTCAATCACCATGAGAGCCATTTGACCTTTTTCTTTTCGTGAAACTTCCATATGCCCAATATTAATTTCATGATTGGCTAAAACCGTTGAAACGGAAGATATAATTCCATAAACATCGTTATGTACCACTAAAATAGCTGGGTTTTCACCTGACAATTTTAGCTTGAACGTATTCAACTCTGTTATTTCTATCGTTCCGCCGCCTATCGAGATCCCAACAAGTTCTAATTCTTTACTTTCGTCGAACAGTCTGATTTTGACTGTATTAGGATGATCCATCACCGTATCCTCGATTATAAAGGTAACTTCCATACCCGCTTCTTCCGCTATCGTCAATGAAGTGGGAATTCGTTCATCATCCGTATCGAAATCCAAAATTCCGCCTACGACAGCAACATCCGTACCATGTCCCCTGTATGTTTTTGCAAAAGAACCATATAAAGAAATGATGGCTTTCTTCGGTTGCTTTTCGAATAATGTCCGTGCTACTCTGCCGATTCTGGCAGCTCCTGCTGTATGTGAGCTCGAAGGTCCAATCATGACGGGACCGATTATATCGAATGCAGATCTGTATTTCATTGTTCAATGCCCCTTTCCTGGCAATAGATTTTTTTAACAGCCATTCATTATGCCGCTTTTTGCTCTTCATTCACCCTTATTTGTCAAACGGTCCTAATCTTTTAATTCTGAACACGATTAGCAAAGGAAACCTACCGCATCTCCCACAACTGTACATAGCCCAGATGTGATCGTTGCCTTTACAGGATAATGGAAGCCACACATAACTTCCAGCCCTGCGATTGGTGTGGCCCGTCCCGGTTACATGTTCAAAAAGTATGGAAAAAGCTCTACAAGACGAGAACTTCCCTTGAGCAAGTCAATGCTTAAAAAGAGTTCTTTTAACTATAATAATTTCAGTTATCGAACAGGCTAAAAAGGTAAAATACATGTCGATTTTACGATGCTTATTTATATTTATAATGCTCAGAAATTAGCAGTGAATCGCCTCAATCAGCAAATGCACAAAATGAATCAAGCTGTTTTTCGTTTAAGTAAACGTGGCAAAACTTTTATGGAATTGATTTTAATTATAATAGAGATTGAGATGTGGGCATTAATATAGGAATAGGTAAAAATAGTAATGATGTCCCGTTGAGATATGACAAAATACTACCAAGGACGAGTATTTTGTCTGCTCTAATAGATTAGTAGAGAAAAATCTTTAAAGATATTGGAAAAATAATAAATTCCTCAATTATCTTTAAAAATTAAAGTTATCTCCTATCATTGAACATCATAATATTGTATTTAATCAAACACGATTGTTTTATTACCATGAATAATAACTCTATCTTCAATATGCCAAGAAACAGCTTGGGCAAGAACCTGTCTTTCCACATGACTTCCGGTAACCTTTAATTCTTCGATTGTATGTCTATGATTAACCCGCTTTACATCTTGCTGAATAATGGGTCCTTCATCAAGATCATTCGTAACATAATGAGCAGTTGCTCCAATTAACTTAACACCACGGTTATAGGCCCTCGCATAAGGATTTGCACCGACAAACGCCGGTAAGAAAGAATGATGGATGTTAATAATTTGATTTGGGAACTCCGATACAAATGTAGGGGAAAGAATTTGCATATATCTAGCCAAGGCAATAAAGTCTGCTTTCCCTTTCAATAGATCCAGTGCTTTCTGTTCTGCTTGTTGCTTCGTTTCATTAGCTAAAGGAATATGATAATAAGGGATGCCATAACTTTCTACTATTTTTTTAAAATCTGGATGATTACTGATCACCATCGGAATTTCCACTGGAAGTTCATTCGATTTCCAACGCCATATAAGCTCCATAAGACAGTGATCCATTTTGGATACAAAGATAGCCATTCGTTTTCTTTTATTATTACCGCTTAAGTTCCATTCCATCGCATAGGCCTGGGCCAGCACATGTAAGTCCTCTTCAAGTTTTGCATAGGAAGCATCAAAGTCGTTTAAATCAAATTCGATCCTCATAAAAAACATACCTGCTTGTGGATCCGTCGTATGTTGGTCAAAATGAACAACATTTGCTCTGCTTTCTAATAAAAGGTTAGATACAGCTGAGATAATACCTGGTTTCTCTGGACAAGATATTAATAATTTAGCACGGTTAACATTCACTTCTTTATACAATGGTCTCTCACCATCCTTTAGATTTGTAATTAAAATATGTAAAAACTTTCGAATTCAGAAAGGGTGGCTAAACTCTACCGCTATAGGTGTCCGAACAAAACCGTTACTACACTTTCATTTCTAGCAATCTTGAACTACGGTGAGAGGGACGATAGACCTTAAAATTTTTTTACTGACAGACGCTTCCGCTTCCGTAATTTAACATCTCCGGTTTTCATAGTGAAACTACTTGATACTTAATATCGAACTTCTCCCACCTATCATATGGCTCGCCTCCCCTTAAGGAAGAAGTATTCAACTCTTCTTTTAATATTTTTATATCTATGAGTGTATTTCCTTACCATATACAGCTAGGGCAGCTTCCCCAATTGCTTCCGCTAATGTAGGGTGAGGGTGTATCGTATGCGCAATATCCATAGCTGTTGCATTTAATACTCGTGCAAGACCAACTTCTGAAATCATATCTGTTACATGTGGCCCAACCATATGCGCTCCTAACAACTTACTAGACTCTTCTTCAACAACGAGTTTGACAAAACCATCTGATTCACCAAAAACAAGAGCCTTTCCAATCGCACGGAAGGAGAACTTTCCTGTTTTTACTTGATATCCTTTCTCCTTCGCATCCTCTTCTGTTAAGCCTACACTAGCTACTTCTGGGTTACTATATATGCATTTTGAAACAAGAGTTTGATCAAGTGGCACAGGGTTTTCTCCTGCCATATGTTCAATTGCGATGATCCCTTCATGTGAAGCAACATGGGCAAGCTGTAATCCTCCGATCACATCTCCAATTGCATAAATGTTTGGCTCATTCGTTTGATAATACTCATTTGTTTGAATAACACTCTCGACTTCAACTTTGGTATTTTCAAGGTGAATGCCTTCTATGTTTGCTAATCTTCCGACAGATACTAATAATTTTTCTGCTGAAAATGTCGTGTCTTTCCCTTTATATACCGCCTTTATAGAGACACCGTCACCTTTTTCTAACGATTCTGGAAGTACCTTTGCCCCTGTTACGATTTTCACACCTTTTTTCTTCATTAGTCGCTGTACTTCCTTTGAAATATCTTTATCTTCTGTCGGTAAAATGCGCTCGGCATACTCAATCACAGTCACTTCTAATCCAAAGTCAATAAGCATCGAAGCCCATTCTATTCCAATATAGCGCTTCATCCGATGTCATTACATATTCGCTATCTGCTTCTAGGCCGGGTAATGTCCTTGGACGAGATCCTGTAGCTATTAAAATATGTCGAGGGTTTAATATTGTTTCCCGTTCATCATTAATCAGTCTCACTAAAACATCTTTCGACTGTAAAATACTTCCTTTCCCTTCAAACACATCTATTTTCCCTTTTTTCATTAAATGTTGTACACCTTTAAATAAGCGTTCTGTTATTTCTTCTTTTCTGGCCTGTACTTTTGAGAAGTCCAGTCCAACTTCCGGTGCAATAACACCAAATTTATCTGCATTTTTTGCATTCGAATATACCTCTGCACTTCTTAATAATGCTTTACTTGGAATACAACCTGCATGAAGGCATGTTCCACCAAGTTTTCCTTGTTCAACTACCGCCGTTTTTAATCCTAATTGAGACGCACGAATGGCCGCAACATATCCACCGGTGCCGCCACCGATGATAACAACGTCATATTTTTGATTCACCTAATACATCCCCCTTTTGTTTTCATAACCATGAATATATGGATAGAGTAAGAAAAACAACATATTAAACACGATCTATTCTATTAATAGGTAAGCCGTGACGATTCTTTAATTTATTTCAATGGCACATGCACTGGATGCAAAGCTTTTTTCAACAATAAAGCCACTATCTTCTATATAATCAATTTGTGTTTCTTCATTTAAATAGCGTTTTGTAAAATGATCTAATCTAAGCTGAAGTCCCTCATATTCAATAATTGCATCATTTCGGCGGGGTTCATCCAATAAGAGGGAGAACTTCACCGACAGCCCGCAGCCACCGGCAATATCAGCGTCAATGCGAGGAATTTGCGCACCCTTACATGTCATTTCCTTCAGTTTATTCATGGCTGCCTCTGTTATTTTTATTTTGACTATCATCTGATTCTCCCCTTTCTTAATGGTTTATTGAAAAATGATTACGCATTAACCTTAGTTGCACGGACTTGTTCATCTGCATGATAGGAGGAGCGAACAAGCGGACCGGCTTCGCAATGACTAAATCCTTTTGACATGGCAATGTTTTTCAGTTCTTCAAACTCTTCTGGGCTCCAATATTTTTCGACCTTCAAATGTCGTTTAGTAGGCTGCAAATATTGACCAATAGTCATGATGTCTACATCGTTAGCTCGAAGATCATCCATTGTTTCCATAATTTCTTCTTTTGTTTCTCCTAGACCAATCATGATGCTTGATTTAGTAGGGATGGTGGAATTCATTTGCTTTGCCCGCCTTAAAAACTCTAATGAACGTTCGTATGTTGCACGTGCACGAACTTTTTGGGATAAGCGTTTTACTGTTTCAATGTTGTGATTCAAAATGTCTGGTCTTGCATCCATTAATGTTTTTAAGTTGTCATATTCCCCATTCAGATCGGAGGGGAGAACTTCAATGCTGCAAAATGGATTTTGCCGCCTCACTGCCTTTACAGTTTCTGCAAATACTTCTGCTCCGCCGTCTTTTAAATCATCACGAGCAACGGCGGTAATCACCGCATGCTTTAAGTTCATTTGCTTTACTGATTCTGCGACACGTTCGGGCTCTTCCCAATCAAGCTCTGATGGTAGCCCTGTTTGAACTGCACAGAATCTGCAAGCCCGCGTACATACACTTCCTAAGATCATGAAAGTTGCCGTTTTTCGTACCGCCCAGCATTCATGAATATTAGGACATCTTGCTTCTTCACAAACAGTATGAAGTTTTTTTTCACGCATCATTTTCTTTAAGCCTGTATATTGTTCATTCGTATTTAATTTAATTTTAAGCCATTCTGGTTTACGAAGATCAGTGATGGACATTTTAGTTCTCACTCCTATGAGCAGATGTAATTTTAGCTTTAAATAGGTTGGTCAATAGGGCTAAAAAAAAGACCGATTGAGTTTCTCCATTGCTCTGTCTTTTTAGTTCTCAATATCCTTTTTAAACACGCTTATGAAACCACCTAGAATGAAATATTGAGATTCTTTTCTTTATAATCCATCCTTGGTGGTCCATGTTCAATCATTCATTTATGACGTTATCGCTGCTTCCTCTACTACTTCCTCTTTGGAATAACGCAAGATTGGTTGTCTAGCTGCTTGGACCTCATCCAATCGCCCAATCACCGTAGTATGTGGTGCGTCTAAAACAACCCCAGGGTTTTCTTCTACTTCTTTGGCAATTTGAATCATTACATCCGCAAATGCATCGAGTGTTTCTTTCGACTCTGTTTCTGTCGGTTCAATCATCAGACATTCCTCTACATTTAACGGGAAATAGATGGTCGGCGGATGGTAGCCGAAATCCAGCAGACGTTTTGCCATATCAAGTGTTCTTACACCCAGCTTTTTCTGCCTGGATCCGGATAGGACAAATTCATGCTTGCAAATTTGTGAATATGGCGATTCAAAGTATGGCTCTAATCTTTTACGAAGGTAATTAGCATGAAGCACGGCACTTTCTGATACTTGGCGCAGCCCTTCTGGACCCATCGTGCGAATATACGTATACGCCCGCAAGAGAATTCCGAAGTTTCCATAATACCCTTTTACCCTTCCGATAGAGTGCGGATAATTAGCGTTCAGCACATATTTATCACATTCTTTTTCTATGCGAGGCACTGGCAAGTAAGGAATAAGTTTCTCTTTCACACCGACAGGACCTGCCCCTGGGCCGCCACCTCCATGAGGCGTAGTAAATGTTTTGTGCAGATTTAAGTGCACGATGTCAAAGCCCATTTGACCTGGTGTTGTTTTACCTAAAATGGCATTGGCATTCGCTCCGTCATAGTATAATAGGCCCCCTGCTTCATGAACAACCTGAGCAATTTCCACAATTTCTTTTTCAAAAAGTCCAAGGGTATTCGGATTCGTCAACATTAGCGCAGCTGTATCAGATCCCACATGTTTCTTTAATTCTTCTAGGTCAACTAATCCATTTTTATCGGATGGAATCGTGATCGTTTGAAAACCAGCAACACTTGCACTTGCAGGATTTGTACCGTGCGCTGAGTCTGGAACAAGTACTTTCGTTCTGGTTTCACCTTTTTGAGCATGATACGCCTTAACCATCATTAAACCTGTCCATTCCCCTTGAGCCCCTGCGGATGGCTGTAATGTTACAGCATCCATTCCTGTAATGACGGCTAGCTCTTCCTGTAATTCATATAAAACTTCTAATGCACCTTGTACTGTTTCAACGGGCTGATATGGATGAATGCGGCTAAAGCCTTCCAACCGTGCCACATCTTCATTTATTTTCGGATTGTACTTCATCGTACAAGAACCCAGTGGATAGAATCCATTATCGATTCCATGGTTTTTATTTGAGAGCGCTGTGTAGTGGCGGACAAGCTGCAACTCTGATACTTCTGGCAGTTCCGCCGGTTCGTCACGAATTAAATGCTTTGGAAATTTTTCATTTATATCAACATAGTCAACGTCACTATCCGGAATACTTGAACCTACCCGTCCTGGACGACTTATTTCAAAAATTAACTCATTATATTCAACCATTTACAATCGCCTCCAAAGCATCAACAAATTGGTCAATTTCTTCTTTTGTTCGCTGCTCAGTCACAGCTAGCAGCATTTTATTTTCAAAACCGTAATCACTTTCTAAATCAAATCCACCGATAATACCCGCCTTAAGAAGTTTTGCATTGACTTCCTTTACCGGACGAGGAAGCTCGACAACAAACTCATTGAAGAATGGAGCCTCATTGATTATGGTAAAGCCCTTCTGCTCTAGAGTTTTCGCCATGTAATCAGCTTTCTCAATGTTTAGCTGTGCCATTTGACGAATCCCTTGCTTACCAAGTGATGTCATACAAATAGAAGAGGCAAGAGCATTTAATGCCTGGTTGGAACAAATATTGGATAAGGCTTTATCACGGCGAATATGCTGTTCACGTGCTTGAAGTGTTAACACAAATCCACGCTGTCCTTTTTCATCTGCTGTTTGGCCTACAATGCGTCCTGGGATTTTGCGCATGAGTTTTTTATTTACCGCAAAATAGCCGCAGTGCGGACCGCCAAAGGACATTGGGATTCCTAATGGCTGCATATCACCGATTACAATATCTGCCCCAAGTTTCCCAGGAGTCTGCAGGAGTGCTAGTGCAAGAGGATTGGCGCTTACGATTAAAAGGGCACCATGTTCTTCCGCAATTTTCTTAATTGCTTTTATATCCTCAATAGAACCGAAGAAATTCGGATATTGAACAATTACGGCAGCAGTGTCCTTATCTATTTGTTCTTGCAGCTTCCCTAAATCTGTAACCTCATCTGCTAGGTTTACTTCCTCGGCTGTATATCCCGGGCCTCCTGCTACTGTATGTAAAATTGCCCTGGATTCAGGATGTACCGCTTTGGATACAAGAACTTTCGAACGTCTTGTAGATGCAACAGCAAGTGATGCAGCTTCTGCAAGCGATGTAAAACCATCGTACATGGAAGAATTAGCCACATCCATACCTGTCAACTCACAAACCATCGTTTGAAATTCAAAAATTGCTTGTAATTCACCTTGACTGATTTCCGGTTGGTAAGGTGTATAGGCTGTGTAAAATTCGGAGCGTGAAATCATATGGTTTACCACACTTGGAATGTAATGATCATATGTACCCGCACCTAGGAAAGTCGGGTAATGATTCGCATTTTTGTTTTTGATAGCAAGCTGGTTCATTCTTTTCACAAGCAGAGGTTCAGGAACCGCCTTTGGGATGTTTAGCTCACCCTGCAATCTGATTTCAGCTGGAATATCTTCAAATAACTCATCTATCGAAGAAATATTTAAAAATGTGAGCATCTCGTCTTGGTCTTGTTCAGTATCAGGAAGGTATCTATAATTGGCTGCCATATTATTCCTCTCCTTCATTAGTAAATGCTTGATACTCATCTTCGTTTAGAAGCGAGTCTAACTCTTCTGGATTGGACATTTCTACTTCGACTAACCACCCTGCTTCAAATGGATGCTCGTTAATCGTCTCTGGAGCGCCTTCTAACTCTTCGTTTACAGTAACTACCGTACCTGAAACAGGTGAGTAAAGTTCGGAAACTGCTTTAACCGACTCGATCGTTCCCATCGATTCATTTACAGCTACTTCATCATCAATCGCTGGGTTTTCAACAAAGACGATATCACCTAACGCCTTTTGTGCATAATCAGTGATTCCAATACGTACACGATTTCCTTCTAATTGTTGTACCCACTCATGTTCTTTGCTATATCTAAAAATTGATATTACCTTCGTCATTGTATTTTCCCCTTTTCTTTTGGTTTTTTCACTATTGCCATAATCCAGAATATAGATTGGGTGATTTTACCCATATGAGCCGATTTCAAGGCTGCATGCAAGGTAACCGAAATCGACTCCTGAAAACTGCACGATAACTCTATTAAAATATTTCCGCTTACCTTTTATAGAATGGTGCATTAACAATAACGGCTTCAATCTGTTTATTTCGGATTTCCACTTGTATCGGCGTCCCTACTTCAGCTTGATCGGCTGATACCAAGGCAAGACCTAAGCTTTTCTTCAAAGATGGTGATTGTGTTCCTGATGTCACAATACCTATTTCCTCTCCATCTTTAGAAATTATCTTGTAACCATGACGCGGAATTCCCCGGCCTATTACTTCAATCCCTACTAATTTTCGTTTTAATCCAGTTTCTTTTTGTTGTGTAAGAGCAGATTTTCCAATAAAGTCACTTTCTTTATTCGTCTTTACGACAAAGCCGATTCCTGCTTCCAGCGGGCTGATATCGTTACTTAGTTCCTGGCCATAGAGTGCAAGACGTGCTTCCAGCCGAAGCGTGTCCCGTGCACCAAGTCCGCATGGTTTTAATCCATTCGTGGCTCCTGCTTCTAAGATCTTTTCCCAAAGTACTTCCGCTTTGTCTGCAGATAAATAAAGTTCATATCCATTTTCTCCTGTGTAACCTGTACGGGATACAAGTACATCGGTAATCCCCGAGATGTTGACATGTTGGGCGAATTTAAAAGAACCAATTTCTGATAAATCTATTTCCGTTAACTTTTGCAAAATGGTTTCTGCCTTTGGTCCTTGGATGGCAAGCTGAGCGATGTCTTCCGAAATATTTTGGAGTGCCATCTCTCCTTTTACATGCTGCTTCATCCATTCGTAATCTTTCTCAATATTTGCGGCATTAATGACGAGTAAATATTTTTCATTCCCTAATTTATAAACTAATAAATCATCGACGGTTCCACCGTCTGGATAACACATTGCGGTATACTGTGCTTGATTGATGCTAAGCTTTGTTACATCGTTTGTAACAAGGTAGTTAATATAACTCTCGGCATCTTTCCCTTCCACAAGTACTTCTCCCATATGAGAAACATCAAAAAGTCCTGCTTCAGTTCGAACAGCTTCATGCTCTTCTAAAATGCTAGTAAATTGAACCGGCAGAGCCCAGCCACCAAAATTTATAACTTTTGCTCCGTATTTTTTATATACTTCAAAAAGCGGTGTTTGCTTTAATGCTGTTTCAATACCCATGATCTACCCCCAATTATGATTTTTTGTAAAATAGATGTTCTTTCACCTGTTACCGGTTTCTTTCATTGCCATGATTCCAAAAGACATATCTCGCTGCCATGGCTGTTGCTCAGGTTTCAGTAAAGGCATAATTGCTCACACAGTCGTTGGCTCTTGAAATAACGGATAAACACCGCAAATCTCTTTAGTTGTTACTCTTGCTTTCTCAATAACGGCTTTATTCCCTTTACTTTTTAGAACCGTTGCAATCACTTCGCCAATTTTCACCATCTCTTCCTTCTTCATGCCTCGAGTTGTTAAAGCTGCTGTCCCCATTCGGATACCGCTAGTAACAAATGGCTTTTCTGGGTCATAGGGAATCGTATTTTTATTAACGGTAATGCCCGCGTCTTCCAATAACTTCTCTGCTTCTTTTCCTGTTAAATTCCACGGACGTAAATCCAAAAGGACAATATGATTATCTGTTCCGCCAGAAACAAGGGCTGCACCTTCATTTTTTAATGTTTCGCCAAGTGTTGTAGCATTTTCAATGACTTGTTTCGCATAATCCTTAAAGCTTGGTTGTAAAGCCTCGTTGAAAGCAACTGCTTTTGCTGCAATGATATGCATTAGTGGACCGCCTTGAATTCCCGGGAATACGGATTTATTAATCGCTTTGATTATTACTTCATCGTTCGTTAAAATGATCCCCCCGCGTGGTCCTCTTAATGTTTTATGAGTTGTACTTGTAACAACATCTGCATATGGGATTGGGGATGGATGAAGACCAGTAGCTACCAGCCCGGCTATATGAGCCATATCCACCATAAGTTTTGCACCAACTTGATCGGCAATTTCTCTAAATCGTGCAAAATTAATCGTTCTTGGATAAGCGCTTGTCCCAGCAATAATCAATTTAGGTTTTTCTTTCTTTGCAATAGCTTCCAACTCATCATAATCAATTAGCTGTGTATCTTCTCTAACTCCATAAGACACAACTTCAAACCATTTTCCTGAAACGCTGACTGGACTTCCATGAGTTAAGTGGCCACCATGTGAAAGGTTCATTCCCATCACCTTATCACCAGGCTGAAGCAGTGCGAAAAAAACTGCGAAATTGGCTTGTGCACCTGAGTGAGGCTGAACATTTGCATATTTGGCACCGAAAAGCTTTGTTAAGCGCTCAATAGCTGCTTGTTCTGCCACATCGACAAATTCACATCCGCCATAATAGCGCTTTCCTGGATAACCTTCTGCATATTTATTTGTCATCACGCTTCCCATGGCCTCTAATACATCAGGGCTAACGAAGTTTTCTGATGCAATCAATTCCAGTGTTTCATGTTGACGTTGTCCTTCCTTCTCAATCGCATCAAAAATGGTAAAATCATTTTGTTGTAAACTCATTTTATTTTCCTCCTAATGTTTTCGCGTAATTCTGAATTTTTACTTAATTCTGAATTTCAATATGGTACTAGACAATTAAGTTTCTTTCCCGCTACAGGCCTACTTTTCTATGAAAACTGTTAATAACAGTATGCTTTACACCCTTTTTTGCACGCAAAAAAGGACAGAAAAGGGTCGTAGCGTTCTCTACCCTTCTCTGTCCTTTTACCTGAGAGTTTAGCTCCATTTTTAATAGAGCCTTTCCCCTTTGGTGGCGTAAATGTTTATACGCGCTCTCCAGAGGTGCGTCCATTTGTGGTTCCATCTACCTGAGAGATTTGTTCCAAGGGTCTTTTTGGAACTTGCTCCTTCGGTGGCTTGTCGCTTTGCACTCTCCCACAACTGTCATCCGCTTATTCAATTTGATACATTTAGAATAGTTGTTGATAATAATTATGTCAAGCATTTTTGAAAGCGCTAACAATGATATTCTGAGATATTTTTTTGAATTTTAATATGATCATCCAGATATCTTAAGCTTTTTATAACGGGCAGATTTTTTACTCACCGAGTTGGAAAATATGGAGCGGCAGCTATCTGGACAAACACCGTTAATGGAATCAAAGGGTTTCTTGCCACTAATTCCCCGCTGCCTCTCTCTGATTCGCCTGATCTACCTGCGTTTTGCGCATCTTATAAATCGCAACCAGCATAATAAACCAAACAGGAGTTACGATTAAGGCAACACGAGTATCGTTCGCAAGTGCAAGAACAACAAGGACGAACGCTAGGAAAGCAAGGATCAAGTAATTGGAAAATGGATAAAGTGGTAATTTAAATTTGTTCATTTTCACTAGATCTGGTCTTGTTTTACGATATTTCAAATGGCTGATGACTGTAATTCCCCAAATAAAAATGAAACATACTGTAGAAATACTTGTAATCAAGGTAAATACTCCTTCAGGCATTAAATAATTCAAAACAACGGAAATTAAAATGACAACCGTTGAAAAGACCAATGCATTGGAAGGTACTTTACGGTCATTAAGTTTTGCAAACGGTACAGGTGCATTTTTATCTTTGGCAAGTGAGTATACCATCCGGCTTGTACTGAAGATTGCACTGTTACATGCCGAAGCCGCCGATGTTAAGACGACAAAATTGATGATACCAGCAGCTCCAGCGATACCTACAGCCACAAATACTTGGACGAATGGGCTTTCCGTTGGGATGATTGCGTTCCACGGATAAACACTCATAATGACAATAAGTGCGCCAATGTAGAAAATTATAATCCGAATAGGAATATTATTGATCGCTTTGGGGATAACTTTTTCTGGATCCTCTGTTTCACCTGCTGTTAGTCCTACAAGTTCAATGCCAACAAACGCAAACACTACCATCTGGAATGAGAGGATAAAACCATTTATTCCATTTGGGAAGATACCTTCGTGACTCCATAGATTCGTGAAACTTGCTGAACCTGAATCAGTGGAAAAGCCTTTAATAATCATGAAAATACCGATAACAATTAGTGCTAGAATAGCTATGACTTTAATTAATGCGAACCAGAACTCCATTTCGCCAAAAAGTTTTACCGTTGCAAGATTCATAAATAGCAGAATGACAAGTGCAATTAATCCTGGCATCCACTGTGGTACAGAGGGAAACCAGTATTGAGTATAAAGACCAACTGCTGTTAAGTCGGCCATTGCGATTGAAATCCAGCAAAACCAGTAGGTCCAGCCGGTTACAAATGCCGCCATATTACCTAAATAGTCTCTTACAAAGTCGACAAAGGAGTGATAGTGCAAATTAGATAAGAGTAGTTCTCCAAGTGCGCGCATGATTAAAAAGCAAATGACGCCTGTAATCATGTAAGCAATTAAAATGGATGGCCCGGCTAAATGAATAGATTTTCCTGCTCCAAGAAATAATCCCGTTCCGATTGCCCCACCAATAGCGATGAGTTGTACGTGCCTGTTTTTTAGCCCTCTATCTAACTTTTGTTCCTGCATACGAATTCCCACTTTCTACTTTTATAGGATACTTGGATTTTTTCCCAATAAAGAGTCTGTCTTTCAATGAGTGTGAATTATTAGCGTACTGGGAAACTGTCCACCACTGTAAGCGCTTTCTTGGATAGGTACTAGATATAGTGAAATAGATCTACCAACCTTTTTGAAAATATAGCGTTAATTGTACAAATCAAAAGATAGACTCATTTATCACAGACCTTAATGCACCTCCTTTCTTTTTATCTTTCCTAATAAAAAAAGGACAGAGGAAAGATAGGGATTTTCCTACCTTCCTCTGTCCTTTTACCTGAGAGTTTAACTCCTTCGGTGGCCTATGGCTCTCTTCAGAGACGCGTCCTATTGTAGTCCTTTTACCTGAGAGATTAGTCCCCTGCTTTTTAGGGTTTGCTCCTTCGGTGCTAAACAATGTTTAGTCTCTCCCACAATCATCATCCGCTGATATAAAGTTGTTTTAATAGTTGTATACTATCGGTTTTTAATGGACATTTCAACGCTTATCTGAAAAAACTTTATTTTCTGAAATTTCACCACAGACAATTTTCAACTTTATGAACAGTATATATTTTAGAAGTTATTAGCTACGAAAAATCAAACTTATTAGCTGCTTTTCCATTTGCAAGGAATCCAAACAAGCTTATGTATAAGCGAAACATTTTTACATTTTTCCGATTGACTATAAGGCTAAATTTTCAAGATAGGAAATTACATAAGTCTATAGTTTTAACATAATTGATGTATGGAAAAAGAGAAAATTCGCGACACGCGAGAATGCTTGCAGCAGTAAAGATTGGTTAGAAGCTTCCTCCCTAAGTTCAGCAGTAGTTGCAGAAGCTTTCTCTTTTGCAACTTCCTCTTTGCCCCCACCACCTGCTATATTAGCAATGATGATAATTGCTAGAACCCATACCCACGACTTCTTTGGTTTCTTTAGTTTGATTTCCTTTTCCTTATCCATTTACCTCTTACCCCCATTTCAGTTTTGCAGACGGACTGTTGTAAACAGAAATAGAATAACATAATTTAGATCAATAAGGTTTATATTTATCATCACGTATTTATTTTCACTTTCTTTGTTAAATCATTATGTATTCGAACCAAATACAAAAAAGGAGGATTTAAGAATCCTTTATTTGGAATTTCGCATGAAAGGGAGTTAATGAATACTCCTAAGTAGTATAGTTTACAGTTTTGTCCAGATTAAAAAGAAAAGACCAAGTATTTAGGAGCTGAAACTATAACTTTTGGTATTGAACCACATCTATCTTTTCGGCCAAAAAACCCAAAGGTAAATAATTATTCTACAATACTTGACGTGTTCACAAAACGATTTTCCATTACTGTTTACCAGCGTCAAAATGGGACTTTAATTTGGTTAGCAGGCACCTTTTAAAACATGTCTATAAAGTATGATCAAATCTATGCCTTACCCTGATAAAATAACAGATTATAAGGGCGTGTTTAGATTTATCAAAACACGCCCTTATAGAAATTCAATTGAAGCATTCTTTTATAAAAGGGGATGATTTATTTGTATTCCCATTCATAAAAATAGGTGAAAATTCGAAGTTATCATTGCCTTTTCCCGTTAGCCACTCCATCCACCATGCATGAAAGTTTCCCTTCACACGGAGAGATCCGACTATCAGCTACAACCCATTCTTTAGCCTTTCTCGGTATCAGTTGCTTATTATCAATAGAATTATCTAATACAGCAAAGCATGTCATCATCTGTACCACGTCTTACAAATATTCTATTCTTTTTCCTAATCTAACTCATAATAACCACAAACAACATATCCTACTGCTTTTGCTGCCACGAGAAGGGCATCTTCATCGATATCAAATTTAGGATTATGATTAAAATAAGGTTTTTCTACTCCTTTAGGTGTACAAGCAATGTAAAAGAAGCAGGAAGGAATTTTTTCAGCATAGTAAGCAAAGTCTTCAGATGGCGGCATTGCTGGAAATTCCTTTACTTCTTTAATATCTTTATCATTTGCATTCTTAAGTGACTCGGCAACCTTTCCTGTTAATTCAGGATCATTATATAAAGGTGGATAGTCATTCGTATAAGTTAGATCACATGTTACACCAAATTCTTCTTCAAGTCCTTTTACAAGACGTTTAACTTCTTTTTCAATTTTATCTCTTGTTTCAACAGTCATATAACGAATATCGCCTTCAAGCTCTACGCTGTCTTTAATTATATTAAATGTTCCTTTTCCATCAAAAGATCCAATCGTAATCACACCAATATCAAAAGGACTTAATCGACGGCTAATAATCGTTTGAGCAGCGGTAACAAAATGAGCACCAGCGACAATGGCATCATTCGCTAGATGTGGTGAAGAACCGTGTCCACCTCTACCTTGAACTTTTAATTTCAAATAAGCCCTGCCGTTAAAAGAATATCCAGCATGATAACCAACAACTCCTGCTTCGTCCATTGGCAGCAGATGGATGCCAAATATATTATCTAAATCGTCAAGCACCCCGGATTCTACAATACTCTTTGCCCCGCCTGGCGGAACTTCCTCCGCATGCTGATGAATAATTTTGATTGTACCTGGAATTTCATCTTTTAATTGAATGAGGCAATCGGCTAAGACTAATAAGTAGGCAGTATGTCCATCATGACCACACGCATGCATAACGCCTTCATTTTTTGATTTAAAGGCTATATTCGTTTCTTCAACGATTGGAAGTGCATCAAAATCAGCTCGAAGACCGATGTTTTTTCCAGGCTTTCCACCTTTAATGGTCACGATAACTCCGTATCCATTACCTACATTAGATTGAACTTCTACGTCCTTTTCTTTATAAAAATCAATAATATATTGAGCTGTCTTTTCTTCTTTAAAAGAAAGCTCAGGATTTTCGTGTAGGTGCCTACGAATTTTAATCATTTCCTCTTTACGGGATTCTAGAATTTCCATTAATTCACTTCTCATAATCTCTTCATTCCTTCATTATTTTTTGAAAACGCCACTATATGTAGCGTTTTACATTTCCAACTGCTAATTATTCTGCAATAGGGTTCCGCTTACTACCAGCGGTGATTTTTTAGAAGCATTAGATGTTTTACCGGCATCTTTTGGCACCAAAAAGATAATAGATAATAGATAATATTAAATTCCAAGTCCAAATTTTGTAATTTTTACTCTTCAACACGAATCATCGCAAGCACGGCTACTAATAACCAAGTGATAACATACCTGATTGGAATGAATAAAATCCACGACCAACTTGTCTTTTTTTCAGGATAAGATCATATGTCAAGAATGAATGTTTTAGATAATTTAACCTTTAATTGATAATAGTTTTTTTAAAAGCATCTGAATATCTCTAAGGTAAATTTGATTATTCCAGTGTCTCTTCCAAATAAATAAAAGTGAAGATGATCTATCCCTGCTCTCCATAATGAGTAAACTTTAGTTCAAATGTGTTTTAAGTTTATCAATTACTCAGGGAAGTTTCACTAACCTGCCTTTTTATAAGCTTTCCCCTTATAAAGAAAAGCTACCGCTAGTTTAGTACATTTGTCCAAAATACCTTATAAGTCAAATTTCTCACCTGATACCAATCTTACTTCTAATGTCTTTTAAGAATGGTACACTAATTTCTATTGCTTTATCTGTTCATTCTTTTAAATTTTTATCCAGAGTTTTTGGAGAAGACATTAATTCATTATATTTCTCGCGCGATACTTCATTAAATCTATTCATTACATTAAACAATTCTTTTTTGGCTTCACCTCAGCCAATTCCTTGTAAATTTTGCTCTTTTATCTTTTCAGTTTCAGTATAAGATGTGAATATAATAGATGTATCGGGATCTTTTGGTGTTTCTTTTGGTAATGAATTAGTTTTGATTTTATTTATGAGTTTTTGTAACTTTTTGGCTCTTCAATGGATGGAATTATATTATAATACCTTTTACTCATTTTCCGACTATCTAATCCAGGTAATACAGCAGTCTCTTCTTGTATTTTGTACTCTAGTAATAGGAATGTTCCCCCATAGTTATGATGGAAACTTTCAGCAATATCTCTAGCAATTTCTATATGCTGAACTTGGTCTTTCCCTTTATATTTAGAAATTTATCACCTCCAGAAACAAAAAAAGACCTTATGAGAATAAACTCATAAAGTCTTATAAAAAAGACGGAGCTTTTTGCTCCGCCTGGGATGTCAGAATATTTTTTTCTCATTCAACTCGAGAGCTAATTCTTTGAAAAACTGAAGCGATTCTGGATTTCCCATGGAGTCTGCATTCACCACTTTATCAAACTCGAAACCTAGCAACACTTTGCGTATCGGTACTTCCATTTTCTTTCCGTTCAAGGTTTTAGGTATTTGTTCAACGACATGGATCTGGTCTGGGATAAAACGAGGGGACACATGTCCTCGGATTTGTTCATTGATTTTCGATGTCAATGCTGCATCCAGGATTTTACCAGGCTTAAGGACGACGAACAGCAGCAAGGAAGAACCGCGGCCAAGCACTTCTCTATCAATGGCAAGGCTTTCCATAACTTCATCGATCGCTTCGACGACGCGGTAGATATCGCTAGTCCCCATCCGTACACCAGAACGGTTAATGGTCGAGTCGGAACGTCCATAAATGACGCAGCTGCCCTTGTCGTCGATCTTTATCCAATCTCCATGTTTCCATATTCCAGGATACGTATCGAAATAACTCTCGTAATATCTTGACCCGTCTTGATCATTCCAGAAGTAAAGCGGCATGGACGGCATCGGTTTAGTAATGACCAATTCACCGACTTCATTAATCAATGATTGACCTTGTTCATCAAAGGCTTCTGCACGAACACCTAATGCCCTTCCTTGTATCTCCCCGATTCTTACAGGTAATGTTGGAACACCACCTACAAATCCGGCACAAACATCGGTTCCGCCACTAGATGAACTGAGCCATATATCTTTCTTGACATTCTCATACACCCATTTGTATCCGTCACCTGACAATGGAGCCCCAGTTGAAAAAAGAGCCTTCAATTTTGTTAAATCATATCTTCCCATTGGCTTGATTCCTAACTTCATGGAATTCGTAAGGAAAGGTGCACTTGTTCCAAAGAAAGTCATGCCTGTGTCTTCAGCCAATTCCCAAAGGGCATCCATATTCGGAAAGGCAGGGCTGCCGTCATAAAGAACAATCGTCCCTTCATTAAGCAAACCTCCCATTAGTAGATTCCACATCATCCAGCCTGTCGTCGTAAACCAGAATACCGTATCCTCGGAAGTCATGCCTTGATGCAATCTTGTTGATTTAAAATGCTCCAATAATATACCGCCATGCCCTTGTACAATTGGTTTTGGCATTCCGGTTGTACCTGATGAATAGAGAATCCAAAGCGGATGATCGAACGGAACACTTTCAAAAGATAATTCCGCCGTTTCTTTTAATAGGTCTTCCCAAGGGATTGTATTTGCCAGATTCACTTCCACAACCTTTTTTTCTATGTAAGGAACCAACACGGTATGCTTAACAGTGCCCAATTCCTGTTTAAGCTGTGAAACAACGGATGTTTTATCATATACTTTTCCGTTGTACTGATACCCATCAACCGCCAGTAATAAAACCGGTTCAATCTGTTTAAAACGATCAATGACGCTTCTTGCACCAAAGTCAGGAGAACAACTGGACCAAATGCCACCTATACTTACTGTTGCCAAGAAAGCTATGACCGCTTCAGGTATATTTGGCATATAGGCAACAACACGGTCACCCGGTTTCACACCAAGTTCCCTTAATGAATGGGCGACAGAAGCCACTTTTTCTTTCAGCTCTTTCCAGCTAATCTCTTGCTGCCTGATATGTTCGGAACGAAAAAAAATCGCCGTTTTTTCTTCTTGAGCATTCAATAATGCATTTTCAGCATAATTAAGCCTTGCCCCTTCGAACCATTTCGCGCCTGGCATGGCTTGCTCCGCTAAAACCCTGTCATATTTCCTGGCGGCTTTTACATCACAATAATCCCAAATTGAAGCCCAAAATTCCTCCAGTTCATCAACCGACCATTTCCATAATTCATGATAATCATGAAATGATAAACCTTTCTTTTCTTTTAACCATTTCACATATTGAGTCAATACCGTGTGCTCGATTTGTTCTTTTGTCGGTTCCCAAATGATTTGTCCGTCTGTAAGCGATTTCATTCAATCATCTCCCTTAGGTATCAAATGCATCATTGAATATTTCATAATAATTGGCAATTAAATAAATTGTAATGTATGAGAATAAAACCGTCAATTTACACTATACTCAAATAGGCTCAAATCTATGAATGGGCAGATTAATGGAGAAACATGTGCCTTTCCCTTGAACACTTGACACATGTATCGTTCCATCCATGCTTTTGATGACGCTATATGAAACCATTAGGCCTAATCCCGTTCCTTTATTTTTTGTCGTAAAGTAAGGCTCACCTAGACGGTATATTTGTTCCTGTGTCATTCCAATTCCTTGATCTTGAATCATAATTTGGATGTTGGTTGCGTCGGGAATTAAATGTATGTATATTTCGCCATCATCTTGCATCGATTCTAAGCCATTCTTTAATATATTGAACAGGCACTGTTGAAATTTCTTCTTTTCCCCCATTATATAATATGCTTCTTCTTCAAATAAGGACAACTTCAATCCAGTTCCATTATCGTTAGCCAAGGGTTTTATGCGGTTGACGACATGCTGAATTTCCTCGGATACCCTTAATCGTTCCTTGTTTTCAGGGCTTACGGCAGCAAATGTCAAATAATCATTAATGACATCCGTGGCCCGATCTAATTCATTCAGCGCAATATTTGCATACTGGACCTTTGTATGTGAAGAAACGTCTTCGCTTAACATTTGTATATATCCCCTAGTAACTGTAAGGGGGTTTCTGACTTCATGAGATATGCTTGCAGCCAGATGACTAACGATTTGCAATTTTTCCGCTTTCACTAATTTCTCGAGAACCTGAAAATTAGTCAGGATGACTTCCCATAATAAAATTACAACAACGATTCCTATGACTTGGATGGTGAAATATTGTTTCCAAAGACTAATGCCAATAGTAAGTTCAAATATTTGTGTTGAAATAAACTGTGTGAGAGTGTGAACAATAAAGATTAAGGATATGCCGATGAGGATTTTTTTACTGACAGACATTTTTAAATAGTATTTAGATATAAAAAACAGGGAAACTCCCATTAGCGGAAAAGAGATGCATGATACATAAAATCCATTTTCCCCCCCTGTTATATAACGGATAAAAAGAGTGATGACTATTAATATGATACCTAACCTATAGCCTCCATATAAACCGCCTAAAAGAAAAGGGATCCATCGAAGATCCCAAACAAAATCCTCTTCTATGACCACTGGGAATAGCATGCATAGAACAAGTGAAAGAATAGGAAAAATGGTTAAGAACGATCCTTTTAATGCATCTAAACGGTACACGTACTTTACTAGATAGCTCATTTGCAATAAAAAGAGCGGAAAAAGGATAATTAAAAAGTTAATCAGTAAATCTTTTGTTAACAGATTCATTTTCACACCGAACTTTCGATATTTTCCGAAGATTTAAAAAGGTATATAAATCATAACAAGATAGAGAATGATAAGCTAGTAAAAATTTCAGGTTGGAATTAAAAAGAGATAGCTAAAGCATGGAGGTACCAGAACAAATAAACGGTTGATTAAGAGTTAGTAAATAAACAGGAAAAAACTGAAACGACGAAGTCATTTCAGTGCAAATAAGGAATATCCGAATACTCACTTAATAAAGAGCGGATTTTGCGAGCATCGTAATTGTCGCATCATCCATCGGAGGATTATGAAGGCCTGCACGTACATCCCTATAGTAGCGTTGCAAGGGATTTTTCCGTTGTAAACTTTTGGCTCCGACTACTCGCATCGCCTTATCGACAATCGAAATCGATTTGTTGACTACCGATAGCTTGACAGCACCCAATTGTTTCGATAATTCATCACGATCTTCAGGGTGCTGCTCCCATTTCTCTGCGACAGAGTAAAGGAAATGGTGTGCTTCGCTCAATTCCAGTTCCATCTCTCCAATTATCCGTTGAACATTCGGAAGGTCCCTAATTGGTCCTGGTAAGCTATTGGGAGAATAGGTTTTAGCAAATTCAACTGCATAATTTCTGGCTGCCACTGCAATTCCCAAGTAGCAAGCCGGTATATGTAAAAGCCACGCTTCAGGTTTCCTTTTTTCACCAGGATTACTTTTCATGACATAATACTTTTCAGGAAGGCTGACATCATTTAATACCAAATCATGGCTACCTGTCCCCTGCATTGACATCATATCCCAAGTTTCTTCTATACTTACACCCATTAAATCACGATGAACTAAAAATGTGCCTAACCGCTCATCCTCGGGTACCCATGCCGTTACAAGAAAAATATTAAGGACGGGAGAGAGTGTAGTAAAAGTCTTTCTGCCATTCAAATTCCATTGTTCACCCTTTTTGATAGCGAGCGTTTCCGGACGGCCTCCGCGCGTCGGGCTTCCTGTTCCAACCTCCGATGCTGCCGTGTTGATGAGAGCGCCTTTCGCCACCTCATCAAACAATTCATTCATGACGCCTTTTTCCCATGGTCTTTTCTCAGTTAAGGATAGGACCGTTCCGACATGCCAGCCTATTCCTAAGGCTGTTGGGCCACAATACTGAGCTATTTTTTCTTGGCATAGGAGAAAATCATATAATGAACCGCCATTTCCCCCATCCGCTTTTGCTAACGTTAATTTAGGATATCCGAATTCCTTTAACTCCTGGATGTTTTCAAATGGAAAACCCTTTGAATCATCCAGTGCTTCAGATCGGCTGGAAAAGGGCTGAATCGCTTCCTCTAATTTTTGAATATATTCTTTTTGCTTTTGTGATTGAAAAAACGACATGAAGACCATCCCTCCTGTAGTAAAGAAATCCTGAACCATTCAGCCACAGAAACAGTAACCGCCAAAACACCACTTTATCATATCACCTTAGTGTAGTTAATGGTTTGAATCTGCCCGTTAAGAGTCAATGGCTTCATTTTTATATTCTTTGTTAGCATTCTTATAAGCTTTCTTCGCCTGGTCAATATCTTTGTTTTCGATAAAGTAAGCTATCGCAGCTTGCCCGATTCCATACGTGACTGCGCCGGCTACCGCACCAGAAACTGCTAGACCGGCCCCTGGTATGAAACGTACTGCAGCCCTGACGCCTTCCCTGACAAGAAGACCGATTCCAACATTGATCCCTAATGCTGTAATGAATTCACTTGCCGTTTTGGTATTGATGTCTTTATCCGCGATAAAACCAATTACCACAATCATCAACCCTTGAATGCCGGTCAATATGGGAAAATCGGCAAAAGGTATTGGCTCTGCACCTATTAATCCGGTGATTGCCGTAAACGTTCCCACAATCGTCCGCGCGAATTTCTTCTTAACGAATTGGCTCTGAATCGCTTTGGCCGTCTTTAGCTTCGCTTCGCTGGGTAAGGCCTCGATCAAGTAATCTGAAAGCAAATCGATGTTCCAACGCATATCATAATCAATATTTCCACCTTCATCAAAGTCAATATATGAGCAAATCGGGATGATGTTCAATAGTGGGATTTCACTTTCGTTAAATCGCTTGGACATCAAAGCAATGGCTTCATCAATATTCTTTTTTTTCTTAGGGTTGGCATCAAAAGGTGCTTGTTTATAATGTGGTGGATCTAGTTCATCCACTTGGGTGACCACACAGATGACGGGTACATCATAATGGTGGATCTCTTTTACGACCTTGCGCAGCTTGTTCAACTCTTGTAGATCTTCTTCAATCCGTGAATCCGTTTCTTTTGCTTTAATCAAGAAAAGAAAAACATCGGGCTGTTCTTCGGTTACCGCTTTTATCAATTCGTCCATTGGTGTTTCTTCTTCAAATTCTTCCGTAGGAGCTTCACTCTCACCCAACCCACGGGAATCCAGCAAACGAATTTTGGGCTCAGCATCACTCGGGTACCAAAGCCATTTTCCCTTACCCGTTCCTGATTTAACAGAACTGACATATTGCCTTTCCTGACCAAACATCGCATTGATCAGTGATGATTTTCCAGATCCGCGCCTTCCTACAAGGGCAATTCGCGGTTCCCTTGCATCAACTGTCATTGTTTTAAGCTTTAAGAGCTGGTCGAGCATTTTGTTCTTTTTCGATTGTGAAATGGGAAGCTTATCTACTTGGCCTTTAATGAAACTGAATATGCTTCCTATTTCATCGTGTTTTTCTCCCATTACGCATTCCCCCTTGTTAAGAAGTATTTTTAAGTAACATTTACCCTTGATCGAGTCAATTTAAGCATGTAACTTGAATCTCCTTACAAACTTAAGGGCCCATTTCTAATAATCCTTTAAGACTTTTCTTTTAAGAACATAACGACACTAGCCATGTATTTTTGGATTTCCTGGACTTGAAAAGCGGCCGAATCCGCAATCTGTTTGTAATGATGCTGCCCTTCATCGGTGATTCGTAAATATCGTTTTGTTCGTTTTTCACTTTCCCACCTGCCGACAAGAAGGCCGTTCTCTTCCATTTCATGAGATAAATCATATAAATAGCCGTTTGATGCTATCCAACCGAACTGATTTTTAAGCAGATCGCCAATTTCCCCCATGTAAATGGGCTTCTTAGTGAAAGCGGCTTTTAAAGTAACATAGCGTACAAGATCCTTTACCGATATTATTTTCGAGAAATATGACCTGTATTCTTCAGGAAGTTCATTGAGAACCGAGGGATTTTCACCAGATCCCCTTAAATCGTACATGAACCGGTCAATGACCTTTTTCACCTCGGAAAACCGTTCCAGGAAATTCTCTTGGTACCATATGTAAAGTTCTTTTCCTTTTTCAGTTATCTGATAATAATTCCTTCCCTTATTCGTATATAGTGATAAATGGTTGGATTCGACAAGCGTATTGGATATTTTACATAAATAGTCATAGCTATGCACTTTTCCAGTAAACGTATTTTTTAGGTCCTGATGAATCGCCCTTGGATAATTCGCCTTAATTCTCAAAGAATGAAGTAAAAAAATCGTTAAAAATTCCCGCTGGCTCAACCCGACCGATTCAGCCGTTGTAGACAGTTTTTCCCCTTTCTTCACTGTCAAAACCCCCTTTATATCCAGTTTTTGATGAACTCATATATTTCTTCCTTCTCCCTTATTATCCTGTGCTGCCACATAATAGTAAAGTTTTTAATGCCAAACTGCCTAGTACTAATTTTACGTATTTGATCTATTGTACGGTGAGGTTATTCAGAATATTCTGTCGAGGTTCATTATGAAATTGTTAAAACAAACAGAAACGGCCCACGATTATGAAGTGCACCCAAAAAGTTAGACACTTTATTTAATTAAGCCTTGAGGGCATGAACCCGGTAATCTACCGGGCTCATGCCTTTTAATTTTACCTTGATTCGTTGAGAATTGTAGTAATGGATATATTCTTCTAGTTCTTGTTTGAAAAATTGCGATATTCCGGAAATAAATAGCCCATTCCCTGCTTGCGTTGGCCAGGCGTTCAATTGGTACGAAACAAGCCCTTTATACGTATAAACTTCTCTTGGCACAGTTATTAAAGGAATATGATCTCGCTTCATCCCAACTCGAAAATTAAAGAATTGCACCCGATTGTAAAAGATTAAAAGCTGTTTTAGGGTTGCCCACTTATTGAAACATTAACACTTCATATGTGGCTAATGGAGAAGCTTAATAAGAACATTAAAAACTATGTTATAATTAACAATGTTGGGTAAAAATGCTAATATTTTAGGGGATGATTTTTTGAAAAAAGTATCCATGTTATTCATTTTATTCGGTATGTTATTTTTTGTAGTAGCATGTACATCAAATAAAACCAATAAGGAAATGGAAAGCTCTGATAATAATGTCACATCTAAAGATAGTCCAAATAATTTAATTTCCTACTATGAAACAATCAAATTAGAAAATGCCATTGAATCTTCTTTTAACAAAAATGTATTTAAGAAAAAAGGGCATCCAGATGGCTATGATTTAACCCTTTCTCGGGCAAAAAAAGAAGTCGTTCTTGTGATTAGGCCTTATTCCAAGAAAAATTTTAATTATTTAAAAGACGATCTTCAAAGTAATATTGAAGAAGTATTGCAATCAAAAAAGCATAGGGATTATAAAGTAAAAGTTCTTGCTTATTGGAATGATACCAATCAGACAGAAAGACAAAAACGAGAGGAAAAAATTATTCAGGAAGTAGCAAATGAAATGAAGAAGATTGATAAAATTGATGTTTTGACAGGAACTTCATATTCAGCCACTGACGGACGCATTGTACAATTGGACTTAATGTTCTATAGAAACGATAAAGAAGTGATTGAGCCAAATGAGGTTAACAATTTTCATAAAGAATTTCTTAAGTTAGCTCAAGAAAAAGGATTCAATGTTAAGGATATTCCAATACGTTTTAAATCAAATTTAAAACGAGATTGGGAAATGAAAGTTATGCCATCAATAGATCAAGGGTTGAAAGAAATAAAGGATCTCAAAGTTACATCTACAACTATAATAGATGGTCAGAATCCCATTATTATTAATACTTCCATAGACAGTACAGATAAAAAAGCTAAAGAAATAGGAAAACGTATTGACGAACTCACAAATGAATTTTTTCAATATAAACAAATAAAAAAATCATTTCCTGGCCCTTATGAAATTCATGTTCTAAGTAAAGACGATAAGAAAATAAATTAAGCAATAAAAAAAGGATCTTCCAATTGAAGTGCACCCAAATTTTTAATTAAGCAACCTTGAGGGCATGAACCCGGTAATACCGGGCTCATGCCTTTTAATTTTACCTTGATTCGTTGAGGATTGTAGAAATGGATATATTCTTCTAGTTCTTGTTTGAAATGTTCCATGTTTTCAAATTCTTGAAGAAAAGTAACCGAATTTTAATTGCCCAAAGAAGTTTCCAATGACCGCATTACCGAGATTTTCCCTTTGTACGAACGGTATTTCTTCATGCGAACCAATGACTTCACTCCTAGTTCATTCATCAATCGGAGAACTGTTTTATGATTTATGTGAGTACCTCGGTTACGTAACTCTAGGGTGATGCGTCCATACCCATAAAGTCCTTTATGCGTATGGAAATCCTCTTCGATAAGGGATTTAATTTGTGTATTTTTCCTCACGTGCGAAAGCGTTTACCCCATAATAGTACGTACTCCGTGCCCTGGCGATGTTTTCTTGGTTTCTTTTTTCATGGATAGACACCCTTTTTCTTTGGTTTAAGAGCGTCTATACCTCCTTCCTTTAACTGATTTGCCCCATTCAAAAGTGTAAAATCGGTAGGAAGGTTATAGTGTACAGCGGTCGCGCTGATTGATGCCCCATTTTCGTTCATATAATAAGGGCAAGTGTAATTTGTATAGGATGAAGCAAGTTCTTCCATCCCATGTTCAAGATAGCAATCGGCCCATCTTTTCAGAGGGGATAAACCTACATTTCTTTCTTCTGCAATGGATTTATAGGATTTTTCCCTTCCAAGTACTCTGTCCATCGTATATTTAGTCAAAAAAACTGCACTTCATTATTAGATGTTGTCTAACAATTGGGGTGCAGTTCATTTGGCCGTTTCCTTTTTATTGTTCCGTTAAAATGATCGGATCTTCTTTTGTAATGACGAGGGTATGTTCATATTGGGCGGAAAGCTTTCCATCTGCCGTTCTCGCCGTCCAGCCGTCTTGGTCCATTTTCATATGCCATGTTCCTGCATTCAGCATAGGCTCAATCGTGATAACCATGCCTTCTTTTAGACGGGCGCCTTTACCTGGTTTACCATAATGTAAAACGGTTGGGTCCTCGTGCATGGTTTTGCCGATTCCGTGTCCTGTAAAATCGCGGACAACAGAAAACTTTTCACCTTCTGCATAAGACTGGATTGCATGCCCGATGTCCCCGAGACGATTTCCTGCCCGTGCAACTTCAATGCCTCTGTATAAAGCATTCTTGGTTACATCCATTAAGCGCCGAGCTTCTTCGGAAACTTCTCCGACTGCATATGTCCAAGCTGAATCCGCCAAACCGCCGTTAAGGTTCACCACCATATCGATCGTGACGATGTCTCCCTCTTTTAGGGCTTTCTTTTGCGGAAACCCGTGACAAATCACATCATTCACTGAGGCACATGTTGCATATTTGTAGCCGTTATAGCCCTTTTGTTCAGGTGTAGCACCATGCTCTGCCAAGTACTGATCGACAAATTCCTCGATTTCCCAAGTCGTGATACCCGGTTTTATCATTTTTGCAATTTCTCTATGCGTCGCAGCAAGAAGTTTGCCCGCTTCATGCATCAAATTTATTTCTCGTTCACTTTTAATGGTTATCATGTAAAATCCTCTTTCGTTTTATAACTTATCTGCTTGAGACTCCTTATTTATCATATGCCTTTTTTTATATAAAAAGCAACCAAAAACCCGGTAAAAATCACCGGGTTGATTAATT
Organism: Peribacillus sp. SIMBA_075; assembly: GCF_046534585.1. Taxonomy (NCBI): domain Bacteria; kingdom Bacillati; phylum Bacillota; class Bacilli; order Caryophanales; family Bacillaceae; genus Peribacillus; species Peribacillus sp. SIMBA_075. The sequence goes on along the minus strand of NZ_JAWRYN010000006.1, from coordinate 105,071 downwards.
CATGAAATTTTCTGTACCTGTAATTCTGATAAAATAAGCTATAAATTACAAAAGCCTAAAAAGGATCCAGCGTTTACTTATTTACGCGATTGAATATTCCAGGTGTGAATTATCTGGAACATTATAATTACCCTGTGACTTATGGTCTTAATAATTCTATATAGGCCCGTGTGTATTAATAGGGTACAGTTTCCCATTCATTGCAAATGAAACTCTTCCTGTTTCCTCTGATACTACCAATACAAGGGCATCACTCCGTTCAGATAAACCCAAAGCAGAGCGGTGGCGTGTTCCCAGTTTTTTTTCCCCGGTTGACCTGTCTGAAAGCGGAAGGACATTTGCTGCGGAAACAATCTGGTTTTGACTAACCAAAACCGCACCATCATGCAGTGGATTTCCAGGAAAAAAAATCGATTCCAATAAAGAATGGGTTAACTCCGCTCCTATTGAAATACCTGGCTGAATCAATGAATCAAGGGGATCTCCCCGTTGAATCACAATCAACCCGCCATGTCTCAAATTCGATAAATTTTGAACGCAAGTTGATAATTCGGGATATTTGTCCGTAAACGGTGACAAATAACAGTTTAAATAAAATGTTGCTGCTTTCATATCAATGTATACAAACTTTTCTTTAATTTTTTCAAAATTTCCAAGAAGGCAATAATTTTCATCACCCATTGCTTCCAAGTTATCCTGTAATGCCGTTATTACTTGGCGAATATCCTCTTTTAAAACTTGTTTCATTGGTGAAAAATCACAATTACCATTATTCACAGACAGGGCCTCCCCTTTATTTTTCACTCTTTTTTTAAGTAAACCATAATTATTTTCGTAATTGGACCTATTTGAAGCTTGTTAAATCTATAATTTTCAATCTACTTAAAGTTTGTCTTCAAGATAATTAATTATTCATCTAATGAGTTAAGCACTTTGTTTTACGAATGGGGTTTAACAATCAGTAATGATTTTTTCACATTTTTTTCTGTCATATGGACAAGGTAAGAGAATAAATATGTTAATGACCCGTTGGAAGATATCCTATAATTTATATGAGGTGGTATAAAATGCCTTACGTAACTGTATTTGACCAAGGAACGTTTGAAGTTGAAATGGGAAAAAAGTTAGTATTAGCGATGGAAGATAACGGTATAAATATTCTCCACAGATGTGGAGGGAAAGCTAAGTGTACAACTTGCAGAGTGGAAATATTGGCAGGTGATTTTTTGGAAGTCACAAATAAAGAAAAAAAGGTCTTTGAGGAAAAAGGAATGGAGGATCATTTGCGTTTATCCTGCCAAATTTACGTGAATGGAGATATAACCATTCGACCGATCATGACTGTTGAAAACTCTGGAATTGCCGCTGGACCACGGCCTGCTGACTAAATAGGACCCATACAGTATTAAGCGATATAACATGATGTCATGACATATCAAAACGACTAAAAAAGTTTCCATAGTCGTTTTGATGTTTTTAATCATTTGCTATGTGAGTCACTTTTTTTCCATGACCGCAAAGTAATTTTCTTCGTTATCAGCAAAATTGAAGACTCTTCCAGATGGCATATTTACAAGTTCCCCCACTTTGATATTCTTCTCCGAAAAGTCTTTATATAATTCATCAAGATTATCCGAGTAAAACATTAACGAGGGTGTAGCAAGATTTAATTCAGGCTGCATTTTAGCTATGAATTCCTTATTATGCAGGATGATACTCGTTTGTGCATCCTTTGTTGGAGCAATTTCAATCCATCTTAACCCTTGGCCGTTATCTTCTTCAGAAATTACGCTAAATCCGAATTTTTCCGTCCAAAATTTCAATGACTCATCCTGGTTATTAACGTATAACATAATTTGTCCGACTTTATTAATCATTGGCTTCTCTCCCTTTCTGCTGGTTCCGTTATTATTGATACTCTTCCCTTTTTAGCATATTTTGCGATGGAAACATATGACTACTTGAATCCTATAATAAATGTAAGATTTAAGCAATATCCACCAAACTTCTCTCCGCTTATTAAGAAGCAAAATAAAGTTAAAAACAATCATTTTCTGTTTTTGTAACCTGTACACCTTAAGAAAAAAAGGATAAATTGATTATGCTCCATTAGTCAAATATTTTACGAATTTTGTTTAGTTTTATCGCCTACATATTTCAAATGACCTTCCAGAAATTGCGCTTCCACAGTTAATGTAACATAACTTTATCTCTCTTTTTGAAATAAAGACCCTCTCTTTTTTAATGTCACTAGCACTCCATCAAGTGTAGAAGAAGAATGTTCTACAGAATCATACTCATACCATTAATAATCTTGAATCTGCCCAGGTAGTTACATTAAAAAAACTGATCGATCTTTATATACTGGAATTTGCAGGACTTTTCGATTTTTCACAGAACTTCTATAGAGTATCTATCAAAGGAGGTAAATAATGTTTCTATCGAAAGAAGGATTGTTAAATATATTAGAAGGCAACAGGAGATTGACAATGCGGGTACTTGAAGCCTTTCCTGAAGAAGAATTATTTCACTATACACCGGCCGAGAAGCTTCGCCCTTTCGCCGAGATGGTTAAAGAAATCATGAACATTGAAACTGGATATATGCGTGGAATTGCACTTAGTGTATGGGAGTTTCCAGATTCGTTTGCTGCACTTTCTACAAAAGAGGCACTAATATCTGCATGCGAAGCAGTAAGGCAAGATACTAGAAAACTGTGGGAGGAAATGAACGACGAAACACTTGAAGCGGTTGAAAAGGATCCCTTTTTCGGACCCTCACAAAGCCACTTTGAGAGACTTCAATATGCCCTCGAAAATGAAATCCATCACAGAGGACAGGGATATATTTATCTCAGAACACTCGGGATTGAGCCACCGGAATTTTTCGTAAGGTAATAAGTAATCAATTAGGAGCAATGAAAAATAAATAAGAAAATAGGAGTGAGGTACATGTCAGTTGATGCATATCTTAATTTCAATGGGAATTGTCGACAAGCAGTAGAGTTCTACGCAGAGGTTTTTGGAACGGCATCACCTAATATCATGACCTTTGGGGAAACACCGCCTAATCCTGAATTTCCGCTTCCAGAAGAAGCGAAAGATTTAGTCATGCATACAAGGCTAAGTATTAATGGAAGCAATATCATGTTTTCAGATACTTTTCCTGGCATGCCTTTTGTCGAAGGAAATAATATCAGCTTGGCATTTGTTAGTAAGGATTTGGATGAAATTAAATCGATCTTTAATAAACTTAGTCAAGGCGGTAAGGTTGGGATGGAGCTTCAAGAAACATTTTGGAGTAAAATTTACGGTCAGTTAACGGATAAATTCGGAATCCAATGGCAATTTAACTTCGAGAGCTGAGCAACGAAATTTGGATATAGGACTTTTCACAAATGAAAAGTTTCTATATCCTTTTGTATTTCCATCACCGAGGATTAAAGGGATTAGTTAAATGATCGGTTGGATACATACCCTAACCTTATATCATTTTCTTGGTTCATGATAAATGGTGTATAGTAAAACGGTACTTTCAAGGTATTTAATCTTATCGAATCAATTCTCATTTCCTGACCATAATAGCAAGGATGAAAACAATAAAGGAGAAAAATCATGAAAAACAAAATTCAAAAAATCACAACTAACCTTTGGTTTGATTCACAAGCCGAAGAGGCGGCGAAGTTCTACACATCCATCTTTGAAAATTCTAAGATCGGAAGAATCACTAGCTATGGAAATGAAGGAAATCAAATCCATGGAAAGACAATGGGTTCTGTGATGACCGTGGAATTTGAACTGGAAGGACAAACATTCGTAGCATTAAATGGCGGTCCTCAATTCAAATTCACAGAGGCAATCTCATTTATCATCCATTGCGAGGATCAAAAAGAATTGGACTATTATTGGGGAAAACTCTCGGAAGGCGGAGATGAAAAGGCGCAAGTGTGCGGTTGGCTGAAAGATCAATTTGGCGTATCATGGCAAATCATCCCAGAAAGTCTAACCGAGATGGTGAACGACTCCAATCCTGAAAAATCGGAAAGAATGATGAAGGCGTTGCTCCAAATGAAGAAAATTGACATTAAAACTTTAGAGCAGGCGTATCAAGGATAAGTTCCAATAAACAACATTCTGATTAGGCAGAAGAGTGAACGATTTTGAAATAGTTAACACCTAATTTCTCGGTACTTGTGAAATTGGGTTTTGATATTTACCAAAGCAGAAAAGAAACAAATGGCTAATGATCTAGATGGTTTTTAAGGGAGAAATAAAATGATGGACAAAATATATACAACAGCACTTCAACTTGGCAATGAAATAATTGAAAGAAAAATCCGCTATGACTCTTTAGTTGTAGAACATACCTGTTTGCTATTAAACGCACAAAATCATCATGTTGTGCTTTTTCATGAAATCATGGATGCGTTCACGATGAAAGCGGGTCCTATAAAATTAAACATACCCATTGGAAGTTATACGATAGCTTATTATTGGAAAGACCGCCCTTATAATTTATACATTTGGAGAGATAATGAAGGCAATTATTTAGGTTCCTATTTTAATATTGTAAAAAATACATATATGGCGGATAAGTTGTTATCCTTTGAGGATTTGATCATTGATATCATGGTGCTTCCTGATGGGTCACATTTTATTTTGGACGAGGAAGAGTTACCTGTGCCCTTAGAGCAATTTGAGAGTGGTTCTGTTAAACAAGCCTTAAACTCTTTACTTGATTCCATTGATATCCTTCTTTCACAAATCATTGAGGAATCCGGGAAACTCTATAAACATAACGACCTCCTTCCATGGTTGAACAATAAATGACAATCGTTTTGATTCTTTGAACTCCGCAAAAGAGGTAGCATTACCATGAACAAAAAGCCTGCTTCATTCAGTAGGCTTTTTGTTCCCCCTCACTCCCCATCGGCTTGTGCCGATATACTGTCAAGTTCATCGATATTCTTCGTTACCTTTGCACTGTATGAGTAGTCACCGTAGCAATATGGATATCGGAAATTCTCTTTGTCTCCGCCGCAATCATAGAGGGTAGGGTTTTTTTCGACCTGAAGCAGGGAGAACTTCTTCGCAAGCTCTTCAGTATGCTTGCCCCCTTTATTTGCAACGAAATCAATATAACCAATTCCCATGTTATAAGCTTGAATGATCGTAGCAAAATCCACGTCCTTTTCATTGCCATATTCATTGATCCTATTGAAATGTTTCACTCCATACTTAATGCTTTCCGTTGGATCTGTGATTGTATTCGGGTCAAGCCCCGCCGACTCAGATGCCTGCATTGGATCACCGCCCCGTCCTCGGCTTTCCTGCTGCATCAAGGCAATCAATGTCGAAGTATGCTCCTCAAGTCCGTATTTAGACAGCTCGTCGCGGAGAAGTGTACTATACTTTTTTACGTTCGCAAAAGAATCAAGCGAATTTACTGATGTGGAAACATTTTCGGAATATGGGCTTTTCATGATCTCCTTTATAAGCAAAAATGCAAAAATCAGGATGAAAATGACAAAAACATTCTTAGATCTCTTTCGTTTCTTCTTCACATTTTCTCTCCGTTATCTCTAGGTTATATATTTATATCTTAACAAATAGTAAGAGTAATAACTATTTAGAATATCATTAAATGTTCAGGATAATGAAATTGGTATTCTATCTATAATCTCTGAACTTAGCCGCAAGAAATCCTAAAAGTACCTGAGTCACTTTAGTATATTTATTTGGACAATGAGACACCCTATTGGTTGGAGGTGATATGTATGGACAGGAAGAATGAAAAAGAAGAAATCCTTGATGATAAAAAGAAAAAATATAGAAACGAGTTTGGGGCAGATCCGGATGAACAAGAAATGAATGGTCTGTATGGTATGTTGGAAACTGAATATGAAGACAAGCTTCATGATAAAGAAAAGTAACGATTGGTTTCTTTAATGTTTGTTATGCGCCTTAATATGGCGTTTTTTTATGAGTTCCGTTACTATTCTAATGGTTCTTATTTCGTTTCTGATTTTTAAAATTTGAATTCATTTGGTCATAAAATAAAAGGATACGATTAAAAAGGGAGTGACCTAATACGGTCACTCCCTTTACACGTTTAGTATTGTGAAGATTGTCCGCCATCAATCGGAATGACAGCCCCGTTGATGAACTCCGATTCCCCTGATAATAGGAAGGCGACTAAACGGCCGACCTCTTCAGGTTTACCAAAGCGTTTCTTAGGATTCACACTGACGAAATCCGCCATTGCTTCTTCCCAATTTTCCCCGCCTATTTGCCTGAATGAACCTTCTACCATTGCCGTTAAGATAACTCCTGGTGCAATGGCATTTATGCTGATTCCATATTGACCATATTCTATGGCAGCTGTTTTCGTTAAGCCTGCAACAGCATGCTTACTCGCAACGTAAGCACTTTGGTTAAGCACAGCACGAATTCCACCTACGGAAGCCACGTTCACAACTGCCCCTGATCCTTGTTCTTTCATGATTGGCAGAATGTATTTCATACCATAGAACACACCATTGATATTGATGTCCGTCACTTTGTTGAAAACTTTGCTATCGTATTCAGCCATAGGGGCTTGTTTACCTTCGATACCCGCATTATTATAAAATGCATCGATTCTTCCATACTTGCTGACTGTTTGGTCTACATAGTTCTTTACTGCTTCTTCATCCGATACATCTGCAGTGACCAGAAGCACGTCCGATTTTGGTGCAATTTCCAAGATTAATTTTTTTGTCACTTCCAAAGATGCATCGTTTAAATCAACTAATGAAAGTTTAGCCCCTTCTTTAGCCAATTCCAATGCGGCTGCTTGTCCTAACCCTGATCCTGCCCCAGTAATGATTACAACTTTGTCATCGAATCGTTCGTTCATTTGTCAAAACTCCCTTTTTAAGGTATCTCGAAAATCCTTTGATTATAATTATCCTTTAAAGCTTAAGAATCCATCATCAACAGGGATGACTTGTCCATTAATGGCGTCCGCTTTTTCAGAGAACAAGAACGTTACAACTTCAGCAACTTTTTCTGGCTGAATCAATTTTTTCCTCATATGAAGTTGTGCCAAACTGTCCAGGAACTCTGGATCTTCACCAATGATCGGCGTTTCGATGAAACCTGGTGCAACGCCGACGACACGAATCCCATATTGCGCAAGTTCAATGGCACCGGATTTAGTCATGGCGATGACTGCAGCTTTTGCGGCATGGTAATTAAAGCTGCCAATTGAAACCATTGTCCCATATATAGAAGCGGTATTAACGATCGTTGCCCCAGTTACACCAAGCTCCACCATCTTCCTTGCTGCATAATACATGCCATAATATACGCCGTGTTGGTCAACATCAACGACTCTGTGATATGATTCTGGATCCATTTCCAAAAATGGTTTTACTAGTCCAATTCCAGCGTTGTTGAATATGCCATTGATGGTGCCATGATTGGCAATTGCTGCTTCGACCATCGCTTCCACTTCTTCCGCTTTAGCTACGTCCACTTTCACAAAAGATGCCGTGCCTCCCTTTTGTTGAATAGATTCAGCCGTTTCCTTAGCGGCAACATCATTATAATCAGCCGCTACGACAATAGCTCCCTGTTCAGCTAATTTATATGCCGTTTCCTTACCAATTCCGCTGCCCGCTCCTGTAATTATTATGACTTTTCCTTTTAAACTCATCTATGGGTCCCCCTATAAAGTTTTTTACTTATCAGATTAAAATGGCCCCTCCGTCGATTACAAGTTCTTGACCCGTAATGTGGCTGGAAAGATCGGATACTAGATACATCATTAGATTTGCGATTTCCTCAGGCTCAGCATACCGGCCATCCGGAGTCGTTGCTTCCAACTGTTTTCTAGCCGTTTCTGCTGCAGCGGAATCACCTTGGCCAAATCCGCTTTCAATCGACCGCATCATAGCCGTGTTGACGACACCTGGGCAGACCGCATTCACCCTGACACCATGTGGAGCAACCTCGACACCAGCTGTTTTCGTCATTCCAAGAACTGCATGTTTACTTGCGCCATACGCCACCATGTTTGGCGTTGCCAGTAAACCCGCTCCGGAAGCTGTATTCACGACTGCCCCGCTTTTTTGTTCAATCATATGGGGCAATACATGTTTTAAGCCCAAGAAAACGCCGCGTACATTTATTGACATTAATTGATCGAAAACCTCAGTAGGATAATCGATAAGAGGCATTATTTTGCCTTCCCACCCGGCATTATTCAAGAAAATATCGATTTTGCCATAGGAATCTATCGTTTTTTGAACATAATTTTTAATGTCGTCTTCCTTTGTAACATCGGCCTTTACAAATTTCGCTTCGCCGCCGTTTTCTTTGATTTTATTTACCGTTAGCAGGCCAGCCTCTTCGGAAAGGTCTACAACAACCACTTTGGCTCCATTTTCTGAAAGTGTAATAGACGCTGCCCGGCCGATACCCCCGCCGCCGCCGGTAACAATTGCTACTTTTTCTGTAAAATCGAATGCTTGCATAATATCCTCCCATCTCACTTTAATCTCGGTGATGATATTCTTGTTTGAATACGATTACATCATAACATTATTTTTGTCGATTGTCGACAATCTGGTTTTAGAGTCAAAGACTCTACATCACTCCACGGCTCAAGGCTTCATGAATTTCATTTTTTGCTTTAACGAAATCATCTTCTAGAATGGCCTCAATGGACATTTTTAATCTGTAATGGAAGTTTTCCATCGTTTCCGTATTCCATTGACTTTGGGCAAAAACCATGAGGATATGACTGGCTTCTTCAAAAAATCTTGATAATGCTTTATTATTAGCGATTGAAAAAATATAGCGAAATATCTGTGTTGCCCTTTTTTGATACTCGATTACATTCCTATTTTCACACTCATCGGTTGCACTTTCCAAATGCCTTTGTAATGATTGCTTATTTTCTGCATGCCACTTCCCTTGGGAAAAATCAATGCCCATCTGGATCAACCCGATCGTAACATCATTATATTCAATGATTTCCTTTTGTGAAAATGGCTTGACGATCGTTCCCCGCCGCGGCATCCTCTCAACAATACCGTCGACCTGCAATAGATATAGGGCTTCCCGTACGGGTGCACGGCTAGTGTTCAATTCTTTGGAAATGTCTTCTTCGACGATTTTCTCTCCAGCTTCTATTTCACCTTCAATGATTTTTTTTAAAATGTGTTTAGCGATTTGTTGTGGTAACGATTCTCCAAAATAAATGCCATCTGTCAAATTGGAAGAATTTCCAAACATCTTTCAGCACTCCTATACTTCTATAATTAATTTTAGTTCTTCTAGTATAACATAAGGATAGGAATTAACTTCCTTTATAAATCACATCCCTTAAGGAAAGCACATATAAAGAGCCCGTTTAAAGAAAGGGCTCCATGAGGTACTTTTTTATTCAACTAGCCTCGGTTTCGCTGGATCGCAGTTTGGCTTTTCCGTGTTTGTCGATTCTGCCAGTTTCGTTAAATAATAACATTCTTCACGCCACATATGATCTGCCATTAATGGGGAAAACGTTCCAAGAGCCTGCGCACTAAGCTCAAGTTCCTCCAATTCAAGCAGAAAGTGCTGAAAGAGTTTCATTTCCAATTTGACGTCCGCATTCATTTTTTCCAATGCCGGGAATGTTGACAGATTTGTTCGTAAATATCCAGCCAATTCAACTGCTTTTAAATAATAATCATTAAAATGTTTTTTATATTGGTCACTTTTCTCTTTTAATCTTTTTTCAACATCGTCCATGTTGGATGATATTGCCCCTGCATGCCCTGCTGCATCTAACAGCCAAACCAAATGATGATGGAGTTCATGAAAAACCGGCGGCATTTGATTTGCATTGAAGTATTTCAATAATCTTAAATATTCTTCCAATTCGTTCACCATATGATTAATGAAAGTAGGTGAAAGATGTATTTTAATTTTCCCTACCAGATGTTCTTTTAAAAGGTTTAGCTTAAACTCCCGAAGTCTTAAAACTTCCTCTTCTGCCATGACAGTAAGTTGAGAAATCTCTTCAGAATTGGCTTTACCAAGTAGAGTATCAAATACTTGAATGAATTCTGAAGCAATTTCAATGTTTTCCACTTCAACCGGAGCTAAAGATTCATGGATGAATCTGGAATGGTCTCCTAAGATTTGCAGCCAAAACCGGTGCTCGAACCTTGCTGTTTTCTCCAAAAACTCATTCATTTGCTCTCCCCCATATTTTAAAAGTATCGAAACTTCACTTATAATTTGTATTCCATGAACTACAAACTTATTAATATAGATTGAATGAGGGCGAAATTTAAGTGGCATACACCAAGAAAATTAATGTTCTTCAATCCCAATTGATTCAAAAATCCCGTCTACTAAAGAAGGTGAGTTAGTCAAACGAATGAAAAACCCCCCCTTTTTTTTTGCCTTCACTTACCAAAAAGAGTTGTTATTCAAAATATTTTAAACCGTCTTTGCTTTATTTTAATTGGTTTTTGAATCTAGATATACGCTGTTTATTGTAGGCTCTTTTCGTAAGGATTGTTGTTTTTAAAACGAAACTATTTAAGGTTGATTGGAGCGGAAGTGCGAGACTCCTGCGGGAGCAGCAGGACAGGTGAGACCCCACAGGCGTTTACGCCGAGGAGGCTCACCGCCCGCACCAAGGAAAGCGAGCATCTGGAGGGGAAATCAACCACAACTCACTACCTGGTAAATAGCAACAAAGGATGTGAAAACAGCCTTATTGTAAAAACAAAGGTAATTTTTATATTGAATTAATGGGTTTTATCGTGGTAAAATTTTCAAAATCATGGTTATTAGGAGGAAGGATTATTGAAAATGAAATAAAGAATTACTTTGGCTATCCAATGGTGAAAATTCCAAGGGGAGAAATAGAATTAAGAGACGATAGAATAAAATTTACGAACTTTTTCCATTGCTGATTTTGCAGTTAGTCCGGTTGAGAAGCAACTGGTGTTCATTACATTCCCTTCCTATGATGGCCTGGAGATCGAATCGTTATTTTTTAGGTTGCTCAACATTAGGTTTGGGAAAAGTGATCATCATTTGCAACCCCTAATATTATAATATAATGAAAATTCCGTAATTAATTATACCATATTTTACCTTATTGATATATGTAATTCGAAAACCTAGGTAGTAGCCAATTCAATTTATTTTGTTAAAAAAAACACAGCTGTGTTCATTGCTAATTCTAACGCTTGAAAAATCTTGTTTTAAATACGAAAAAACCTAAGAGCTCGGTGCTCTTAGGCTTTTTTAAAATCAATCGATATATCTTCTTGCTCCGGCATATTCCTCTCCGTATCCCGATGTTTTTATTTCATCTATCCTTACATGTGTAGAGCTGTTTGGAGAATGAATCATTTTCCCGTCACCAATATACATTCCAACATGATGCACCTTACCTTTTCCTTTATCATAGGCAAAAAATAGTAAATCGCCTTGTTGAAGATTTTCCTGTTCCACCTTTTTACCATGAAGCGCCTGAATGGAAGAGTCCCTTGGGATCGTTATTCCGTTAGCATGGTACATGGTATAGGTAAAGCCAGAGCAGTCAAATCCAAAACCGGACATTCCAGCCCAAAGGTAAGGAAGTCCTAAAAAATCTTTCCCTGATTCTACAATGTCCTTACCGGTTGGAACTGGAATTTGACTTTCGTCTTGATAAACGGACAAGTCATTCGTTTCTATCCATTTTGCTCCATTACTTGGTGTCATCACCTTCACTTTATCTTTTTTCACCTGTAATAGCGGAAGGCGTGTATCGAAGCTGACCTCCATGAATTTTGACCGATTTTTCGAATCCGAATAAAGCCAAGTCTTTGGAGCTGTTACAAGGGCAAACCCTCTATTAAACTGCTTCTCTAAGGATTTTCCTGATTTCAATTGCCCTTTTGGCATCCATCCAGGATAACCTGCATCATTACGGGGTGTCAGCTGATTGGCAATAGCAACTTTCACCCATTCACCCCGCTCTTCAAGAATGGTCACTTTAGAACCATATAATGCTTGGGTTTCCAGGTTACCCACAAGCCACAGTTTGTCTTCATAATTCATGGAGTGTATCCATGCATTCAAATCGACGGGATTCGATGCAGAAGGGGCATCGATGTCCCTTAATAATCCCGGCTCCGTCCAAAGAGTGGCCACAGCTACATCTACATAGGCAATTCTCTCCTTCTCTCTTGAACTAGCTTCATTGGGACTGAATACTAAAATACCGATAGTAAATAAAGATATCACTAAAACTGTTAACCTTTTCAAAATAATCACCCTTTCGAAATAGTTTTTATTGAGTAAATGAGGATTTCCTCTTGACTCCTAGTCCAGGTTTCTCGGAAACGAGAAGTTGATCTTTCGCAAATCGAATGCCCTCAAATGGTTCATCCTTAATCCATAATGGTGCATCTAAATCAATCTTCGTTATATTTGGATGGGCGGTTGCTAGATGAGCCGCGGCTGCTACGCTCACGGATGATTCCATCATACTGCCGATCATGCATTCCACCCCGGCTGCTTCTGCCAAATCCGCGATTTGAAGTGCGCGTCGGATGCCTCCTGTTTTCATTAATTTAATATTAAGGAAATCAACAGCATGTTCATTCAGGAGCCTCATGGCATCACGAGGGGAAAACAAACTTTCATCGGCCATGATGGGCACTTGGACGCACCTCTTTATTTCTTTTAAACCTTCGATATCATGGGCTTGCACGGGTTGCTCCACCAAATCAACGTTCAGCTTCCTTTCCTCGAGTTCATGAATGATTGAAATTGCTTGTTTTGTTGTCCACCCTTGATTTGCGTCAATCCTGATAATAACTTGATCGCCAACAGCAGCACGAATGCAGGCAACCCGCTCTACGTCACTCTTCCAGTCTTTCCCCAGCTTTATCTTCATTGTCGAGAATCCGCAATCGATGAGGGACAATGCCGCCTTTGCCATTACTTCGGGTTCATCAACGCTGATTGTCATATCATTTTTCAGGACATTTGATTTACCACCCAGATATTGATATAAAGGGAGCCGCCATCGTTTGCTGACTGCGTCATATAAGGCGATTTCAACAGCAGCTTTTGCACTTGTGTTTCCTACACAGGATAATTGGATTAGCTGAGACAATGCGTTGATATTCTCGATGTCGCGGCCAATTAGATGTGGCGTGATCACTTCTTCAATGATGGTCATGATTCCATTTGCAGAATCACCTGTTATGGCAACTGTAGGGGCCGCTGCCCCCAAACCTTCCGTTCCATCTTCCAACTTCACCGAAACCATGATATTTTCAATTTCCATTGCTGTACGTAATGCAGTTTTGAATGGCTTGACAAGCGGCAAGGTTTCCACAGATACTTGTAAACTTTCAATCTTCATATTAACAACCCTTCCTTAAAAGCTTGAGAGTATATATGATGTTAGAATTCCAAAATAGGTACCCAGAAGACTGCCGAGTACAGCCATCAAAATCCCGACCGGTATTAGCGCACGGTTGAATGCACCTGCCAATATAGGGGCTGATGCCACACCCCCTATATTGGCCAATGAGGCAACTCCCATTGTAAATAGATCCAACTTAAAGATTTTGGCCAAAATGACCATGATCAATCCATGAAAGAATAGAATCATAAAACCGGAAAAAATATACACAGGTGCTTGAAACAGCTGTGAAAAATCGGCATGGGAAGCAATTAAACCAATGACTATATAAAGCATGACTTTTGAAATTTCCATGGAACCGGCAATACGTCCAACCTTTGTGACTGCCAGAATTAAACCTACAGTCGAAGCGATGATGATCGTCCAAGTCGTTCCATTCACAGCGGCACCCAGTACTGGCAGGCTTTCCCCAATTTTGGTTGCCCCTGCTGATACAATTAAAGCAAGTGCCAAGAAACCAATCAATTCCACGAATCCAAATTCCGTCTTGGCGGTTTCCCCTGCTTCAAGCTCGGATGTCATTTGATCAATGAAAGATGTATCCGCTTTAGTCCAAATATTGAATTTTCCTGCAAGAGGCACCAGCCAAAACAAGAACATGACCCAAATGGAATAATTGATTGTATCCATGATTAACGCATAGCCAAAAATATTTTCAGGGACATCGAGTATGCCTTGCAAGATCACCATATTGGCAGATCCCCCAGTCCAGCTTGCGCTTAAAGCAGAAAATGCCTTCCATGTTCCTTCCGCATAAAAACCATTCATTAAAACGTAAGTAAGAGTGAACCCGCCGATGATACTGAATGAAGCGGCAAAAAAAGTTAAAAGCATCTTTGGTCCAAGTCTGATTATTTTTCGCATATCGCATTGCAAAAGCATGAGCATCAACATGGCGGGCAGCAGGAGGCCACGTATGGTGCTATATGCACTTTCGACTGATTCACTATCTGAAAATACCCCAAATGTTTTCATCAGAGCAGCTCCAATATAAATAAGGACAATACCAGGAACATACTTGAAGAACTTTCCTCCTATCTTTTTTTCCGCTACCGCAATCACGGCAGTAAATGCCAATAAAAAACAGACAAACATCACACCATCTTGAATCATTTCCCATACCTCCTTATATTTAAGGGATTCTGTTAAACTAAAATGTCATTTTCATCTTCGGTAAAAAGACAATAAGCAGAAGATGAAAATTCGACAGTGAAGCCTAACGAAGCCCTACATAAAAAAATCCAGCTGCCAAAGAGCTCCTACACACTCTTTAACAGCTGGATTTCAATTGCGAATAACAAATGAAGCAGCTATAACTTATAAAGTTGATGATATTTAATGCTCGCATTTCTTAGAGCGACGGCCAGTGCTTTCTGAGATGACCCAAAGTAACGTTTCTCAATTTCTTTCTCCAATTCATCGGGTCGAAGAATGGATTTGCCCACTAACATGGATTGAATGAACCTTGATGTAAGCGATATCGTTGTCGAGCATTCCACATCCACTATTTCATGTGTATCACTATCAATGACGAACCCGATAAAAAAGCAGTTGAATTGCTGTGTAATAGGGTTATTAGAAGCTGCCTTCGATTCGCCGACTATATATACTGTATTCTGATGAAACATACTTTTGTGCCTCCTGCCATTACAGACATCGTAACAGGTATAAATAGGGTGTCTATCTATATTATTACAATATGAAATGGTTACATATATTCTATTATATGCAATATGCATTTGACAATATATTTCGTATATTAAGTTAATTCTCGATTCCTCCGGCAATAAAATAGGTAATGGCTTTCGGTTAAGACGAATTGACCCATTATGCAGAACAAGTATTTGTTGATTCCACACATGTGAAAGCCAGTGCGAATAAGCGGAAATTTGAAAAGAAAATCGATCGCAAGGAAACACGCGCGTAACAAGGACGACTTTAAGAAAAAGCTGGGAAACCAGAAGCAGTTGCCTCAGATGCAGCTTATAAAACACCGGCGATTACAAGCCATCTATTTGGTCATAAAATAACACTGGCTTTACCGTTTACACGTCCTCGAACAAAAGAAGGATTCTTCTGCGAGATTTTAAAGTACTCAACAACGAATAAAGAGGGCTATCGCGAGTACAAATCACCAAAATACATTTGTATGGCATGCCCATTTTTATCAAAGTGTACCGAAAGTAAAGACCATCAAAAAGTAGTGACACGTCATATTTGGCAAGATTATATGGAAGAAACAGATTATCTGCGTCAACATCGAGATGTAAAACCTATCTATCCGAAACGTAAAGAAACTATTGAGCGTATTTTCGCAGATACAAAAGAAAAGCATGGCATGCGTTGGACTACTTTAAGGTGATTTAAAAAATTGTCGAGCAGGGGATGCTCACTTTCGCTGCCATGGATGTAAAGAAGATGGCCAATTGGACATGGTAAGGTCCAAAAATGGTCTAACATAGTGGGCTCGTAGAGACCCAATTCCTTAATATTGAGCAAAATGCAAAGGGAATTTCAAAAAGGGGTTCGGGATGTTTTAATTCCAAACCCCTTTTGTCTACAAACTGAGAAACTATTGTATTAATAAGTCTTTTCCAACCGATTAATACAGCTTCTCATAAGGCACATACTTCTCATACATATCTTTTCTGCGATTACGATCATTGAAAGTGGTTGCTGCACCACTTTTTCGATTCTCATAAAGTTCGTCCATATCGACCGTACCCGTAATAATGGTATGTTCATTCATTTCAGCCTCAACTACTATACCATTTGCTGGCCAAGCACTGTCACAGGGGCTAAGTATACTGGCACGACCGTATCCGTCCGGCAGGGGTGCCCCTGGTTCACCAACTGTGGGGCAATGAACAAAATATACCTGATTCTCGATTGCACGTGCATGTGCACAATGGCGAACTCGCCAAAAACCAGCCTCTGTAAACGTGTATGATGGACAAAAAATGATGTCGGCCCCGTTCACAGATAATATTCTTGAAATTTCAGGTATCTCCGCTTCATAACATATTGCTATTCCAATCTTAACCGGACCAATG
Organism: Peribacillus sp. SIMBA_075; assembly: GCF_046534585.1. Classification (NCBI taxonomy): domain Bacteria; kingdom Bacillati; phylum Bacillota; class Bacilli; order Caryophanales; family Bacillaceae; genus Peribacillus; species Peribacillus sp. SIMBA_075. The sequence continues at coordinate 88,545 of NZ_JAWRYN010000006.1, read as the reverse complement.
GAATAAACCTCCAGATCATCGCCTTCAGAGGTACACCAATTTGCTTCAGCAGGAAAGATATGAGTTTTTTTATGCTCAACGTATGATCCGTTTCTATCAAAAATGTATGCAATATTGAAGTATTCATTATCGCGGCGTTCCAGATGCGTGCCCGCAATAATGATCTGCTTTCTTTTTCTTGAAATTGACCTGAAAAGTTCTTTATATTGATTGGTATATTCATCAATCCTCATAACGGATGAAGCATCCTGTATTCCAAAGGTCGCTGATAACCCGATAGTTAACAATTCAGGAAAAATGATATAATCCGAGTCTTCGGGAACTTGGTTGATCAATTCTTCCACCTGTTTCTGAAATTCATTGAAAGTTGACACATTTTCTACACGGAATTGGCAAGCCGTTATGTTAATTTTCACGAAATCCCTCCCAAATCATGCCCTACCAGTTCATCCTGTCAGTAATCCCCATGGAAAACTTGATTAAACGAAATCAGGATATCTTATTCAAATCATTCATTTCATTCTCTTGCATAGCGATATGTTTAGTCAGTGCACTTACAATGAATGTTACTAGTATATTAATTAACAAAGCTATGACACCTGTACTGATATCATTAATTACATGCGGTATACCCGGCAGGAATGTCGCTACCTTAACATCTGCAATTGTCGCATATAGAACGATTAGGACGCCTGCCAAAATTCCTGTCATAGCACCATACTTATTAATTATATTATTTTTTGGTAAACTGCAAAACAAGGCAGGTGCCAGTTGGGTTATTAAACTATATGACATGATATTCAAGATGGCCAAAGCCTCGCCGCCTGTTACCGTAACAATTAAAGCGATTATTGAGATACCAATAATAATTAATCTTGAGACGATCAATTGATGTGTTTCACTCGCAGAAGGTACCAGAACTTTGAAAAAACTATTTGTCAGACCTACCGATGCAGCCATTAGCATGACTGAAGCCGGTACAAGGGCAGTCAATAAACCTGCAGCTCCGATAAACCCTATCACCCATGGATCGAATGTTTGAATCGCCAGCCTTAACAGTGATAGATCTCCATCTGCTCCTTGTAAGCCCGGGATTTCCATGATAGCTGCATATCCTATGAAAAAGACGAAAAGCAGTAACAGTGTGTATAAGGGTAACGCAATGGCATTTTTGCGAAGGGTTCTTTCACCATTCGACGATAAAACGACCATGAAAGTTTGTGGCAGTAAATAAAATCCCAGTGCATTCAGCAAAACGGTGGACACAAACCAGGACTGACTCAATCCGTGATCCGCCAAAACTAACATTTCCGGTTTTGCCGCTTGGACTGTCTCGAACATTGGCTGTATGCCCCCAAAGTAATGAAATGGGATGTAAATCCCCAAAAAGATAACGACAACCAAAATCATGAAATCTTTTAGTATCGCAGTCCATGCTGACCCATGAATGCCTGAAATCATTACATAAGTAGTTACGACTACAGCACCGATAACACTTGCAGCAACTGGTGAAATCGCTCCATAAGATGCTTCTGAAACAATGATGCCTAATCCTTTGAGCTGTATGACTATGTACGGAACGAGAGCTAGGCTTCCCAATACGGCCACGATCATCCCCATTGATCGGCTCTTGTATTTAGATGCAAAATACTCCGGCTGAGAGATAATGGAATGGCGTTTGGAGTATCTCCATATTTTAGGAACAAGCCAATACGATAGGACGTAGGCTAAGAATATATAGGCGGGAACATAATAAGCAGCCGCGCCTTTTGAGTAAGCCCACCCACTTCCGCCCAGAAATGTGAAAGTTGTATAAATTTCACCTGCTATCAGCAGAAAAATGAAGAATGTACCGAAGCCCCTGCCCCCTACGGCAAATTGCTCCATATCCATATCCTTCCCTTTTCTTGCTTTGATCCCTAAATAAAGTGCGAGCACCAAGAAGATGGAAATGATGAGTAATGAGATATTCATTCAGGATCACTCCCTTTATTATCAGGATCGAACTTATAGACAATCATTAAAATTACTGAAGCCATCACCATCCAAAATGCAACCCAAAATAACAAAAAAGGCATTCCCAATATGTACGGTTCTATTTTATTTGCATAGGGCAATAAACCCAAGAACCCTATGAATGGAACAAAAAGCAATAGCTTAATAGCATTCAAATAATACCCTCCCCTTGTTAGGTTCTTAACATGGAATCACCATCAGTCAAGTCGACTTACATACAAAACTGATGGTTTGATAGCATAAACGTTAGTTACGGACATTTCCTTCTTTCAACAAAACATATATTCGCCTTAATTGGACTGTATGGCAAGGACCGTTTCCAATATTACATTGACGCCTTTTTCACAATCTTCCCAAGTAGTAAGTTCCTCTTCACAATGACTTTTACCTTTGATGCTTGGTACGAAAACCATGGCAGTCGGTATAAAACTAGCTATAAACTGAGCATCATGTCCAGCACCGCTCACCATTCTTTTATATGGTAGACCTAATGAATTGGTCGATTGCTCGAGCAAATTGCAAATTGATTTATCGAACCAAACGGTATCCCTGTCCCATAATTTTTGCACTTGAATGTCACAGCCTCCTTCTATACCTGTGGTTGTAAGGCCTTCAATGACTTCCTCCACCTTTTCGATGACCTTGAAATCCTTATGCCTTGCTTCTAGCGAAAAAACTACTTTATTAGGGATAACCGTATGGATATTAGGAAACACATTTACCCTTCCAATCGTAAAAACCAAATCGTCATCAAGCATGCCTAATTTCTGACGAGCCTCCATAATCAAGCTATTCGCAGTGAAGAAAGCATCCTTTCTCATAATCATCGGGGTGGTTCCCGCATGATCGGATTCTCCAGTAACTTCTATTTCATAGCACACCATTCCAAGGACACATTCAACGACACCGATCGTTAACGATTCACGTTCAAGAATGGGCCCTTGTTCAATATGCAATTCTAGAAATGCAGTCGCTTCTTTTAAACGGGACTCTTCATTTCCTGCGTATCCAATGGCATTTAAGGCACTTTCGAAAGTGGTTCCTTCACTATCCGTCTTTTGCAGCATGATGGATTTCTCGAATTTACCTGATAGAACTCCCGATGACATCATGGAAGGCTCGAATCTGGCTCCTTCTTCGTTCGTAAAATTGACGATCATTACCGGAATTTTAGGCTGGATATTATTTTCCACCAGCGTCCGCACGACTTCCAAGCCGGCAGCTACACCCAAGATACCATCAAACCGCCCGCCTTTTTTCACGGTATCCATATGTGATCCCAAAACAATTGGCGGTTTGTCTTCAAGTCCCGTTAAAGTAGCGTAAATATTCCCCATGTCATCAACCTTAATGGTCATCCCCAATTCTTTACAACAGGAGCAAAAGTAATCACGGACTAACCGATCTTCCTCGGACAGGGATAACCGTGTGACTCCGTTGTTTTCTGTCCGTCCAAAATCCGCAAATTTCTCGAGCGTATGACTCAGTCTCTCACCATTAATTAATAATTTTTGCTTTTTCATAATGAATATCCCCCTTTTAGATAACCTGTTAGATTCTACATAGGTTGGCTCAAGCAACAAAATTGAAGTTTAAGGTCTTTGTCGTATAATAGTTCCTATAGATTATATTTCCACCAATGTTTCTCTATGATAGAGAATCTCTCCGTTTAGAATCGTTGATTCAACTTTTAAATCCTTGATATTTTGAGGATCTACTTTCAATATACTATCATTCAATACTACTAGATCGGCTAGCTTCCCTACCTCTATGCTGCCTTTGACATCCTCATCGAAACTCGCAAAGGCGCCATTCCATGTGTATAGTTTAATGGCTTCCATTACGCTAATCGATTGAACCGTACCTATCTTCATACCGGACCTGCTTCTTCTATTAACTGCAACATGTATGCCTAATAAAGGGTCGTGATCAGTAATGGGAGCATCAGATCCACCTGCGGCCAAGATGCCATTATCAATATAATCACGGGCGGCGTACATGCGGTTGACCCTATTACCGTAGTGTTCGATATATATATCACCGAATTCATAAGGAAATGGGGGGTTGGGGATTGGGATGATTCCAAGTTCTTTCATCCTCTGTTGTAAATCTGGCGCAGATATTCCAGCATGCTCAATCCTATGTCTATGATCTTTTCTTGGAGTTTCATTCAAAGCCTTTTCCACACAATTTAAATACATCTCTATCGCCCTGTCACCTTGGGCGTGTACTGTGATCTGATAGCCTTTTTTATGTGCCTGACCTAATACTTGATAGATTTCTTCTTCTTTATAATAAAGAATGCCAAAATTGCCAGGATCACTCGAATAGGGCTCACGGGTAGCGATCGTCGGACCGGTGCTACTGCCATCCGTAAACAATTTAGCCGGTCCAATTTTAAATCTTTCGTCCCCAGTTCCGGTTACGATTCCAGAAGATACCACTTTGTTTACAAATTCATGCGAATTATTCAATGAACCTACCATCGCATAGATGCGGACACGTATATCCTTACTTTTAATGGCTTGCTGCATTAAACGGAAACTTTCAGGACCATAAGCACCAGCTTCATGAATGCTAGTTATGCCAGCGGCAATGAAATGCTCCGATGCAATTTTCACTGCTTTCAACAGTTCACTTTCTGAATAGCTTGCAATGTCGGCCATTATCATATTTGCTGTTTCAATTAGTTTGCCTGTATTCCTCCCTGCCTTATCCTTTTCAATAATCCCGCCTTTTGGATTCTCTGAGTTTTCATCAATTCGGGCAAGTTCTAACGCCCGGCTGTTCACAACACTTATATGGCTGCATGTACGGGTTACCATAATGGGATGGTCTGTTGAAATTTCATCCAACTCTGTAATTGTTGGATACCGTTTTTCTTTCATAGCAGTTTCATTGAAGCCCCAGGCGCGGATCCATTCACCTTTAGGGATTGTCGAAGCTTTCTTCTTCAGATCGATTAACAAATCTTTTACAGATTCTATATGTTCAGCTTTACAACTTACTGCCAACTGATTGACACCGTACAATATTAGGTGAATATGAGAATCTATAAACCCAGGCAGTAATGACTTTCCCTGCAAGTCAATCACATTTGTTTCTTCACCGATAAAAACCTTCATTTCCTGATTCGTTCCGACTGCCGAGATGCGATTTCCTTTAACTGCCAAGGCTTCTGCAATTGAATTTTTTTGATCAACTGTTATGACCTCGCCGTTTATGAATACGATATCAGCCTTCAAACACTCACCACTTCCTTTTCTTTTGTTGTCCATATCCTGACTTATTTAAATATTCTGTTTTTAATAGATTCATTATATCTACACCAGTTTGTGAATTCATTAGACAAATAGTCAAAAATTTTATCGTTTTTTTACACCTTTCATATGATTATGTCTTATCTTTGTATGATTCATTGATAAAGGTCCCCTATTTATCTAGCCTTAGAAATGGATGAATTAAAATATTCCTTAGGAGACTTATACGAAACAAAAAAAAGATAGGTACAGCAGTTGATATGCTTACCTATCACTTTCATTCCGTTTTTCAGTTGTATGACAATCATTTCAATCTCCCTATAATTCCAATGGTCAAATACTGTTTATTTGCATTAAAATCCCATGGCCAATACCGAAGGGATAATTCGCTTTTACCCACTTTTTCAATAAAAGATTTTATCCCAATCAATGCTGCCCCATACCCCACGTTTGAAGCTAAGACAAATATGGCACCAAGCCCTTCATTAATGGTATCCATATACTCAGGTTCGATTTTTAAGATATCAGTCCATGTAATATAGAATCCATTTTCCTTGATACATTTAGAAATAGAGTGATTCAACGTTCGTACTATCTCATCCCTTAGATCTAAAAGTCCATTCTTTATCTCTTCTGCGTCTTTATTTTGATATTGGTTTGAGTAATCAGAAAGCAGTTCCTTGGCCCAATTATAAAAAAGTTGAGTATAAATGGCGGAAGTTGCTATAACGTCAAAACCATTATAATGATTGGCAAAAATACTTTCAGAAAGCTGACCTAACCGATTCTCGGCATCCTTTACATACTGAATAATTTCCTCTGCCTTTTCACCACGATCCAGCATGGAAGATAGGTGGTGATCAAAATCCATTTTATCGAGGCCTGTAACATCGATTTCAACAAGCTGAATTTTTTTTCGAGTATGTTCAGGCAAATTCTCTATACCCTTTTCCATACTTTCCATATCAATATCGAATAAATATATGGAATTGCATTTAGCTGCTAGATAATCGATATCCAAATCATCGCAATTCCCTGCACCAACGATAGCCATTTTATCAACAATCTCTTTTTTCGAAAAAACGGCATCGAATAACCCTGTAACTTGTGAACGATGCTGTTTCCACCTTATCTTTCTGAATTCATCTCGGTTATGATTCATTTCTCTTTGAAAGGTTTCCAAATAAATCTCTCCCTTTAGGGTACTATCTATATAAATATTGTAACAAAGTATCCCGAAATGTGAATCGCAAATAATATAGATTTCACAGCTAAAAAAGAGGCACTCCTTAAATTCAATTGAATATATAAGCAGAGATAACGGGAGGGTGTTCCTTGGGCAAAACAAGAAAGATTTCACTGACTTTATTAACTATTTTCTTACTCAATATTGCCGTGTCGTAATACTTGTGTTTTCATTCACAAAGAGTATGAAAGCTGATCCTGAAGAAGAAAAAAAGGTTAGAATTCAAGCTGAACGGTATTTAGTGAAAAACTTTGAAGATAAAACGGAAATATATGATGTCCTCTATAAGAATATGGGTAATTGCAACTATTTTGAATGTGCAACTAAAGTGAAACATAAAAAATATGGTACTAAATTTTTAGTTTACTTTAATGATGAAACAGGGGATACCTTCTTATCTGAAAAATAGCAAGATGATGCTCCAAAAAGAGATAAGGCCTTATATTGAAAATGATCTGGGGGACATTTTGATATCCAAGGATATGGGAGATATTGCAGAAAGTGATGATTGGGAAGAGATTCAACAAGGAATAGGCGATTCGAATCAATTAGTCTTGGTCTTTGATGAGGGGATCGGGAATGAATTGAAGATTGATCCGAACCAGCAAGCTATAAAGATTATGACGTTGTCCCAACCATTCGGATCACCCTTTCACGTAAGAAACAGTATGCAGATGAAGACCGCTTTACTGTAATTATCGCTGCCTCTGGAAGATGAGGAATGGAGTCAATCATTTTAAAGGCACTCATATGTTTTAACAAAGCGATATGAGCAGCAATCAAAGCCTGCCGCTACTTTACCTATTTTGTTTTCCGGCAGCAAACCCTTATGATCCAATATGAATTCGGGGCTGCAGTTCCCACTTCTCCAACAAACTTTCCTATTCTTTTGGTCGGAAATATCTTTCCGCTCGTCGTTTTTTCATGATATTTGCAACTAGTACAAAAAACATACTAAGGATGAATAATCCAAGATCCATAGATTATGCCGACATGATGGACTATAGATTATTATATTTCGTTTCTCACAGTTAACCTCAGTTTGGCAAACAGCTCTTGGTTTTTGGTCAGAAACAATCCTATTCAATATGAAAACGAAAAGCCCTTCCATGATTTGTATATGCGGCTGCTCCATTTCCTGAATAATTTACCTAATAAAAACATTCAATATTTTCAATGGAATCCTTAACGGGAGACTTTGATCGGGCGAGCTCCCACTCTCATCGGAAATATCAACAGAGTGTAGATTTTACAGGTATTCAGCCCACTTTTTTAAACTAATTCACATACCCTACAGGGTAATGATTTTATACACTTCACAACTCAAAAATAGGAATTTCAACCCAGAGATTTCACCCTTTTCTTAATCGTATAAATATTCAAAAAAATGTCGAGTTGAGTCATCTGGCCTTTTACCCTTATACTAGGGAAGAAAAATCAAAGGAGGAGAATTATACATGAAGAAAGAAATTTCAATAATTGGTGTTCCAATGGATCTTGGTCAAACTAGAAGAGGAGTGGATATGGGACCTAGTGCCATTAGATATGCAGGATTGAGTGAAAGACTTGAAAACATTGGCTATACTGTCCGTGATGAAGGTGATATTATAGTAGAGATAAAAGAAAGAGCACAAAGTGATAGCGACACAAATTTAAAGAATCTACAAGATGTTGCAGAAGGTAATGAAAAATTAAGTCAAAAAGTGGATGAAGTCATCCAATCAAATAGGTTTCCTTTAGTATTGGGGGGAGATCACAGTATAGCAATCGGCACATTATCCGGTTTAGCGAAGCATTCTGAAAATTTAGGAGTAATTTGGTATGATGCGCATGGCGATTTAAACACAGCCGAAACTTCCCCATCAGGAAATATCCATGGTATGTCCCTTGCAGTAAGTTTAGGCCTTGGCCACCCTGCACTGACTAACATTGGCGGCTATTCCCCAAAAGTCAAACCAGAGAATATTGTCATTATTGGTGCCCGTTCTTTAGATCAAGGTGAGAAAGAACTAATCAGGGAAAAAGGTATTAAAGTCTATACTATGCATGAGATTGATAGAATGGGTATGACAAAAGTGATGGAAGAATCGATTGCCTATCTGAAAGAACGTACGGATCTTGTACATTTATCCCTTGACCTTGATGGTCTTGATCCAGATGATGCACCAGGGGTCGGAACGCCTGTAATGGGAGGCATTAGTTACCGTGAGAGCCATCTTGCCATGGAAATGCTAGCTGAAGCTAATATCATTACATCTGCAGAGTTTGTAGAGATAAATCCAATATTGGACGAGCATAATAAAACAGCTGAAGTTGCTGTAGCATTAATGGGCTCATTACTTGGAGAAAAACTGCTTTATGGAGCGGAAGACCACCTTATCACTTCAGGTTTACTGGTAGATGTAAAATAGATCGAACTCTATTGAGATGACAGTTATTGATAGAAATAGAGAGAGAGTTCACTAATGGATGCTTCATTGGAAATATCACATCAGGGTGCTTCTCTCCCCATTTGCGGATGATCGACATGTTCAATTCACACCCTGGTTTCCTGACGCTTGGCTTCCTTTTCTTTATTAAGCGGCGCTATCGAAATTTATTCTGCATAGATGCCTATGTTCATTGTCACATCTTTCTTAAATGCAGAAGTAATCTCTTTTCCGAGGGAATTCGACATCTCCTAAGATTCAAAATCGAAGCTTTTAGACTTGTGATTGAACACAAATTCCTAATAACGTCCCAACATAAATGAAACCGTTTGCACCCATCAGGTAAAGGAGTCTTTCAATGAAAACAGCAGATAATCAACCAAATGAATTAAAACGGAGCATGAAAGCAAGACATTTATTTATGATTTCAATAGGGGGATGTATTGGTACGGGCTTTTTCATTGGTTCAGGCTATACCATTCATGAAGCAGGAGCCTTCGGTGCTATCCTCTCTTACATAGTCGGCGGCTTCATCATGTATTTAACCATGCTTTGTCTAGGCGAACTATCGGTTGCCATGCCTGTTTCCGGTTCGTTTCAGACATATGCGACTAAGTTCATCGGTCCTGGAACCGGGTTTGCCATCGGATGGCTTTACTGGTTAGGTTGGGCCGTTACAGTTGCTTTAGAGTTTTTGGCAGCAGGACAGCTTATGCAAAGATGGTTTCCCGAATCACCCGTTTGGATGTGGTGTGCAATCTTTGCTTTTCTCATATTTTCACTAAACGCTTTATCAGCAAAGGCATTTGGCGAATCGGAGTTTGTTTTTTCCAGCATAAAAGTATTGGCCATCATTTTGTTCATCATCGTTGGCGGTGCTGCCATGTTTGGTCTTATTGATATGAAAGGTGGACAAGAAGCACCATTTTTCTCCAACTTTTTCAGTGAAGGCCTCTTCCCCAATGGGATATCGGCCCTGCTTATCACAATGATTACAGTGAACTTTTCCTTCCAGGGCACAGAGCTAATCGGAATTGCCGCGGGAGAAAGTGAAAATCCAGAAAAGGTCATACCTAAATCGATCAAACAAACAGTTTGGCGTACCCTTTTCTTCTTCGTCCTTTCTGTCTCTGTTCTTTCAGCGCTGATTCCAAGGGAACAGGCAGGAATCGTTGAAAGTCCGTTCGTTGTTGTATTGGATAGTATCGGAGTTCCTTATGCGGCTGACATCATGAACTTCATCATTCTAATAGCGCTTTTGTCCGTTGCAAACTCCGGCCTTTACGCGGCAACACGTATGCTTTACTCGCTTTCTAAGGAAGGCATGGCAAGTCCGAAGCTCGGTATGGTAAATAAGCGAGGAATTCCGCTTAATGCCTTGCTTATTACCCTTGCAATAGCTGGTTTGTCTTTACTTTCAAGTGTAGTAGCCGCCAAAACAGTGTTTGTCTTTCTTCTCTCCCTTGCAGGATTAGGAGCGCAAATTGGCTGGATTGCAATCGCGGCTTGTCTTCTTGCTTTTAGAAGATCATATACCCGCCAAGGCGGAAAGGTAGAAAATCTGAAATTCAAAGTACCGCTATACCCAGTCATCCCCATTCTTGCCTTGATAGCAAACTGCATAGTCATGATCAGTCTAGCGTTTGTTCCTGAGCAGCGAATGGCCCTTTATTGCGGGGGAACATTCTTCATTGGTTGTTATGCGGTTTATCACTTTAAGGTAAAGCAAATCAAGAAAGCAGAAACTCCTAAGCAGGAAGTTCAATTAAATGCCGGTAAAAAGATGGTCATTTAATCTTATCCGGATGGCTGTGGAAAAGAGTATAGCGATGAAAGCGATCTTGATTCCGATAAAATCAGTATAAAGAAAAAATACCCTGGAGGTTTCATACCCAGGGTATTTTTTATACTTAACCACAATTAATTGGAAGTTACATTTCAGTTTGCCTCCTGGATAATTAAGCTCTATTTAAGCTATAGAAATATAGGAAAGTAAATCTCATGACATTTAACAAGTATCACAAAAAAAATCATCTTAATCGATGATTTTATTTTTGTGCATATTCTTTTAATCTAGGCAAGATTGGCACTAAAATTTCCTTGGCTATGTAATCAGTATCTAATCCAATGAAGCGTTCACTTTCCAATTCGACCGACCTAGCCTTATCCGGGTCATTACAAAAAATAAACGATAAGATTCCGTTATCTTCCCTCATATCTACATATTTAAATGTAATGTCATGTTTCGTAAGCAAACTTTCAAACGCAATGCACAATTCATCTATATTTAATTGACTAATAGATGTGAATTTCATATTGATCATCCCCTCTGCTAAAGGATAGCAAAATAAAGCATGAATTACAAAGTGAAAATCAAGGCTCCGACTATTGTTTCATAATTCATCCGATATTTTTGCCAAAGGGAACCTGGCAAACCAAAAACCCCTGATCAGAAGAATGAAATAAATGCAAACCCATTACTTGAATGAACCCTTTTGATGCTGAAGGCTTGGGTGAAAATTTCTAAATTACATGTAACCAATCGATTTCTTCCACTTTCCCATCCTTACCTGATTTAATTTTTTATCTTCCAACAGATTAATCAGTATTCCCCATAGCCATAGCCGCATTATGTATCACCATTTTGTGGAGCTCCGTATGAATATTCCAAAGCATGTCTCATATCTTTATACAAACACCTTGTTAGGAGTGGTCCAACATGAAGTCTTTTTATAAGGGAACGCTCATTTTGATTGTCGCAGCGTTTTTTGGTGAATGTATTGAATTTTTAGTAAACATGATCCTAGCCAGGGAATTACAGGAAGAGGGCATGGGGCTTTATATGTCCATATTGCCAATTTTCTTTTTGATATATGTGATTGCCAGCCTTGAATTACATATTTCCATTTCAAAATTCGTTGCTGAAAATAAACAGACATTGCATTATAATCTAGTCATCCATGCTCTTAAAATGGCTGCAGTCATCGTGTTGGTCATGTGCGTAGTCATGCCTTTCATACTTTCATTCTCATCCATAATGGACAGATATCATCCTTATATTAAATGGCTGCTCATCACTTTAATCCCAATAGTTGCATTCTCGTCGATTGCAAGAGGGTATTTCATGGGTGTCCAGCAAATGGGGAAGATTGCCTTTTCCAACTTTTTGAAGGATATCATTCAATTTGGTTTGCTTTTCCTCATCTTTAACTTATTTCATTTTAACCAAGAAAAATCATTGTTGATGGCCTTTTTTGTATTGATTGGCAGTGAGTTCCTCGTTTTTCTATACTTGATAAACCTTTTGATCCTTCAAATGCGAATCATGAAACGCGGTACAAACTCGCGAACAACCGGTAAACATGCACGACAAAAGTTATTGGCGGTTTCGCTGCCCACTATGGGATTAAGGATCTTTCATGCCATAACAAATGCCATGCAACCTTTTTTAATCCATACTGCCCTTCTCTCAGCAGGATTCGGTGCGGTTGTGGCTACAGAGCATTTTGGGATGCTCACTGGGGTAGCGATGACCATCGGCTTCTTTCCGGCCTTTATCGCGCATTCCTTAATGATCATGCTCATACCGAATGTTTCGAATGCGCACAAGAAGCAGGATAAGGAAAAATTGAGGGTTTTATTGCAAAAATCGATGTCTTTTACCGTATTGTATGGGGTTCCAGCTGTGTTCTTCATTTATTTCTTTGCGGAACCCTTGACCTCTCTCTTTTTTTCCTCAACATCTGCCTCATACTATTTAAAATTATTATGTCCCTATTTCCTTTTTCATTTTTTTGTCATTCCAATGCAAGCCTATCTCATTGGCCTGGGCTTAGTGAAAGATGCTTTCATCCATACAGTCTGGTCCCATATCGTTGCATTTTTAATGATGTATATCCTAGGGTCCCAAGCTTCACTTAATATGGGAGGCATCATTTTAGGAATGAATACGGGCGCTGTATTATTAACTTTCATGCACTACTTGACCATTTGCAAAAAAATTGGAATAAGTATCTTTTTGATGAAATCCAGGTCCATATCGATAAAATGACTAAAATCAGGTCCATCCACTCTAACTCCACTAAGTTTAATTTTGAGGAAACACAGCAAATAATTGGAATAATAGTTAAGAATAAGCAAGTTCCATCCAGCAAAAATCCTTGCTTTTATTGGTTTATAAAGATTCTGATAAAAATATTGAGCCTTTCCCTGTACATATCACCGTGGTTACTGTATATTTCAACATACTTGGGTAATAATCAAGTAAAATGGTTTAATATAACCATACAATAGTAATGGAGTGATTTCATGAGTAAAGCTAAGGCTAAGAGTGGTACGGGTAAAGGTACGGGAACAGGTACGGGCAAGAAGGGCTGGAATCGTTGGAAAACTGGTGCCAACAAGAAAAAAAGCGCAAAACCATATGTAAGTAAAGGCGTCAAACATTCCAATGAATCAAAATCTTCCGGCCAGTCTACAGGTGACAAGACCGAAAAATAATAGCTTGTTTTAAATCCATACAAAAAAATTTAGGTTTATTCCATATTCTCATACAGGGTGTAATAGAGATCTGTATGAGAGAAATGGGTCTAATAGATAATAACGACGATATCCAGATTAATCCTATGAGTACGGCTATAATTATACATACCATCAAAAAAGACACTTCCTTACCCGGCAGTGTCTTTCATCTTTTTATTAGGCTGTTTTCACATACTATGTTGCTATTTACCAGGTAGTGAGTTGTGGTTGAATTCCCCTCCAGATGCTCGCTTTCCTTGGAGCGGGCGGTGAGCCTCCTCGGCTTAAACGCCTGTGGGGTCTCACCTGTCCCGCAGCACCCGCAGGAGTCTCGCACTTCCGCTCCAATCAACCTTAAATAGTTTCGTTTTAAAAACAACAATCTTTACGAAAAGAGCCTTTTATTATGATCTTATTATCTAAATTGGCTTTTGGGTTTGATAGCATTGATTTTTTTCTGGGAAAACTCTGTCCGGAAGCCGTTAGTGGCTTTTTTAACAGAGTCTGTAACTGAATGTATCGCTTCACCAACATCTTGAGCAGAATCCAATAATGGTTCAACCGTTTTTATTTTAGTTTTTACATCGTCGGTGATTTCATTTGCAGTTTGCAATAGTTGTTTCGATTCGCCGGACAAATCGTGGATGGCATTTCTCACCTCAACCAATGTTTGATTGGCTTCTCCTATCGTGACCATTCCCTTTTGAAGAGTACTAATTAAAAATACGACCAACCAAATGAAGGCTAAAGCGATCGCAGCCACACTATATTGAATTATCAAGATAAAGCTCCCCCTCTATATTAAATAGTAGAAACGATTACTTTAAATAGGTTAGTGAATCCCGGGGTGCCTGTTTTTTAGTGATAAATGATGATACTATTTGATTATTATTTGAACCCCCTCAGCTTCAGTTCGAGTGGATAAATCCTTAGGGCGGCCTTCCAAACTGGCTTCTTTCATGGAATTGGTTACATTATGAATCATTTCCCCAACATCTTGAGCTGATTCTAGCAATGGATCGACATTTTCCATCTTCCCTTTTACATCCGCTGTAATTTGATTGGCAGAGTGGATCAATTGTTTGGACTCTTGCGTCAATCCATGTACCGCATTTCTTACCTCTTCCAGTGTCTTATTTGTTTCTTCGAGCGTTCCCATTCCTTTACGCAGCGTCTGGTTGACATTATATATCAAATACACGACGGCTCCGGAGACACTGGCCACACTTAATTTAATAAACATTTTCATATATCCACTCCTTTCATTTAAATTTATGCACTGCCACTTCCATTAATCCCCTAAAGACTTTCACGTGTCCGGTCAGTTTTATAGAGCCATTTACCTTAACCTAAAAGAAGTTTAAAGGATAGTATAAAGGATAATAGTAAGGGAGAGACCATATTTAGGAGGAGATTTGTTCATGTCACATGAGAATTATTCAGCTGTTATCCAAACTTTAAATGATTGTATGACCGCGTGTAATCATTGTTACGACGCATGCTTAAAAGAAGATCAAGTAAACATGATGGTGGAGTGCATTCGCTTGGATCGGGAATGTGCGGATTTTTGCTCCTATTTAGAACAGGCGATAGGAAGAGGTACACTGTTTATTTCAGAGTTGGCTGAAGTTTGTGCCAAGATCTGTGAAAACTGCGGGAACGAATGTAAAAATCACGATCATGAACATTGTCAAAAATGTGCTGAGGCATGCTTTAGATGCGCAGAAGAATGCATAAAATTAGCCGCTTTATGAAAGGAATAGCACTAAGCTATTCCTTTTATTTTACTTCCCCCTTACCTACCCATTACTTTGTTAAATCTATTTAAGGATGATGATATAATTTATATATTCTAGCGAGGTATATGTTGAAATTTTTTAAAGATGAAATTTATAAAAATACCAAAGACATATATTGAAAACCGCCATTTTTAGGCACACTAGTATTAAAAACAGGAGGAAATTATGACACCTCGGAATGTTCCGGCTAAAGCTGATTTAGAAGTGAAAGATACCCCCGCTTCACCTGATAAGGAAAGTGAATTAGCCAAACTCAATCGATTATTAGGTGCAGTCATGCGATATTTATCAGATGATGAGCAAGAAGAAATTGATATAGAGTATCTTCTCGAAAACACCGAAGGGCTGCGGGATTGGTGGAGCGCATATAGGGAGCTTGATAGAAAACGGGTCGAAGAAGAAATAAAAAATTCCCTGACAGCTCTATCCCTTGAAGAACTTGAAAACATCCGTGAACAAATCCGCACAAAGGAATAATAAAAAAAATCCCTGCACTGGGATTTAACCAGATTTGTGATTTTTTTATTTTCTTCTATATACAAATACATTTTTTTGAAATTAAAAAACGTTCCGTTCATGCGGCACCAGCAATCATTTGATTCAAAGACCACTCAATGAACTTAGTTCTAGTTGAACGATCATGGAATCAACTAATGCATGCAATGGATTTAAAACTTTGTTTCCTGTCTGAAACTCATAACGTTGAGCTGCTTCAACCATTGATAATTGTGCCACCGACAGAGGTCTTTTCCCACTATTAAAGTGGTGCAGGAACTTAACGATTTCCTGGTTATATTTTTCACCCAATCCCTGCATAATGAATGCAAACGTATTGTCGATGATGATTACTTCAAAATCCACACCCTCATATTTTTCAGCATGTGCATTTAAACGTTTGACAGTTCCTTCGACAGTAGCAGGGTTCGTGAATAATATGACTTGAGGTTGCCGCAATTGGCAAATTTGTTCAAAATATGGTTCATCGATTTTAATGATAGGCATGGGTAAGGAGAGTTGTTCTTCGTTTAAAAAGGCGATGTAATTCGTACAGGTTATCAGGATGGCATCCACTTTACATTCGGCAATCCATTCGACTTGTTCTTTAACCATTTTTTGAGCATCCGAATACTTAAACTTTACATCCGATGCCACCCTATGCATCAAGCCTGGATCTACAAGATGAAGCCATTCAATATCAAATTACGAGAAGGCTTTTTCTATATATTCAATATTTGTATAGTGTGCATGCAAACAGCCTATCTTTTTTCTCATGAATTTCCCGCTTTCAGTCAGTTTTCTGACTATTCTAATACAAAAAAACGTACTTTGCCCACTACCTGCAAAAACGATATTTTCCTTTTCCTAAGCCAGCCACCTCATGCTTAATCCAAGATAAAGAATCCCTCAAAAAATATATCTTTAAAGACAGAATGTCGGTTGGGTATGAAGCGGACACCCGGGCATATATTTATCAAGGTAATAGCAAGGGGTATCATCAGGAAGATGGAACGGTAGCTTTACACTACAAGTAATGCTAGTATTACTTGTAGATTGTCAAGTCGTAAAATTCAGATGAAAATCATAATTTTGGAGAGTGTTTATTATTCTATATTTAATCGCGATTCTTTTCCCCCCCTTAGCCGTATTATTAGCGGGTAAACCCATTCAGGCTTTGTTTAATTTAATCCTCACACTAATTTTTTACGTACCTGGTTTAATTCATGCCATCTTAGTGGTGCATGATAAAAAAGCTGATAAACGTATGAAGCAGCAAGCATCACTTATTGCTAAAGCGAAACGGGATGACTGAGTATATATTCAACAGACTACAACCCGAATACCTACACCAAAGGTGTTCTTTATTCGGGTTGCTCAATATTGGAAAAATTTCAGTTTAGTTGAATCTGTGTGACTTCCTATGCCCTCTGTGGTAACAAGCATCACATATATGAAAACGGGAGTCATCCGGCAACTTTTTTCCACAGCGCTTGCATTTTTTTTGATAATTCAACATTTCGTCTTTTAACTGATCATGAACGCCCTCACTGATTTCTTCACGGATACGCTCCCAGTAAACAGTTTCAGTCCTCTTACCCATCCGATATAAAAATAATAGATGAAGGCCTATCGCTTTATAAGAAAGCTCCAATTCCTCCAGATTTTTAGTCTTGATGATCGGTACAGGAAGTTCACTGCTCTCGGCAATCGCTTCGACCGTTTCCAGCCACTGCTTGATCAGACTTGGTTCTTTCGCTGAAAAAGGGATATGCAAGAATCCATATAAATCCATTAAGGAAAAACGCGCTTCGATTTCAGTATCCCGTATAAGCTCGTAAAGCTCCCTTTCTTCCGATAGTGATGCCTTTTTCGTGCCTTTAGGAGGCTCGAACCTCTCCCACATTTCGAAAAATGTTCCTAGATTCCTGTAATACTTTTGAAAACGTTCAAACACAGCCGAGGTTGGGGCAATAGTGAAGGTCTGAACTGGCTCATCTACTTGTTCCAGCAACTTATTCATGATTTTAATCTCTGCTGTAAATGCCACCTTGCCAGTATCGTAAATCCCTTTTCTCCCTGCTCGACCTGCGATTTGTTTGATTTCTTGAGAAGTCAATCTTCTTCTTCGAGTCCCGTCGAATTTTTCATTTTCAAGAAAGACGATGCGTCGGATTGGCAAGTTCAATCCCATTCCTATCGCATCTGTGGCTACAACCACTGATGTTTCACCGCGATTGAATAACTCTATTTGCCGTTTTCTGTTTTCAGGAGGCATACTGCCGTATATCATGCTGACATTATGTCCACTCTCTTTTAGACGGGATGCGGTTTCCAGTACGTGCCTTCTTGAAAAACAAATGAGCGCATCCCCTTTTTTGGTATACTTCAATCCAAATTCCTTTTGTTCTACCTCCAGCGGTATTTCACGTCTGTATTCGTGGAGTTCTAAATCTGCTTCATTCAGTAGGTTCAAAAGCATCATTTTGATATTCTTGCTTCCGATAATGTGTACTTCTTTCGCATTTGCTTGTGTGATTGCCCTAAACCACGAAAAGCCTCGATCTTTATCGGCAATCATTTGGGCTTCATCTATAACGATCACTTCATGGTAGTCTTTTTCATGAAACATTTCAACTGTGCTGGAAACATGATTAGCACCCGCAACTGCCTTTTCTTCTTCACCGGTTTTTAATGAACAAGGAACACCATCCGCATTTAATTTATCAAACACTTCGAGGGCTAGTAGTCTAAGGGGCGCCAGATACAAACCGCTTTCCGCTTCTTTCATTTTTTGTAGGGCCTTATGTGTCTTCCCGGTATTGGTCTCTCCGATATGCAAAACATACCTAACTTTTTTTCCTAATGATGGTGTATAGGCCTTTCCGATAATGTCATCAATCATCCTTTGCTCTTCAGCCAGCTTCTTTGCCTGCTCTGCCAATACTTCAGCTTTTCTTCTTTCTCTGTTCGCCTCGTCCTTTTCAAATATTTGTTCGTGCAATGTTTCATTAAAAGGAATTCCTTCAAGGCTCAGTAAATCAGAAAGGTATTCTTCCTGAAGTTCATCAAAACAGGCCTGAGACAAATCAGCCAATTCATCCCTTAATATACCTTGAAGGTCTTCAACCGTCAGCCTTTCCCCATATGACTCCAAAAAATCATGATGCAGTGCAACAGGTAATTGGTTCAAGTACTTTTCTGGGGCTAATTTCAGAATGAAATCCGAAACTAGCCTTTCATATCGGTAGAAGTAATTTTCATACTCAAAATGGTTCCTTCCCCAATCGAGTAACGAGTGAATATCGCCTGTCAGCTCTTCAAAAAAATCAGAGACCATAAGGTATTCGGCTGCTTGAAATCCCCCCTCTTCAACCAATCGTTCTTCAAGCAAGTATGGATCGACATATTGAAATTTAGGCTTATTATTAAGATCCGCTGCCAAATTTCCAGCAATATAATTCCTGACATGTAAATATAAAAGTAGTGAGCTTTTTTCAAAAAAAGTATTGGCCTCTTCTTGAAGTCTAACGCGTATTTTCCATCGTTGCTTAGCCAGCCGCTGTTCTTCTTGTCGCTTAGTGAAGTTATCCCTTGCATTTTTATATCTCTTCTCCCAATCATCTGGATTTTCAGCAAAGGATTTTTTTATCCACGATAAGGCATCAAAAGGACGATACTTCTTTAATTCGTTACGGAACATGCTATTTATCAGTTTATGATCTGAACCTTCTGTTACAAATCCCCTTTCGCTTAGAAACACCTTTTTTTCTTTCCTGGGCACATCGTTTGATGCTTTATTTAACCAAACATTGATCCAAATTTGCTCAATAAAAGAAACCCTGTCTGATATATATGTTGCAAACGAAGGCATCGTCTCTTGATTCTCTAAAAAGTAATCCATATCCTGGATTATTTTTTCCTTTGTATTGTCTATAGCAATAGGATATATACTTTCTAATTTTCCCATAATGATCCCCTTTTGAATTATCCTGTATGTACTTTATTCTTACCTTTTATCCTCTCCAAAACATTTTTTTAAATGAGCCAGATACATTCGTTTTATCTAGGTAATACATGTAGTTCTTTAATCATGACAAGGAACAGAAATGCCAAGCTGCTTTAACCTCATACGAGCCAAGGTAAATATGAAAAATTGATACTAATTTTGTACCTGAAACGGTACTCTTGCCATTTCACGTACAGTATAATACAGGTTAGATAAACTGATTATTGACTTAAAGGGAAATATTAGTTATTGAGTGATGCCCATACCGGCATACAGAAACGAAAAGCCGATTAGCCATTTGGAAATCAGGCAAAAGAAATTTAATGATATTAAAAAAAGCCGAAAATAAAATAAGGGTCAATTTTAACTGACTGACAATCATACTGAATTAAGAAAAATAGAAACAGCCCATTAAACGGTTAGCTTACCGATTACATTATCCATCAAAAAAACGAATCCAACCCCATAATTGAGTTTAGTGGAAATCCTGGTAACTGTCACGGTATTCAGATTCCGCTTTTGTGTCTTTCTAGTTCAATATGAGAAATAACATCCGGAAACCTAAAAAGACTAAAGATAAAAGAGGAGCCTGAAAATGATTCAGCAAGATATCAATTATTATAAAAATTTTGACTCTATGGCTAAAGAAGTATTAGCACTATTAGCACAAACCATTGATGTCAATACATTCTTTCTTTCGATATTAAATCCCACACAGAGTTTTATGATCAAATCCTTCAATAGAAATGCTAAGTTAATTTGTGAAGGCGACATCCTTCCTTATAATATGGCTTATTGCAAATTAGTTGTTGAGAATGGCTTGGAACCACTCGTTATCCCGAATTTAAAGAAACATGATTTGACTAGTGGCCACCCCGTAACGAAGTTTATCGAGAATGGGTGTTTTATGGGAACGCCCCTTATAAATGAGGGTGAAATCATTGGTACATTATGTGCATTCGACATTAAACCTTATGATTTTAAGGAGTATGATAGGATACTCATCAAATCTTTGGCAGCTTTGATTAGTCAAACCATCATTCTTGAAGATGGGATAATCAGAGATCCTTTGTCAGGTCTTTATAATAGGCATTTCATTTATAATTATTTTGATTTTCATGACGATAAAACAAACGATGAAATGGCCATTCTTTACATCGATCTTGATCATTTTAAATTTTTCAATGATTCCTTCGGTCATGATGCTGGAGACGACGTTATAAAAAAAGCGGCTGAATGTCTTTTGCAAACCGTCCCCCGCGGGAGTCATGTGGCACGTATAGGTGGAGATGAATTCATTGTATTATTACATCCATCGCATTGTGAGGATTTAATGAAAAGCACACAGGAAAACGCAGAATTAATATTGAACCAATTATCCACAATGCCCATTCCCATTAAAGGAAATGATTATTTTGTATCAGTTAGCATAGGGATAAGCTTTTATCCGCATAATGGTACGGAAATGGAGTCACTTTTGAAAAAAGCTGATCGTACGATGTATACAGCTAAAGAGTTAGGTCGAAATAATATTCAATACTTTCACCCGCTGTGATTTTCCTGAAAAATAAAAAAACCAGTTCTCCTTAGAGACTGGCTTTGACTTTTACCTTAAAAAAATCCAACGTTTAGCTTTAAGCCTTTGCAACAGCTTGAGCAGATCAGCATTTTCCTTATGTATCCGTTTCTCGGATGGTGAAGCCGAGGGGGCCGGGATGTTAACTCTCTCGGGTTTTTTGTTCATATCCTGAAAGACCCTTCCTATTCCTTTATTTTGAATAGTATATGCGGGCTTTCCATTAAATATCATAAGGCAAAGGAAAACCTCTGCCTTGATTCTAATTAAACACTTTTTAACCGGCTGAAGCGTGCAGTTTTTTCTTTTTGTTTCAGGATAATGCGTTCGTTTTGTTTCATCACCTTTTTGGTATGGGGACTCAAACCTACGTCGGGTATTTTCACCTGTGGTTTGATTACGGCAACTGACACTTCACCGCCGGCTTTATCATAAATGCTCATTTATCTTCACCACCCGGGTTTTGTTTTATGACCATATCAAACATCATGATTAATAATGCTATTAATAAACAATCGACTTCTGAAACGAAGCTTTCTGATTTAACGTGAAGGATATAGGATTCCATCAATATACTTACTGGCTGCAGAGCCATTTTTTCTTCATCATTATAATACGTATCTTCTCTTTCCAATGTAGCACGAATGGTACTGCCATTCAAGTTCGGATGCCCATTTATCACCAATCGCTTGTCCTGTTCCGTTTTGAAAGGAAGGATTTTCACGTTCATCCCTTCTTTTGCGGCATAAGCTTGAAGGAGAATACTCAAATAAGCCAAGTATTCCTTATTCGTTTGATAATACTCAGGAATCCCTTCTTTTTTAAGGAGATGAAACATATTCTTGACCTTTTCCCTATTATCCGTTAAAAGTTTATCACTTTCCGCAACGGCTTTTGTTGCATAGGACAGTTCATTATCGCCAATTTTGGATATATACATGCTCAAGAACACAAACATATCTATCAGGATAAATACAATAGCCATAATCAAGAAGTTTTTCCATTCGTTAAATATACTCATCGGATAGAAATTCCAATAAATCAATGCTCCTAATATAAAAATGACATACCAGGTTTTTCGAATCGCTTCAATCCTCTTACTTACCCTATCTTTATATTTCCAAGAAAGAATGACATATGCTAATAAAGCAATAAATACTACCCATACAAAGACTCTGAAAAACATTAACAATCGTTTTATCCCCCTACCATTCATACGGCTGTTATATCACATATCCGCTCTCTATATTATTCATTATATATACCCCTTTTCCCTGCCTGGGGCGGTTGAAACTTAAACACTGGTCATATTCAAAACACTCCTCCCAAAGGGATAATCCACTATATGAATCATCGATTTCACCAAGCAGCAACACCTGTTATCAGGAGGGTAAATCTCTTGTGGGATATCGCAGTAAATAACCATACAAATTCTGTGATATGATAAGTTTACGAAAGGTCTGATTAATATGGGAGGAACATAATTCATGCTGAAAATTATAAAGTTCATCATTTCTTCTATTATATTAGTGTTACTTGTCCTTAACCTCTATCCTCCGCTGGGGAGGCGGGCAAACAAAGAAAAAGTGCGAAGTTTCACTACTAAAGAGAATTTTGCCAATGGGAAATTCCACAATCAGATTCCTGCTAGTCAATCGATGAGTCTTAAACATACCGGTTCCATTTTACGGGATTACATAAAAGGCAATCCAAAAAGAAGGCCAGACCATCCTATCGGAATTGGAACAAAAGAACCTGTATCTGTGGATTCCAATAAAGTCACCTGGTTTGGTCATTCTGCATTCATGTTGGAGATAGACGGGAAAACCATTTTGGTGGATCCGATGTTTGGCAAAGCACCCACTCCGTTTCCTTGGTTTGGGAACAAGCGGTTTAGCGGGGAATTGCCTGTTGATTTGGATTCACTGCCTCCTATCGATGCCGTCCTGCTCTCCCATGACCATTACGATCATCTGGATTATTTCTCAATAAAGAAAATAAAAGATAAGGTCGGTCAGTTCATTGTTCCACTAGGTGTCGGTGGACACCTTGAAAGATGGGGCGTTAAACAAGAACTGATCCAGGAACATAATTGGTGGGATGAAGTTTCATTCAAGGATTTGAAATTTGTTTGTACACCTGCAAGGCATTTTTCTGGAAGGAGTTTAACCGATGGCAATACGACATTGTGGTGTTCTTGGGTAATTAATGGAAAACGCGAAAAGATATTTTTCAGCGGTGATAGTGGATATGGTAGCCATTTTAAAGATATCGGCGAAAAATATGGTCCTTTTGATTTAACCTTAATGGAATGCGGCCAATATGATGAGCGCTGGTCAACCATCCATATGATGCCTGAGGAAACTGTTCAAGCACACATCGATGTACAAGGAAAACTGATGATTCCCATTCATTGGGCTGGGTTCACATTGTCTTTTCATGATTGGACAGATCCGATAGAACGGGTAACAAAAGCTGCCAATGATCTTGCCGTCCAAGTCTGCACACCTCAACTGGGCGAGCAAGTATTGATCGGATCAGCAAATTTCCCGCAAACAATATGGTGGAAATGAAATATGATTTCTATCTAAGTTTTGTAACAAAGCTGCTTGGAACGGCTCTGCGAGACTCCTGCTTAGAAAAGCGAGTCTAGGGAGACCGCCCGCGAAAGTGCCTGGAGCGGAAATCAACATTCAAATTGTACAAGCCATAAAAAAACACCCCGTAAATGTTAGTTCGGTTAACATTACGGGGCAGTTCAAGTTTGCCTACAGTCTGAATGGTCCATTCCTATTAGGATGGACCATTTTCATTCATTTCACACTTTGTTCCTCTTTATATTCAAGATTCACTTTTATCGCATGCTCTTTCTCCCCTTCAAAATAATTCGTCCCTATTACACCTAAAATGATTAGTACTGACCCCATAATATCGTAGATTGTAATATTTTCATCAAGAATGAGAGCTCCCGCTGCAATCGTGACAACCGTGGAAAGATTTGCAAATACACTCATTTGAGATGCTTTGATTTTTGATAAAATCGTATTGGATAATAACGAGGTGACCAATGAAGCCAATATGCCCAAATACAAAATGGAACTGATAAATTCCATGCTTGACCATGGTGTAAAGAATTCCGGCATTGTTGCTTGTTTTAAATGGGTAACGAGCGCGGCAACGTTAAAAATGACAAAGCCTGTTCCCATCATGAAAAAGGACATTTCACCTGGTGTATAGTCCTTGGCAAGCGAACGGGTCATCGTTGTATAACATGCAGTAGCAATACAGGAGAGCAGAATCAACACCATCCCAAGCATGTCGGAAAAATTGATCGTGCTCCCTTTCATCACCAAAATAAAAATGACCCCACCTACCGACAAGACAATCGAAAGTTTTTGATATAAAGATGTTTTCTCCTTAAGGAAATATCCAGCTATCATTAATGTTAGAATTGGGGTGACGGCAGACAGAATTCCAGCATCAGTGGATTGCGAATATTTAAGTCCGAAAGCTTGAAAGGTAAAGAAAAGAGTGGGGAATAGCAAGGATAGTGGAACCAGATTTTTAGCTGACTCCCAGGAATAGTTCACCTTAATGACTTTAAAGGCGACAAGGAATAAAATGATCACGAAAGAAACCGTGAATCGGAACGCCAAAGTATCAAGCGGATTCGATTCTGCAATCGCCATTTTCGTGAATAAGAAAGATAGGCCGACAATACATGAATGAAATAGGGCTAACATGCATACAAATGTTCGGGATTTCATGGATGCAACTCCTCAACTAGATTACTATATTTCCTTTTAGGTATAGTACCCTTTGTATCTGACTTGCAATCCAAGTTAGAGTTAAAAGATGATGATGGCTTAAATTCAATTGAAAGCTACAATTCTTCATAGATCAATCATGCATAACAATATCTTATTAAAGAAGGATCATTTTCATGCTTTAACGGTGATGATCCATGTAACTTTCGGTCCATATTCACTTTTTCTTCAAAAGTCTACACTTTAGAACATTGCTAAGTATGATAAAATTCAACGAGAAAGAGAGGTATACATAAATGTTAGTTACTACAATAGTATTCCTTATGGCAGGCCTAGCCGAAATTGGTGGTGGCTACCTAATTTGGCTTTGGTTAAGAGAGGGTAAATCCATTTATCTAGGGTTAGCCGGAGGGTTTGGGCTGGTATTATACGGTATCATTGCAACTTTTCAAACGTTCCCTACCTTTGGACGGGTATATGCTGCATATGGCGGGGTTTTCATTGTTTTATCGGTTTTATGGGGATGGGGCATCGATAAGAAAACTCCTGATCTATATGATTGGATTGGAGCTGCAATCTGTTTAGTCGGGGTTTCAGTCATTATATGGGGACCTAGACAGTAAACAAATGAAAGGACCTTAACCCTTTAATTCCTCACTAAAGCCTTCAATAGGTGTTTGGCCGTTTTACTAATATCCAAGTATCTTTACCAGCCTTTCCCCTTCAATAATTCCCCACCCAACCCTATAGGCAATAGATCGCCTATTTGTAGAATTCATCTCATGCCTTAAAGCAAGCTTATTAGCTGCTTTCGATTGGGGTACGTTAGAACAGTTTCTTTTCCTGCCTGCTTACAGTCATATTGCTGAAATTATCGTTATGAACCAAATTCCCACTGCTGAAATGATGCTATCCCCCAACACTGCCGAAACCTGCAAAAAAAACGCCCTCTTTTGATAAGAGGGCGTTTACGATTATAATATTAAGCATCCAAGGCTTCCTTACGCTTTCTTTTCTTAGATTCGGTTATTAGATCATAACCAAGATAAAGGATGATCGCTGCGCCTAATAATTTAATATATAACGGAATTTCCGCTATGAAGAAATATATCATAGAGAATAATGTACCTATAATGCATAACCAAAAAATTATGTGCTTTAAAAATTTCAAAGTAATGACTCCTCTCAAAAGATGAGATTAATTTCTAGTTCGCTCCACTTCAAGGAGGAATTAATTATCCGTACAATCATTCTAACATTTATTCTTTATATAATGGAGTGAATTGCATTGCGAAATTATGAACATTTAAGAAACTTTATCCTTTCGATCTTATCCCTCTAAGGTCAGGGCGAACAATTCCACCAAAATCGTTACTAAAATGTATAAATACCGGAATCATGACTCCTCCAACAGAAGCTCTCAAAAACGAATGAACATGAAATGGACGGCGAGGGTCTCCATGCATTTAACTTTTACAAGACATTCATTTTATCGGATTCTACCACTATTTCTTCATTTGGTTCCGAATGATCATTTTTGTAATATGCCATTTTCACTGGAACGAATGATAAAGCAACCGCTGCAATCAGACCTGGAATGGCAAAGGCAATGAAATTCAATTGGATGGGCAGCGAGATGGACAATAAAAATCCGCCGAGTATAGGTCCAAGCATACCGCCGATCCTTCCGATTCCAGATGCCACACCTAATGCAGTCGATCTAATATTTGGTGGGTAGTATTGTGAAACATAGGCTTGTACAAGGTTTTGGGCACCAATGGTACAGGCACCTGCAATCGCTACCAAGGTGTAAATCATGAAGGAACTTCCGCCCATTCCCAATAGCGTCAAACTGACTGCCCCAAGCGCATACATCGGCACAAGCATTTTCTTGGATCCATAACGATCACAAAGTTTAGCGATGATAAGCGTGCCAATGATAGCTCCCCCCTGCAGAACGATCAAGAAACCTAAACTTGAATTCAGCGCATACCCTGCCTCGATCATTAGCTTGGGAAGCCATGTATTCAATCCATATACCATCAATAGACACATGAAAAAGGCGATCCAGAACATCATGGTGCTTAGAGTACGGGCCCCCTTAAACAATCCAACAATCGGCATATTCGTATCAGTTTTTTTCACTTCTGCAATTTCGTCCCTGATGTCGAAATTGTTCTCAGGACTTACCTTGGATAATATCCTGATCAATTCTTCTTTTCTGTCAACTCTGATCAGATGCGTAGAGGCCTCTGGTAAACGCTTCATCATGAAGGGTAAAAATAACAGTGGTATTCCCGCAAACCAGAATATTGACTCCCAGCCTAGGATCGGCATAAGCCAGATACCCAGTATCGGGGCAAGCATTCCTCCGAATGAATATCCGCACAAAACGACCGAAACGACCATGCTCCGCATCGTTTTCGGTGCATAATCCGTCAATAAGGCAATGACATTCGGCATGATGCCCCCAAGCCCTAATCCCGCCAAAAATCGTAAAGTCGAAAACATGGTAGGTGTGTTCGCAAATCCACATAAAAGTGTAAATAAACTAAATAAAATCAGCGAAATCGCTATTACATTTTTTCTGCCAATCCTATCTGCCAATGTACCAAAGAAGATTGCCCCGAACATCATTCCAAATAGACCATAGCTGCCCATAGCCCCCGCTTCCACGGAAGTTAGGTTCCACTCCTCCGTCAATACCGGGACGACCGTTCCGTAAACGACAAGGTCATAGCCATCAAAAAGGATTATTATAAAACACCATGCCAGCAACCCAAAATGAAAGCGGTTAAATTTACTGTTGCTAATTACCTCGGTTGTGTTAATACTAGCCATAAAATTTTCTCCTCCCTAAGGTGACTGCAGTAACTCCATCCAAATGATAGCGCTTACGTAATTATTAAAAAATATCGACTCACCATCTTTTTATATAAATAGTGAACCGAGTTATCTAATTATTATTATAATGGCTAATTATCAGATATTTCAATAAAAACTTTCACATATTATTCATAAATCTTGGATCCTTACATTTTAATTTTTCTGACAATACCCATAAGTGCATCTATCTCCAACACTCTGAACATTAGTAAAAACAACAAAAAACCAGCCCCAAATCGGAACTGGTTTCTAATTTTAAAAATATAAGCCGCCATTGCCGTATTCAAGTAAGAAAGTTTTAAACCACCACTCCTCAAAGTGGGTGTTTGCAGAAACAATCCTGTTGTCCAAGTCAGTGACGAGGCATAACATTCCTGTTTCGATGTAAAACTCCCTATTACAGCTTAAAGGTTAAAACTTAATTATCATTACGAACAACGCAGCTTGTATAGTTATAATACCTAAATACCTTCAATCTTGCAAGTTTAATCATTCCAAGCAATAAAATTTTTCATGTAATACGAGCGAAATAAGCAACAGCCCTACACGGAAAAAACCAAAAGCGACACTCTTCACATATTAATTTTATATATTGCATTGGCTAAGATAGGCAGGAAAGATTTTTAGATGTGCAAGATAAAATAGGACAAAATAAATTTAAAATGCTTGTCTAACAGAAGTCTAATTTATGATGTTGAGCATTACAATTAATAGTAGATAACATTTGCAAATACTTGTCAGGAGTCTATAATATTAACTATAAGATTTGATTGGAGTGACTAGTAATGCTTTCAAACATTGGTTTTCCTGGTTTAATTTTAATCCTTATTTTAGCTTTAATTGTTTTTGGACCGAATAAGCTTCCGCAAATCGGACGGGCAGTTGGCACCTCGCTTAGGGAGTTCAAGGATGCAACAAAGGGAATAACAGAAGAAATTCAAGAGGAATTCAAGGATGACGTTCAAGCTGCAAAAAAAGAATCGCTAAAATGAAAAAGACGCCTGCACGCAGCAGGCGTCTTTGATGCGTTTGAGGCGTAGAACCGTCAGGCCACATCCCGACGTTTAGCTAAAAGCTTGTTCTTCGGCTTACACAAATTAGCTCATCGCTTTATTAATATAACATTAAACCTATATTATTTCAAGAGATTAATTAAACACCCGATTAAATAATGAAATGATAATCCTTATTCCATAATTGCTTTGAGGTTTTTTTATCAAAATATTCTATCGAGTTGTTTATTAAAATATAAAATACTATCACATAAGCCACTTTAAGATGTTCCTTCTAACAAACCTTATGAACTTCTACAAGTTCATCGTTAATTGAGTCAATTGATCCGAGGAAACGGCCACTTGATTGAACGCTTCATTAATTTCCTCGAATATAACATTCAGTTCAGTCATTTCCTTGGTGATTTTAATATTCTGCTCTTTTACTGAAAGCATGGCCTTTGCGATATCGGTAAAAAATATGCTCGTTTCTTTACCTTGTTCCGTGCCTTTAGTAATCTCACCGCTAACCATTGAAATAGATGTATTCATAACATTAGTAAAATGAGCAATGCCACTAACGAGTTTCACTACTTCCGAAATTGATTCTTTGGTATTTTCCGAAAGCTTCCTTACCTCACCGGCTACAACCGCAAATCCTCTACCATTTTCACCCGCTCTTGCCGCTTCGATCGCTGCATTCAATGCCAACAAATTCGTTTGTTCTGCAATTGAAGTGATTATCGTGACAATTCGTCCGATTTCCTTTGATGTATTGGATAGGTGTTCCATATCTTTTGAGATGAGCGTCATTTGCTCCTGTGTTTTTACCAATCTTTTCTCTAATCCTTGTAACAGTTCAACGCCTTCATTTGATTTTCCCTCTGTCTCTATCGCAATGTCCGAACCCTTTTGAGTGAAATCATGAATTTCGACTACCTTATTTGCCATTAATTGAGTCGCTGAACTTGTCTCTTGACTGATTGCTGCCAATTCTTCTGCATTATGATTCACCTGCAGTTTAATCTTTTCTTTTTCTTCATGGTTTTTTATACGCATCTTTTCATTTTCAAGCTCATATGCCTCTAAAACGATTTGCTGCTCTAAATTGAAAACTTTGGTGATAGCCAGAATGTTATTCTGATATTGCTCAGTATTCTTTATATTGGAAATTACATGAATGATTAATGATTGCAGTAAATCTTGAAAAGCACTCATATACCATTTTGGCTGCAGTCCTATTCGCACATGTACTTGTGCGATGACATAACGCTGTTTGATATACGCATCATCAATTGTACCACTGAACATTTCGAACATATGACGATGAAGCGTCTTTTTCAACCTATCAACAGAACTATTGTCCGAAATGATTTTCATTAAAGAGGATTCATTTTTTAGATTTTTATAAAAATTTTCTATAATTTGGCTCAATTGTTCTTTTACTTCATCTTGTAAAGACCGAATAATACATAAATCCCCGATCGTCAAATGAATCATATCCACTTGAGCCAATACGCTCGGAAATTCAGTGACATTTATACCGACTTGTTCCTTAAATTGCATATAGTCTATGGCATCTATCTTTTGTCTGTTTCTCCATATACTTTTCATGATTGAATTGCCCTCCAATTTATCTACCCATATATACTATTTCGACATTAAGGCTGTTAAATTAATCTACTTTAAAATATATTTTTATTTTGCAGTTCATTTTATCTATTAGATTAACCGTTCATGGAGTATTTCCTGTAATCCTTTATTTTCGTCTTGTGGAATTTTAACATTATCCCTATTTTTCTTTAAGTATGATTTTGAAATAATGTACCAAAATTATTTTTTTATTCACGCCAATAGTTTGACGGAATCACCGTACATCTCTATACTTATTAAGTCTTAAAAAAGTACGGGAATTATGCTTAATAATTGAAGAAGGTGACATTCATGGATTTTACGATTACCTATCTGTCTTTTTATTTAATCCAAGTCGAAGGAAAAGGCGATCAGGCTGATAAACGTTTTAAACATTTTCAAACCCTTGATACTGAAGAATACGAAGAAAGTCCACTAAAGGATTTTTTGGATGGGGAATTGATGAAGATTTCCAAACGAAAAGTGGACCGTCATCCAAAAACTGAACAAATACCGACGAAAATCGGTTCTTTCATTGTCGAAGAAGGACATGCACTTGATTCCAACCCTAATTACAATGTATTTAACCGGGTTCGATATGCTAAAACGAAAGAAGAATTCCAAGAAGAAAATGAACAATTCACGCGGTCTTATATTGATACAAGTGCCGTCCGTGGCGGTGTCTTCATAATCGCATCGGCTAAATTATCGAAATATCTCGATGAACCATTCGTTTTCTTATTAAAATGTGATTTCGAGCCGAAAGTTGCTTCCATTTCGGATGAACGGACCCTGATTAGGCACGTTGAAATGGCAATCACCACTAAAAATATGAAATCCATTCAATACCCCTACATGCCCGAAGAAGGTATGGTTGAAGAAGGCGAGCTGAAAATCCACCAGGCCTCACATGCCCGCTACTTCGAGGACTTTTTGAAATTCGTCGAATATGGCGAATCAATGCCGGAAATCATGAAAAACCAGGTCATCCATATGGTCCATGAACATGTATCCGCTCAATTCGAAGAAAACAGTGACGAACTGCAGAAATTCGAACAAGACCTGGAAATCTGGGAAACAAGCGAAAAACGAGAAATCCAGGAACGCCTTGAAACACACCAAGTCGTCGAAGCCACAGCCCAGATTGTCGAACATACACCTGAAGCCGAACTGCGCATGAAGCTTGGCAGTACATCTATCAAAGGACTTCTAGCCGATTTTGGCGACAGCATCCATTTAGGAAAGATTAACGGGAAATATGTATTGATGATAGAATCCAATACAATAGAATTCGATAAAGGCGTTTCGCCGATTGAGTTTCATAGGCCGGATGATTTGCAAATACTAATCGAAAAAATCATAAATAAAAGTTGATTCTTTTTAATGTATGTGACCATAAATTGTGACCAATAAATCATGTAATTATTGCTTTATAACAATGGTTTCAGTCAAATCTGTGACCAATTTTGTGACCAATATTCAAATTAAAATTCAAACTCTCAAACCTCTATTATTTACTCTAAATTTGATCATACTACTAACTTATAGTTAGTAGTTTTTTCTTGTAATAAAGTATTGACCTAGTTTCTTCTATATATGTTAATCCGCCAAGCTAAACCCCAAATCAGTTATCTTCTCTAAATAATTCACTTCGAATGTCTTCACAAAAAACGCAATAGAAGTATCCGAATTTATCCCTCCCTTACCTTTCTCTCTATAAATTATAAAAACCCCACTCGTTTAGAATGGAGTCATAACTTTTCATCTTTTCACCTCCTTTTAAATGTTACGAGATCGCAAGGTTTTATAAAAACATTGTACTGTAATCCATGTAGTCATCTGCTTCATCGAAAACTGAGATATTTTCGCATTTGTGATTCCAATTGTTTATGTTAGGCACAATGACTGTTCCATCGTTTAATGTAATTTTCATTTCAATAGTAGAGATTCCTTCAAGTTTATATAACGCTTCAATTAGTGCTTGTTTTTGGTTGTCCGAATTTTGGTTAAAGTTAAGTTCAATGCCCAAGTTTGTGAATACTCCGAAAGTTTCTCTTACCATTTCTTTACCTTCTACTGCTACTATCTGATTTGTCATCCCTTAACCGCTCCCCTTGTTTTGTTATATCGAATATTACATCTGTTTATTCGAATTATATCTTTGCTTTTCTAAAGTTAATATAACATTTAACAATTATGGTTGTCAATACCAGTACAGAAGAAATTTCATCTTTTTTAAAAGCTATGGTACACTAAACTAAAGCAATAAAACACATATCTAAAGGAGTGGTCAGATGTTTAGTTATGCGCCCTTGATGGCAACACTTCACAAACGAAAAATGAATAAAGTTGATTTACAAAAGCAAATTAAGATTTCATCATCTACTCTTGCTAAAATTGGAAAAGATGAAAATGTATCAATGAAAGTTATTGATGATATTTGCCGCCTTTTACAATGTGAAATTGAGGAAGTAATTACCCATATAAAAGAAGAAAACCACCAATAGCAATTACTGGTGGTTTTTTGTATAAACAGGAAATTTATTGTAAATATTATTATTATCACTAGCTTTTCTTTTTCATTATTTCCTCTTAACTGAGCTGAGGATTAAACCTTAGCTTTTTTTAGTTTGCTTTGAATATTTAGCTACGATTAACTTTACTTCTTTCCTTAGATATTCATCAACTGTAAATTCATTTAAAAATGTTCTATTTTTGATCCAAAGTTTGGTTTTACTTTTTTTCAACAATTTTTTAGATTTTCGATTAATCTTATTTTCATTTGAATTCTCGGTTTCCGACATTTCCTCACTCCAACACCTAATATATTTTAAATCAAAATTATCTTTATTAACGTACTTATTAATCCGAGTGTAATAGAAGTACTGATGAAGTTACTAACTAAAAATATTCTATCTTTGACTAAAAATGTCCCGTATGTGCCTTTAAGTTTAACCAACTTTGTTGGTCTTTTTTTGTATTCCATTTCAGACCTTTTTGCGTACCTTCCTTTATTATCCCTTGGAGGATATTGCTTTTTAAATGCTTGTCCCTCTTTAGGCTTTAATTTTCTTTTTTTGTTTTTTATCATCTAAAATCCTCCATATAAAATCCTTTATACCACAATATTTTCCATTTATAGAATTTTTATTCACATTTCATAAAATTTTCTATGAAAATAGTAACACGTAAAATTATAGAAAATACATGATAGAGTAACACGTAAAATTATAGAAAATGTTGGAGTTTTATTAATTAAGGAAATATTTACTATAACACTCATAAAATATTCTAAAAGGGGAATGCAAATGGGATACGATAGAACAGCATGGAAGAGAACTGATGATGAAATAATTAGGGATATTCGGATATGTTATTGATGAAGCTAACGAAACTATAACTTTATAATAAAAACTTAATTAAAAGGAGACTATCCTACATGAGATCAGAACAACGCAAATCCAAACTAACACTCTACATCATCTTATCTCTCGCACTCATCATAGCAATCTCATCATTCATTTATGCAGCTAAATCAAAGCACCAACTCACCGAACAGACCACTCAACTTGAATACGCAGCATCTAACAATGAAGAAGCATCCAATGAACGCATAAGCGAATTAGAAACAGAACTTGAATCACTCTCTCAGCAACTAGATGAAGCGGAATCCAAACAACCTCAAACAGAATCTAAATCATCCACAGAGTCCAAGGAAACTGAACCAGCTAAGGAAGTCACACAATCCGAACCTAAGCAATCAGCACAAACTGAATACGATGGAATCCACATCTCGCATGATCCAGTCTTTAACGGAACTACAGCATCATTCTTCTTATTCGATAATAAGCCATCTGACGCAGGATATCATTACAAAGGTATAGATGCAGAAGGTGGTCTATTCATTCCTCACTCAGAGGCCAGTAAGTACGAATTAGCTGAAATGGGTGACAGTGTAATTGATGTTACATTTGATCAAGAGGGTAATATAGTTAGTTTAAAGAAGAATGATAATTTTTAAATGTTATTGAGCATACAAATAAGTATGTACAATAACATTTAAATAACGGAGATGAGATTATGATTATCAAAACAATTACTGTATCAGAATGGAGCACAGAAACCTTTGACAGAGATCTTGAAAAAGGAATCAAAAAGCTACAAAGTGAAAATCTTGTTGTTGAAGTACAATTCAGCACAGTATACAGAATTGAAAGAGAAGGTGTGGAGTATAATGCCTTGTTAATTGGAAGAAGAAAATGAGCATTCCGAATGGGATGCTTTTTCTTTTAAGTAAAATTATTATTTGAAGTATACAAGAGGAGGAGTCAAATGGGATACGATAGAACCGCATGGAAGAAAACCGATGATGAAATAATTAGAGATCATAATGATCATGACTATTTAGGTGAAAAACATGCTATTGAATTAGAGCTACAAAGTCGTGGATACATTCAACAGGATAATCAATGGTTGCATAAATCTAATGTAGACTACGATGATGATGCATCAGGCAGTGCAGAATTAGTTGGCCTTGGGTTAATGGCTGTTATTCTCCTTGTAGCTTCATTCTATTTCACAGTATACGTACACATGGCTATTCATTGGGCATATGTGATAGGTGTCTACAGCTTATCATCCTTTGCATTATTCTTCATTCTAATGATCATTACAAAGGGGAATAGTGCTATCCGATTTTTCTATGGTATCTCAACCTTTGCTGCAACGGCCTCAACTTACCCGTTTCTTATTGCTAAGAGGGAAGGTTACCCTAACTACGACGCTTATTTTTGGAGCGATACAGGATATTTTCCATTAGTGTTCTATGCATTAGGATTTGTTGTATATATACTTTTGGTCACATGGTTAGTGTATAAATTAACAGTGGGAACAATCAAGCTCTTCAATAAAGATAAAGAAAAGCATACAGATTCAGATACTAGTGTATAAGGTGTTAAAGGGGTCAGCATGTTTAATGTTGGCTTTTCTTTATGGTGTATTAAAATAAGAAAAGCCAACATTAACACCCCGTTCACTCCCTTATCTCAACTGCTACAAGATCCTCAAACTTCACCCTAATAATATGTCCCTTCTCTTTTTCCAACTCTAAGTGTATCATCTTTGTCAAAGGATCTAACCTATGTATCATTCCAACATAATCCCAATCAAAACCATCTTCCCAAACAGTAAACTTTACAGTTGAACTAAACTCCATAGCAGTGTGTATTTTGTTCTCAAACTCCTCCAGCTGATATTCGTCTAATATTGGTTTTACTTGACGGTAATAATCCTTATTTACATCATTAAGTAACTTAACGTATTCAGGCAGCATCAATGCTGGTTGCCATTTAAGCTTTCCACGATCTTTTATTGACATAAGAACATCTCCATTCATTCTATAAATACATTATAGAACATTTGTTCTTAGTTTAGTCAAAAAAATTAAGGGGAAAATTTCCCTTCTTATAGATAACGTAGGTATTTTTCCTGCAGCAACGTTTTAATTAACCCCTCTAAATCCAGATTCCCCTCTTCAGTAGCTGTACCAATTCCCTCTATATAAGTATATTCATCAGTATCTATAATCTTCAATCCTTCTAAATTTCGCATGTTTATCCCTCCAAATATCAATCGATAGACGTCAAAATTACATTATTCAGTTTTTCAAATTCCTTTATTGCAAATTGGATTGCTTCTTCTTCACCATATTTTTCACGGCATAGCTTCACAGGCATACAATCCTCAGCCATTAAGAATACATGATCATCAAATAACTGTAACTTAGCCTTTATATAACCGGTTCGCTCAAAACTCAATTCTTTCAATTTCACAAAATCAGCCTCCCTCATAGCCTATATATTCATTATATAGGTAAAAAGTCCTAGTGACAGTATTGTGAAGAAATTAGCATTTCTTTCTTAGTTGTGACAGAAAACGTAACAAACACTTTTTAATTAGAGTGTTTCTTCTGTATTTCAGATTCAATTCGAGTAATCACCTTACTCATATTCCCATTGATGGTGCTTCCACTAAACCGCAGCGTTTTCCATCCAATCGAT
This sequence comes from Peribacillus sp. SIMBA_075, assembly GCF_046534585.1. Taxonomy (NCBI): domain Bacteria; kingdom Bacillati; phylum Bacillota; class Bacilli; order Caryophanales; family Bacillaceae; genus Peribacillus; species Peribacillus sp. SIMBA_075. The sequence continues at coordinate 51,858 of NZ_JAWRYN010000006.1, read as the reverse complement.
CTTAGGTATGCGTCTCGCTTCCTGTCGTGTGCTTTAGCTTTTTTACTTGAATGAAAATCTTTGCCATCACATTCAATGGCTAACCGATACACTGGAAGTGCTATATCAATTCTATACCTTCTTATTGGATACTGTGTAGTTACTTTATAATCCCTCATCCATAATGCTTTCAATACCCTTTTCTCAATAGGACTTTGACATTTATCCAGTTCCACAAAGTATGGGGGTATGTATTGATCCACCGTCACTCCCCTGCTTCTTCTAATGTCCAAGCCAAGAAAAACAAACCCTGATATTACTAGTCCAAAAAACACGATGTATTCTACCATTGTAAATAAATTTCCCCTTTCTCGTAGGTACAAGCAACATCTACGAACTTTCTACATATCATTTACCAAAGTAGATACGATTCCATTATTGAATCACCTACTGATTATCTGAAATAAATCAACTAATTATCGACTGATCAGTTACTTTGTTTTTACTTATTATCATTACCAAAGAAAAACAAGTTTAATCCGTTGGTATGACTGAAACAAAGGAATTTGTTAAGAGTGAACGGAGTGAGGGATTAAGGGGGAGCGCGAGTGGGATTTATTTAATTCTAATTGACTGAATATTTAAAAGGAGGAATTGTTCTTATGAGAAGAAAGCATACTATACAGTTACATTCATTTATGGACGGAAGTTTTAAGGATAAAAAGAAGGTAAAATGGAAAGCCAGTACGAATATTAACCTATATTCAGTCAGTCCATTTATTTTATTTGATCCGACAATTTGCCTTATGGGTGTTGGGCTAGTATCCATTGCCTTATTGGAAAAGTTTTTTGAACATCAAGGAAATTATGACATAGCTGAAGCACTTCACACAGGCTTTAATATCGCTATACCTTGTATAGCATTCGGATTTATATGGAAACTAATGATTAGTGTTAGTGGGGTGTTTTTATGATGGATAAGTGGAGAGCAAAGATGAAGCTACGTGGTTCATTGATGAGGGCATTTAAACTTGGTGGAATCCACAAGCAAACTACAACGCAATCAAAGACGTATACACGTTATCCCAAGATTCATGATGTCCATATTCATGAGGAAAATGAAGCTGTCAGATTCACTTTTACCTTACCCGATGGTGCTAATCCTGATTTGGTTTTGAAACAAGAATGGGTATTCAAACAGTGTTTTGGAAATAACATTGAAATAGATGGTAAGGTGAAGAAGTTTATCTTGTGGTGTTATTCAAAGGACATGGAAAAAGATATTCCATACGAGTTTAAAAAAATTCAATCTCATTTGAAGGGTAAAATAATCCCTATTATGTGCGGTGTAGATAGGTTAGGTAAGATGAATGTGAAGGATATGGCAGAAGAACATCATATGTTGCTCACAGGAACTACCGGAAGTGGTAAGAGCTCATTAATTAGGGGAATATTGACCTCTTTGATTCTGCATAAGTCACCAGATGAAATACAGTTCTTACTTGGTGATTTAAAGTTTTCAGAATTCGGTATTTACAAACGACTACCTCATGTAATGGGTGTTTACATGGATGCTCAATCATTATTACCGCAGCTTCAAATGGTTGCAAAGGAAATGGAACGTAGAGGTAAGTTACTTGATAAGATGGACGTTGAAAGTATTTTTGAATTAGAGAATCCTCCACCCACAATTGTAGTGTGTATTGATGAGGTTATATTGCTCAAAGATAAACCAAAAATAATGAAAATAATTGAGAGTATATCCTGTATAGGGCGGTCTAATGGAGTTTATCTGATGTTGTCAATGCAACGTGGCGATGCTAAATCATTGGGTGGACAATTGAAGAATAACCTCACCTTTAGAATATCAGGTAAACAGTCAGATGAAACGAATGCAAAAATAAGTGGATTGAAGCAATCAGTTGACTTAGATACTGCAGGCAGGATGATACTTTCAACTCAAGGTAAAGAAAGAGTGATCCAAGTACCTTATATGGATAAGAAGAAAGCTAAAGGGTTACTTGATCCATTAAAACTTAAACAAGAAAAACAAGAGCTTGAAGATGTCGCAGATCGAAAGGTAAATGAATTTTCATTAGATGAGGTGTTCGATAGTGAACCAAAGGGATAAAGCCATTATTAATGACTTGAGACAATTCAGAATGATGTCAAGAAACCAGATAGTTGAATTACACTTTAAGCACCTTAAGAATCCTATAAATTCTTGTAATAGTGTTTTAAAGCGCTTAACAAGGGATAACTTTATCAAATGTAGTACTCTTCACTCTCCATACGTTTACTTCACCGTTGACTGCAATATTAAACCAGACTCAACTAAAATCCCCCACTTCCTTGAACTTGTAGATACTGTTATTGAAATGAAAGCACATAGGGAAACCAAAAACCTTATGATTGAGCCTAAATATGGAGACAAAGGAACAGTAGAACCGGACATCTTTGCTATTTGGTTTAACCCAATATTTATTGAAGTTCAGCGTAATGTGTATACAAAAGAAGTCATGCAAAAGAAAATTGATCTTTATGAAAGCTACTATGATACAGGAGATTGGAAAGATGAACCTTGGCAAAAACCAGATAAAAAGGTATTCCCTTCTATCCTAATTATTACACCTACCCGTTATGCAGTAAAAAGTACAAAACTTGAAATTTATCAATCCCCTACCATTTCTGACTTTATTGAAAGTAGATCAGGTGAAGCAATATTAGAAGTAAAAACTAAACCCGTAAAAAATGTAATTCAATCAAATGGTGGATCATTGAAGCTAAAAAAGTAAAATTAATTTACAAAACATATCCATAACTGTTAATCTTTAATTAGGTAATGAGTTAATCTTCCTACTCCTTTAGGGGGATTTAATATAGGCTAAGAAATTTACTTATATTAATAACAAGCTATAGAACGGAGATTTAAAATGATTAATAGTACAGAAGCGTTGATTAAAGAAAAAGAGAAGCAAAAGCAGGAACTAATTACACAAATGGAGGTTTTAAAGGAAAAATATCTTGAACAGTTGATAGTATTTGTTGATTTATGGATTGAAAAAGAATCTTTATCTACTATAAAAAGTAATCCTGATAAAGTTATAGATTTAGGAGAATCAAGAGCTAAAGAATTAAAAAATGAAATTTTGAAGTTAAGGGCAGGTTCTTCTGAATTAGTCTATAAAAATATGAATTCTCAACATATTTGGTGGCATACTAACCAGGATAAAGCTCTTTATTATGGAAATGGATATAAGTTATTAGACAGAATTGATAAACCCATAAAAAAAATGTTAGGTGTTCTTGGTGGCCTTCTTAATGATTATGGAATTATTAAAATCAGCACAGGTTATGGTGCTTTTAGCAGTTCTGAAGCAAGTTCAAACTGGTCAAATGAGGGATATAAATTGAGAATTACCTATTCAGATGAACTTTATGCGACCAACAAAGCATATGTTAGTCTAATCTCTGAAACTCAAGGGATAAATTTAGAAATAGAAGAGTTGGAAAATAAGAAAAAACGAGAAAATGTTGAAGATTGGTGGGACTCACTTTAGGTCTTACCACATTAAAGTATTTATTTAAGTTTCAAAAAGCTTTCTTAAATCAAAAGCCCCTACTCAGAACGAGTAAGGGCTACATTTTTTTGAAATCATCTTACGTAAGGTAGTTTATAATAAATATAGAACTATATTACAGATAAAAAAGTGTCTAGGTCTTATTGAATAACACCTAAATTTGTTGCAAGTGTAGATTATCCAAAGGCGTTTATAAGAAAGGGTTGCTTTTTATGAAAATGGACTTCCTAGAGCCTTATCTATTAGAGGATTTTAAACAAGTTATTTCTGATAATGAGGACTTTCTAATTCTGGAATACGGAAATAATAATGGCAAAAATAAATTGAATTGTGTTTACTCGGCAAGAGATTGGATTCAAGTAGTAGTTAACAGTATTCCCTCTATAGATTTAAAACACAAAAACCAAGATGTTTTATCCCTAAATATGGTTCAATTTATAGGGGCAATTGACTTACTTGTCGAATCTGTTCAACAAATTCATAGAGTTCTTAATAATGATAAAAATTATCCATTACTTAAAGACAATACTACGTTCAGAAAAAGTATTTCCGATGATGATTATTTTTCACATATTAGAGCAGCTTTTGGTACTCATCCAGTTAATTTAGTCAGTAAAAATGGGATAAAATCTAAAAAAAGGTACTTCGCATCATGGTCAAGCAGTAGTGGAAATGGAATATTTAGTGTCCATTTGTACAGCAATGATCCAAATGAAAAAGATGAGGAATTGACTATTGATTGTAAGGAATTAATTTCTTATTGTCAAAAACGTTATGAACATTTGACCGGGTTAATCAATATCATTACTAAACAAGCCACTCAGTTTAAAAGTGAACAATCAAAAATTTTAATTACTAAAAAAGAAACACCTTTGGAACAGCTATATATTCTAAGGGCAGAAAACAAGAAAAGATTTGGTGATGATGGATATAAATGTGAAATCGAAGAATTAATTGAACTTTATGGTGCTCCTAAAAAATTTAATTTTCCTAATGTGATAATAAATAACTACTTAGATCAAATAAGACCGTGTATCGATGAAATTTTTGAAAACCTTCAATCTATGTGTATTGTAGATTTAATGATTTATCCGTCTCCACGATATAATTACAAACCTAACCTAAGTAAACACTCGTATTATATTCAAAAAATATATGAGCATATCATTAGAAGTGATTACTGGCATCAGAGAGATATGATTCCATCTTTTATTGAAGTTTTAAAAGAAAATGATATTTTACCGGATTTTGTAACTATAGATTTAGACAAAAGGGATTTAAGGTTAATCTTGAATGCAATATTATATAATGAAGGTGCTAAAATAGCGAATGTTTAGAGTGAAAAAGGAGATGAGCATACTATTATTATTGATATTACAGGAAAATCACTATTTCACTTTACTAATAGAACGAACATTGCAATAGGAGTGAAAATATGGGGGCGCTGAAAAATTACAAGGTTTGTTTTCCAGAACATAAAATATTTGTTATGTGTGATCACAATTGGGCTTTCGCTGCTTGGGAGTTAAGTAAGGTGTATGATTTTATCGAACCAAATGCCACTTTAGTCCATGTTGACGCCCATTTAGATGATCTTCCGGATGGTATTTTAGCGAATGGATTAGGTTCTATTAAAAATAAACAAGATGTTTATAATGTAACTGAAAAATTGCAAATTGCAAATTTTATATGGGCGGGATTTGCAACAGATTCTATTGATAACATAATTTATGTAACACCAAAAACAAATGAAACACAAAGCCATGATCCATTTGATCTTTCTGATTGGAAGTTCAATGAATGTGAATTAGAACTAAGTGAGTTATTATCTAGAAAGAAATACCAAGGTAAAAGGTTGCAAACTATTGAAGACCTTGTTTATGAAAAAGTAAACGGTCGGATTTCTCAATATTTAAATAACAAACCTGTAATACTTGATTTAGATTTGGATTATTTCAATACAAGTCAATATTTTGAGCCTGAATTAATGGATGATGAAAAGATAAGAAAAAACCTCATTTCTTTGCGGGATTTATATGATTGGGATTTGATTACAGTGGCTTTGTCTCCTTTGTTTTGTGGAGGGGATGATGCATGTTGGCATATTTACGAGATATTCTTAGAAGTATTTAATTTAGACCTAACTAAAACTGAACTATGGTAATAAAATAATAAATTTAAAAGTTTATAAAGCCATTTTATCATCACTCTTTAAGTATGAAAAAATGAGTGCCCTTCTCACATAAAGAGGGGCACTCATTTTTTCTACCCTTTTACAATACTAGCTGAATATCCTTTTTTCTTTAAGTCCGCTACTAATTTAGCTGCGTTTTTCTCATCAGAGAATGCACCAACTTGTACCTTATGTAAAACACTTTTCTTTTCAACTGGTTTAGCCTCTTCTTTCAGCTCTTTACCCGATAACGTTTCAGCTATTGCTTTACAACAGTTATCAAAGTTCTTTTTGTAAGAATCAGCATTAGTTTTAGTATCGACAAAGCATACTTCAATCAGGATAGCTGGTTTAGCTGTACCTTTTAGGAACCCCAGATCAGTCCGTTTTTTTGCTCCTCTATCTTTAATTCCAAGTGCTTCAGCAATAGCTTTAGATACCTTTGCAGCCAATGCTTTATTTTCGTCACCATAATAAAGAACCTCTGTACCACCAATTTCCTTTGTTCCTGCATTAAAATGTACGGATACATCTAAATCTCTACTTTTACTATTGTGATATTTTACGATTGTGTTGATATTGTCTCGTTGAGTTTTTGATGCATCATCATTAAATGTATGTACTTTACAATCTAATTCTTTTAGATATTCAGCAACTTTCGGTACTACCTTCCTTGCCTCATTAACCTCATCGATATAACCACATGCTCCTCGAACCTTTTTAGCGTGTCCACTTGAAATAACGAATTCATTCATTTTATTTCCTCCTTAGTTATTTATTATCATGTACAATAATTTGTTTAATTTCATTTACATCTTGAGCCAATGTTGAGAATGCTTGAGCTTGTGTTTCAATTACATCTTGATTCTTCTCAATTACTTCTTGATAATTTGCTTCACGCTCCTTATTGGTTTTCATTGTTGAATACAACATCCATACAAATAATGCTGCGAATCCACCTTCTTTTAAAAACATGCTTAAGATTTCTGTTTCCATACTTTCCACCCCCTTTATTGCATAATAAAAAGCCGCCCTTTTGGAACGACTTGGATTGTTGCTTATTTATCTTTAAAATACTACAGCTTATTCCTACTTAAAGGACTCATTGGGAATATCATTTTGATAAAGCTACTTGCTCATTTCCTTCCAATACCTTAATTCCTTCAACTTGCCATAAAATAGGCAAGAGATGTTTCACATCCATGAGAACATTATCATCGTGTAATTCTAGATGAGCCAATTTATTAATTAAAAATTGACGAATTTCTTCAATATGAATTGAACCTGATCTATTAATAAATTTAAAATTTAAAAGGTCCTTTGTATGTCTTCCTATTGTCTCAACATCTTTCTTCTTTTCTTCTTTCTTCTTTTCTTCTTTTTTCTGTTCCTCAGTTAATGGATCCTCTTGATTTCCCTCAAGCTTTTGTGTTTCATCTGCCATGTTAACTCCTCCTTTATCCTTATGGCTGTTACTAACTATTAAATTTGACAAGATTCTTTGAATTCCTCTTTTTTTGAAAGATGAAATAATGAAACTCCCTGGTTTAAATTTGTCTATTCAAATCTTCAACCTTATAATAAACGAAGAATATTATATAGGGGGATATAAATAAATGTGGATTACTAACTACGAATCCTTTTGGGATTCTTTCTGGGCTGGGCTTATATCCGGTACTATCTACAGTCTCATTGTGGGTATAATAGTTGGTTTGGTTATCTGGAATTTTCAAAAAAATGCGGAAACTAGACAAGTTGAAAGGCAATCTGAAAGAGAATTTAGCGTTTTTATACAAAGTCTTTGGGTGAACCTCAATCTAGTTAATTCGGTGACTTTAGGTTACTCTTTCAATTCGTTCATTCCAGTTAATATTAAAAAGTCTATGGATTTAATTAAGGAAAGTCCCATTTCTTACTGGAATCATACTTTCAATGAAAACCACAGATATAAAAAAATTACGGAATCAATAATTGAGATACAAGAAAAGTATAATGAGTATACATTGTTATCAAATAAACTAGATAACAATCTTCTGCAAATTTTAAAACCCCGCTTTGCTAATTCTCCTGAGCTAAAAGTTATTGTAGCACTTGTTAACAATATAGACGAAAAAACGCTTATTGAATGGGGAACGGTACAAGAAGCCTATGGAATAAAAGAATACAGTGAGCAGCATAAAAAATTCTTAGATACCAACCCAGAGGACATATACCAGTATCATGAGACTATTAATACAATTCAGTCTAAATTTAAGAATTTGAAAGATGAATTAATAACATCATAGTTACTGTAAACAAACTGAGCTAACTCATTTAGTTTTGAGTTAGCTCAATCAACCTCAGTTTATTTAGCAAAAAATAATTTTTGTAACTGGAGTTTCTGGAAACTCTTCTGTTGGTTCAATAAATACGCTATCTCCACTCCCCCTAATATCTTCAATAACATTTTCATACACATAGTTATTCTGCTTTTTAATTTCAATACTGCATGCGTTTGGGTAATTATAAAGTGGGCCAAACGTATACCTATAATCCTCTACCATTATTTCTAATGGCAGGTTTGAGAAACGAACTTCAATCTGTTTTGTGGCCATTTTCTTCGTACTCCTTTGCTATTTTTTTCTTGTTACATAGATAATATAGCAAAACTCACAATATCATTACGTTTTTTACATTTTATTATACTAAAAATTCGAAACCTTCAAAAAATAGGCTATTTTTGTATTAAAATTAACTTATATAAGAAAGGGTGGGTTTGTATGGGATTATTAGCATTAACGTGCCCTCCACTCGTGGAGATATTTTTGCTCCCTTATCGCTCAATCCTATACGTTACGGTGGCAGGTGGTGTTCCTGCTTACCTCGGTATTAGCATATCGAAAGTGATTGAATTAACATCTACATAAGGATTCCGCTTTATAAAGGTGTAATACCTGGTAGATAAAGTTTTATGATTGATGTTTTCAGCCTTTGCTACATCTTTCATTAGGCAAACTTTACCTTTATAAATGATCTCTACAAAATTTTTTGTAATAGATTGAAGCATTTCAAAGGAAATTTCCCCCTCTTCAATTTGAGGATTTCGTTGCTTAAAACGGTAATAACGGCTCGATAATGTTTTGTTTTCAATGTTTTCTAATTGAGCTACCAATGCCATTGGCTGTACTTCACCTTTATAAATGAGCCGGACAGAATTTTGTTTATTCCATGCCTGGTATTTGGTAGGAATCCATTTGCAATTAGATGGCTCATATCCTTTGTCTACATCCATACGCTCAATGGAGAGAGTATCATTATATCCATTGGCATATGCCCACTCCTGGAATGTAGCAAAATCATCTTTCCACTCATCACATATGGTTATTCCTCTCCCACCATAATCCGGATAGTGAGAGTCATTAGGATTTAAACATCTTCTTTTTATACCGGACCATTTGGAATATAAAAGTGTGAGCCTACCATCATGCGTGGTCCTGGCTTCTGCAATATATTTGGTTCTTTTACAGCCACAGGATTTTGTATGCCCTTTTTTTACTTTATGAGCATCATAATCCTTAATACTCCCACATGAACATTGGCATTTTAATCGTCTTTGACCGTTTTTACTTCTTTCAGCTTCCTCTAGTACAGTTAATTCATTAAAGGTTTGACCAATTAATGCCTCGAGATTTTTTTCTGCTTTTTTCTTGTTGTTTGCAATTAATCGCTCAATCTTTTCAATTTCCCATTGTTCCATGTATATTTGCCCCTTTCAATCACACGAAACCATTATACAACATAAATGGGAGAATTTATTTTTTTAGTTTACACTTAAGCACAGTTTGTTCCAATAGTTTTAATACAGATCAATTTTTTCGATGTCAATGTCAATATATTTTTGTTCAATGTTTAAGGCATTACTTAAAAATCCTTTTACATCCCCACCTGAGATGAAAATTTCCCCGCCAAAGTTATTATTTTCAGCCAGAAGTTTAGAAACCCTTTTGTTTTCGTTAACATCAGCTAAACTTACAATTATTCGAGCAATACTATGATAATCATCTTGGTAGGAATGATCAACTAAGACTTCAATCATTTTTAAAACCCCTTTAGTTTATTTTCATTATAACGGTACCCCAGGACTGTAAAAGCCCATTAAGCCTTCGTTCAACAATTATTAACCTGCTGTAAATACTAGTGCTCCTGCATCTGAAACCGTGATCTTGTAACGTGTTCCATTTGCACTGTACATGAAAGTACCTTCAAATCCACCAGTTGCATTATTCAATAATGCTCTTGTTACTCCAACTACATCATTATTAAATGTCTGAATGTTGCTACATGAAGATGTAATTTCTATTCCATATTTTTGTAAAGAACCACGTATCCTGTTATTGTAAACACGACCATTTCTTGTTGAACTGGATAAACTCATAGAGCTTCTTGAACTTCCACTTGCATTTTCAAGTGTAATGTCATTAAGTATGTTACTATGAATCTCTACTCCATCTAGACCAGAAATAAGGAATCCAGTACGTCCGCCCCTTTCTGCTCTGTTCCCAACAATGTAATAATCCTTCGTATACCCTTTACCAAGATTCTCTGCAATATCACCATCATTTACATAAACTATTTCTGTGGTTATGTCATTCACTAAATTGTCTTTAATTTGCACATTATTACAGTATGATGACATGATAAACCTATAAGCCGTTCTACATGTATTACCCTGAATCAATACATTGTCACAGAAATTTACCAAGATAGATTCATTTGCTGTTCCTGTATAACCTTCGGATATGTTATTGATAATTTGAACATTCTTAAATTTAGCAACTACATCGTTCAAAGCCCATGCTGCAATGTAAATATCTCTTTTCTTTGATGAGTTAAAGTTATTAGCTTCAATTACAACATTCTTACCTGATTCTGGAATACCGTTATCATAGCCACCTTTGCCATCTGGATTAGTGAATCTTACTCCATATTCACAGTTATTGAATGTATTGTTCTTGATCCAAACATTTTCATATTTAAAAGGTCGAATTCCTGCATAGGTACATCCGTCAAACGTGTTGTCATAAATGCGAATATTTTTAATGAATTTGCCCGGTGTATGTCCATGATTTCCAACACCACAAGGATAAGAAGGAAGATTTTCACTTGCTCCAAAGTAGTTGTTTCTTACAGTAACATTCACACTAGGTGTACCATCGAATTCACCAAAAGAACTAAATCCATCTATTGTGTGAGTTGAAATCTGAATAGCTTCACGAAAATTAGATGCACCATCTCCATCGACTGTGTAGTTAATGTCATATCCTTTAAACCTACAACCCTCAATCAATACGTTCTTACTTGAGTTCAAATCAACTGCATGTGCTCCACGTACATCTAGAATCTCAATGTCACGTAAAACAATATTCTCACCACGAGCTAAACCTATTTCATTGTAATGTTTATTACGAGCTTTAATGTTTCCGTCTAGTATTCCACCCTCAATAGTGATATTTCCGTTTCCGTTATACCCTGAGAACATATCGCCTGTTCTTCCATTAATAAAGAAGCCAGCATTATGATCACGAAGAATTCTTGCTCCCTTATCCATGACAATCTTTGTATTTTTACTTAGATACAACTTGTTTGTTATTCGATATGTACCAGCAGGAATGTGACAATATACCGCCCCTTTGCTTATTGCAATATCCAATATTGCCTGTAGGATTGGAGTAGCATCTTGTTCGACCTTACCTGTTGCACCCTTCATTTGTGGTGTATACATTGGAAAATAAACACCACTTGCACCTGTAACTTTGTTATCGAAATCATTCAATCTGTCATTTAAAGTTGGGAAAGTTGACCTTGCTTGCAACGTTTCAACTACAGTTTGATTATTATTCTGTTCACTAATCTTTGCTTGTTGTGCGGATAGTAATGCATTTTGTTCATGTTCCAATGCGTTCTTTCCTGCTGTTTGAGCATCAAATACAATTTGATTAAACGCTGGAAAACTATTTGAGCTTTCAATTGTTCCATCATCAAATAAGCCTTTGACTGCTGTATATGAAAATCTAGCTGTAACAGAAACTCTGTCTTCCGTATAATAAACCATTAACTCTGCTGTATGATTACCTTCGACTGCAAAAGCTTGTGTATTTAAAACAACTGTACATAATCCTTCTGATGCATCAATTACATCACAATCCTGAAATACTACTTTACCATCAGGTTTCTTTATTGCCATTCTCACTTTCACACCACCAGTTAAAACAACTGGTTCTCCATTTTGTTTAATATTTATGATAATTTTAGGTGTGTTTAAATCATTTGTATTTACAGTGAACATGTTGTTTTGTACTTTTTTCATTGTGTCCACTGTTATTGGATATGTTTTATACATAATTTTCCCCTTTCGAAAACATAAAAAAATAAGCACCCTGTAAAAGAGTGCTTATCAACTAATTCCTCCGCTTGTTATCTCGCCACCAGCATAGAAATGTTCATTTTTAGTTGTTCCTGTTACTGTATTGTTATTGTATTTATGAATAGTTGAACGTGCAGATACTACTCCATATAGATTGCCTGTACCAGTGTTGTTCGCTTCAATCGTAACTTTTGAACTAAAGTTAGCAATAATTCCATTGTAACTATTTGATACAGTACATCCAGCAACAACACCCAATCCAGCAGAATAGTAAATACCAGACATTCCACTTGCTTTTTTATCCTTCACTGATATACAGTTATTCGTATTTACGTAAGAACAACGATCATAATGGAATCCATTCTTTACTGTTGTTGTGGCCTCAAATCCACTAATATTAAGATAAGCTTGAACATTGACTGCAAAAAATGAATTAATTTTTACATTAGTTGGAACATCGAGATTTCCAATAATCTTAATATCTGAACCTTGTTTACTTCTTAACACTAGGTCTTCTGCGTATACACCGTCAGCTACAAATATGTTAATTTCTCCACCAGTAGTTGATTGAGGTATCATGTCTAACGCTTTTTGAATTGTCTTAAATGGTGCAAGTGTTGACAATCCATCGTTCCCATCATAGCCCCAATTTTTATCCACGTAGTAATACTTATCTACAGGTTCATCAATATTGATTCTCTTTTTTACCTTGTCTGCGTAAGCCATTAAACCTTGTAAGTTAAGTGTATTGTCTACAATGTCTTTTTCTATTTCGGTTAGATGTGCAAATAGTGAAGGATATTCCTCCCCATCTCTTGACATTCTCGCAGCGACTACTTCTGGATTACCTCCACCTGTAGGGTTCACTAAAACTGAATTTAAACGAGCCGCCATTGTTTGATTCATTTGGATTAATTCTTCAAGTTCTTTTTGTAACCCTTTAAAGTTTTCATTCAAAGCATCCCTATATTCCCTGTTGAATTGTAATTGATCCATTTCTTTAGGATTGAATACCATATAATTTTACTTCCCCTTTCCTTTTAATATTTGTTTTGTCCCATTTAAAAGAACATTTCCAATTGTTATGATAGGAGTTTTATTGCTTGTAGGATAATCCGTTATTTCTACAACCCTTGTGTAGATATCAATTCCTAATTTCTCATGCATAAGCCATCCTGAATCCCCTCGACCTATATCTTGACCAATATCATTTACTAAAGTGTGGTAATCAAATTGTGTGGAGATAGTAGGGGTATCTTGTAGCTCGCCTTTAATAAAATTAAGTAGACTTGTATTATCTGTGAAATCCTCATTGTATATTGGGTCTGCATGTAAAATTCCGTATTGAGGTATAGTGCTATTAGGACTTAAGTAACCGACACTTGCATAATACTTTTCACTACCTACCCTTGCACGATACGTTGTTATAATTTTACCTGTTGGTTGGTGGAAAACTGGTAGTACATCGCCTTTTGTCATCGTATTCTTACCATCCCTGCTTGCAAGCCTAACGTCTACAGAATGAGTTTTATTTTCCAAACCTCTGATGATTTCAAAAGTCTTTACTTGATCTGTAATAGGACTCCATAAAGAAACTGTTTTGGTGTTAGAACCGTCAATCGTAAATACAACTTTCCCACCCAACCATGTGCAAATCATATCTATACTAAAACCAGTACCTGTAAACTTAAATTGAAAACTGTCACCTAGTACATCAGTTTTCTTACCCATTCCAACTCCTGTATTTTTTGCATTCCATTCAGCTAGTTCCTCTGATGTAGAGTTATCCCATTTTCCATCAAAGTCATCGACCACTAGGGTACTTTTGATTCCTGTTGAAATATCTGTCTCTTCTCTTTGTTTACCAAAACCTTTTATATAGGTTCTCAAAGTATTAATATCACTTTGTCGGTCTGTTCCTGTTATATTGTGTTTATGCCTAAATTGAAAATCGTTGTCTTTCCCTATTCGGTTTTTAATTGTTATGTGAAATGCCGATACGCTGTATTCTACTTTGAATTTTTCTAAAACTTCTTTGAATAATTCGTATGAATTGTTTTCACCATATTTTTCAAAGGTCACATTTCTAAAATTACCGTCCAAAGAATAAGTGATTTTCGTGCCATTTGTTATTAGATTCATCGCTTGAGTGATACTAATAGAACCACTTAGTTCGCTATAAACTCGATTTGTCTCTAAATCAGTTATTACTGCATTCACACAAGTTACTTCTTTGAATGGTGTATCGTATTCTAACCATTCACCACATTGAGTAACACGAAAATAATCGTCTTCATATTGGATAAGAGAACGTCCTTGTATCAAATCAAATGAACAGCTATTACTTGATGAACGATAAATCCAAAAATTAAGTGAGTATTCACCATTCAATACCCATTTTCTTGTAGGTAGCTCATAATCAACAAGTGGCTCAATCTCTCCATATAACGAGTGAACTACTAACACATCTTCACCCCTTTCTTATAAATAATAAAACCGAAAATCAAAAGCTATTTCAAAAGCAGAAGTAGTACCACTTATGGTAAATTCATTCCACCCTTTTAATAACTTGACTGACTTTCGGTTTGTATCATTGAATATACTTGCATCATTTTTCCTTGAGAATACTTGATCCAGTGTAATTGTGTCATAAGAGTTAGTACTACCTGAATATCTCCAATATTCGCCTGTTGTATTGTTACGAATAGTTAAGCCATCTGAACTACCTTTAAACGTAATTATGAGTGGCTTTTCTCTAGGGTCAACTTCTATATCACCAGCATTGTAAATTTTAAAATTCCTATTGGTGAATATGTACCCATTGTCATCATTGAGTAGGTTTTGACCAATTCCCCAAGTTTCAGAATCAAAGGATAAAGGTGACAATGTACTTCCAGTAGACTCACTCATCCCATCTATAGCAGTAAAGTTCAATGTGATTTTTCCTACCCTGTTTCTTGTATACTCTGCATCAAACCCATCACAAGATACTTTCCAACGTTTGAATGGTTGTCGTGAATCAATTATGTAATATGGGATATCGCTATCAAACAATACGAACGTTTCATCTCTTTTCAATATGAAGTCAGACTTATCACGAGCTATGAATAAACATTCAACTAATACTGTACGTGTAGTTAATGCATTTGACGTTACCAAAGAACCCCTTCTCCCCTCAATATCTTGAAGGGAAAGGTTTCTTTTTGGTGAAGAAGGTTCGAATACTGATAACTTAAAAAAACTACTTGTATCAATAACCTCCCCTTGTTCAGTTTGAATAAAAAGTTCCATCTAATCACCTCTCATTTCTTAAAGTCTTACCTAACCTTTTTTCAACTGCTGGAAAAATAGCATCACCTAATTTTCTTTCATTCAAGTTAAGTTGAACTATCTTTTCGCTTTTTGCAATAAGTTCACCTAACTTTTGAATTCCTTCATTTATTTCTTTTAGTACAGTATTAGATAACCCTTCACCATTTCCTGAAATAGCCGCTGATGTAGCTGATTTTGGAACACCCATAGATTCTCCAGCATCTTGCCACATACTTAGGTTGTTTGCACGATACTTAGGTTCAGAAGTTAGTACCCATTCTTTCCAACCTCTTTCACCTAACTCTGCCATTTGTCGGTGATTAATTTCTCCACCTGTTCCATACTTTCTTGCACCTCTTGGCCCCCATCCTCTTTTACCATATGGAAGGTCACGCCTCCATGTTGTATTGTTGAAGAAGGCTAAAAGTTGGTCATAACCAGAATAAATATTGCCAGCACCTTTCATTTTATAAGCGTTAAATGTTTGCGGAATGTACTGCAATAATCCACGAGCAGGATTTCCTGATAAAGTGTTAATATCAACTACTGCAGAACTTTGTGTAATCTTTTGATTACCGCCTGACTCACGTTGAATTTGTGCAATGATCCCGTTTAATTCATAGCTAGATAAACTTTCTCTCATAACTGCTGCGGCTTTTTGAATTTGTCCTCTCCAAGCTGATGCACCGCCAGCAATATTAGGTGCTTTACCGCCACCTACTCCACCGATTCCACCAAATGAATCAATTAAATCTTTAGCCCATTTAGCACCAGTATTTAAGAAGGTACTAACTGGATTACCAACAAGTGCTTTACTACTTATAGTATTTAGTTCAGGAAGGTTTGAATTCTTAACACCAAACTTATCAAACGCTTTTCCTAAAACCCATTTTCCACCTTTGAGAATACCGTTTGTAATCCAATCAAAATGGTCATCATCAGTTCCTTTTGCATAAGTAGGAAATCCGTATTTCAAAAGTTGTTCTGTTTGAGCATGTGGTAAAACACTTGTCCCTCTTCTAAGGTTTCTAAACTCTGCACCATTACTACCAGAAAGATATGTTCCTCTCCCCGGCTCATGGATCAGTTCTCGACCTTCTTCTGATACGATTGCCAAACCACCGGCATGAGTACCATCAGGTGTACCTGTAGCCATCATAGGGATAGGCTTTTTAGCAACACTCTTATTAGTAGTCAATGAAGGTGTTGAATCTGTTTTACCTTTTCCAAAAATCCCTCTAACCCAATCGACTGCCTTTTTGATACCATTCTGCATTTTATCCCAACCAGTTAGAACCTCACCTGTTTCCCAATCCACATCATCAATATGTCCTTTAGCTTGCTTTTGAGATTCCCTAACAACACCTTTATGCATCTCTTTAGCTTTCTTGACTGATTCATCTCTTTGACGTTTTGCTTCTCCAATTAATGTATCAGCTTCTTCTGCACTAATACTTCCTGTCTCATCACGCTCACGAATAATAGCCGCTATTGCTCCGTCATACTTTTTGTTAGCTTCTTTGATTGTTCCGTCTTTAGCTTTCTTACTATCCGCTACAGTTTTAGCCGCTGTTCTTGCTGTGATTGAACTAGAATTAGTTCTTAATTTTTCCATGATTGCTTGTTGTTCAACTTGACCTTCTGATAAAGTTTTAACTGCCATATCCATCATTTGTTGATTGATTGCATTGATTTCAGCCTTTTCAACTTCCGAAGTTTCACGTTTTTCTTTTACTGCTTTATCTGTAATTTCTTTAACTCGTGCTTCAAACTTTTCAATTCTAGCTACTTTATCCGCATTAGCTTTATCAATTTTCGCAAGCAATTCAGATTGATATCCGTCTGTAAGAACACTTCCGTTAAACACGCTCTCTATGTTTTTCTTGCTGTCATCAAAATCCTTTTTCAAACTGTTCTTGATTGTTTCGCCCATTTTACTGAACGTTCCAACTAAGTTATCAGCCATTTTTTGAGTTACAGTTTGACCATCAGAAGCCATGATGTTTAATTCTGCTGTAGCTTTTTCGTTTAAATCCTTGTAACCTAATACCGCTTTAGTAGTTGAGTCAGAAACCTTATCACCAAAATCAGTTACTGCTGGAATACTTTCTTCCTTTAGATGCTTATAAAGCTTATAACCACCTTGTGCAAGTAACATAACACCTGTAACAGCTATTCCTACAGGGCCACCAAATGCCGCTAAACCACCTCTAGCTATAGCTAAAACAGAACCTAAGTTCTTGACAGTTTTTACTGCACCTAATACTTTACCGCCCATACCAGCTATACCGCCACCAGTTTTAACAGCGTTAACACCGAATTTAACCATCTTACCGCCAATGTTAATAAGTTCAGGTAGGAACATTGTAGCTATTCCAGCGACCATGCCGAATTTACCACCCATCATAGATAGACCTGTTCCTGCAGCCATAGCACCGCCTTTAACAGCACCCATGCCTTTTCCAGCTCTACCAATCCTACCTCCTGCTCTTTCAACCTTTGCACCTGCAATTGTGGCTTGTGTTCCCATAGTTGTAATTGAAGCAGTTGTTAGTTTTGCAGATGAACGATATTTACCAAACCATTGAATTCCTGCTCCAATACCGCCAGCTAAAGTTCCAAATGATTTAAATAATATTGCCATTCCGAGTGTCACAGGAGCTATTCCAGCCGCAACTAATCCGAGTGTAACAATTGTCTTTTTAGTATCATCATCTAAACCAGAAAACTTATCGCCCATCTTACCTAGCCATTCAGCCAACTCTCGAATACTTGGAGTCATTACATCAGAAACTTGAATACCAATGGATTCCATTGTTCCCATTAAAGCATCCATAGCTCCAGCGAAATTGTCATTCATGATTTTTGCGGCTTTTGCAGATTCGCCAGCACTATTTTCAAGTGAGTCAGTCATCTTATCAATGTCATCGCCACCAGCAGCCATTAGTGAAAGCATACCTGATACTGCTTCTTTACCTACCAAACTTGCAAGGTTTGCGGCTTTTTGAGTTTCCGTTTGTCCTTCCATTGATTCAGAAAGATTATCCACGAGATTTGCAAGTCCTACAAAATTACCTTCGTTATCAGTAATTTGTATACCCATTGACTCCATGAGTTTGTAATTTTCTTTTGATGGACTTAAAAGACTAAGTAACGCAGAACGTAAGGTTGTTCCAGCCTGTTCACCTTTCATCCCTGCATTAGTCATAAGACCAATTGATCCAGATAATTCTTCAAAACTAATACCTAATGAAGCCGCTGGAGAACCTGCATATTTCAATGCATATTGCATATCAGTTAAATCAGCCGCAGTTACGTTAGCTACTTTGGCTAAAACATCGGCAACTTTACCTGCTTCGCTTGCATCTTTTCCGAAGATATTAAGTGAGGAGGACATTACTTCTGCAGTTTGAGCCATATCTGAACCAGACGCTTCACTTGCAGAGATAACACCCGGCATTGCTTTTAATATTTCTTGTGTTGAATAGCCAGCTTTAGCCATTTCAAGTTGACCTGTTGCAACCTCTGATGCTGACTTAGTAGTAGTTGATCCTAATAAAATTGCTTGTTTCCGCAACTCTTGAAACTCATCGGCTGTTGCTCCTGATACGGCTTGAATCTTACTCATTTCTTTATCAAACTTCATACCAGTCTTAACAGCCATGACACCAATTCCAGCAATAGGAGCTGAAACCCCTATGGCTAGACTGTCACCAAATCCTCTTAATCTGTCACCTGCACCGCTTACTTTATTAGCAAATGTATTTATGCCTTTTCCAGCAGTTTTCCATTTATTTTCTAAGTCATGAATCTTTTCGCCAGTCTTGTCCATTCTTCTGATTAACTCGTTGTAGTATGAACCAGCTTTGTTTAGTCTTTTTCCTGCTTCAATTGCTTCATTACTTGTTGCTCCATGTGATTTAACTAAGTCTTCATACCTCTTCTTTAAATCACTGACATACTTTTTCTGTAAATTGAATTGCTTACCTAAGTTTTCATGTGTTGATTTTAATGCATCTAATGAATCACCATACTTACCGAATTGTGATTTTTGGGCTTTCAGTTCTGAATTCAGTAACTGCATTTGTCCCATTACGTTCTTTGTACCTTTTGTAAACCTGGTATCATCTAAACCGACACCAACGAATAAGCCTTCACCTATTTGTTCTTCAACCATCTAATTCACCTACCTTTATATCGGGAATTGATCAGCACTAACTAATCTTTCTCCTTTAAACCTGCCACTTGTAATGATTTCTCCAACCTTCTTTTTCACATTTGGGTTTCCATCTTTTTCTCTCTTATCTGCTCTAAATTTAAGTAATTCCATGAAGTATTTAACGTCCATTTTATCTACGTCATTTAAAGACATACCTTGTTCAAAAACCAAGTAGTTGTAATTCTCCATGACCTCATCATGCTTTCTTTCAATTAAAGGCTTTGGGTTTACTCCACCGTCTGTGGAGCTTGTGCTAAAAAATCAGCGTTCTCTAAACTTGCTTTCGCAGCTTCCTCAAGTGCTTTAAGTTGTACATCGTATTCAGGGTATTCTAGAATTTCGTGATAGAAAATATCGTACAATTGTCTGCTAGATGTTTTGATATCTAGTCCGTTTTGAATGTCTGTAAATGTAAATTGTTTTTCAAAAATATCTACTACTAATTCAAGTTGCATATCTAGAGCTTTTTCTTCTGTGATTTTTCCTTTGCTTACTTTGTTAAATAGGTCAGTTGTTTTTCTTTTGTAGAAAAATGGTACGAATGATTGCGTAAAAGTCTTTTCCTCAAATTTTCCTGTTTCTTCATTTTTCATCATTAATTTAAATTTCATTTTTAAATTGCTCCTCATCATTTTTAGTTTTTGTTAATCAAAAAAAGACACTGCGTTAACAGTGCCTTCATATAATTTTATTTATTAATTAAGCTTCTGGTGTTGCTACGAATGGTGCGTTAAAGAATGTATCGTATCCAACGAAATCTTCATCTGCTGTATCAGCTTCTACTTTAAATGCTTTATCGCTTTCACGAGGAATGAATGTAGCATCAAGTGAAGTTGTTTTGTATTCTACTCCATCTGCTTTAGAAGAATAGTCATCAGAAGGAATATTAAATTTACCTTTCAATAACCATTTGCAAATCTCTGTGTCATCACTACGAGTACCAATGTAACCGATAGCTACGTAAGGTGCTTTTGCGTCTGCTTTAAATATTGTTACTCCGTTTTTAGCTTCAAGTCCTAATAGTTCTCTTAATACTGCTGAATCAAGTCCCGGTACTTCCATGTTTAAAGTTGTTTCACCAATTTGAGTATCAGTATCATATGCCACGTTATCTGCATATTGAGTTTCTGAAGCTGTAGCAATTTCTGTGCTGATTTGGATAATTGGTGCTAGTGGTTTAACTGTTCCGTAAGTTGTTCCTGTTTTTGAATCCTCTGTTAATACTGCGTATACTACTTTATGTACACCTGTTACTGACTTTGCCATTATTATTTTCCTCCTGTACCCGTTGTGGGTGTGATAGTTTTTATAGTGATACTTGCCCTTTATACCTAAATATTTTTCTCATTGCACCTGTATCAGGTTCATAACGAGAAGACACCCCAATTCTCGTAAGTTGGAGTGCCTTCATTTTCTGATCAATTAAGTTTTGTAATTCTGATGGGTCGCCTTGTACCCATAAATCAATTTGAATTGGTATTTCTGAAACTGTCGCTTTATTATCTGCGTAATGTTTATCATAGTTATCAATCTCAATAACTCGGATAATTGGATATTCTAATTCTTTATCTTCGTCTGGTTGTGGTACTACCCATCTGTGGATATTTCCTTTAGTCAATGTAGCGATTTGTTCATCATTCAACAAAGCACTCATGACAGGGACTTCTAAATCTTTCACAAGCCCAACTCCTTTTGCATTACATCTTTCATCTTCTGCTTAACTTTAGTCTTAGATGATTGGATTGTTTTCTGTGCTGGAGCTACAGGAGACATGAACATTGTTCCATACTCAAGGAAATGGAATCTCCAACCGACTTCACCATTAGCACCTACTCGAACGTGTGGAACTCCACCTTTTCTTTTAATGTCAGTTACAATGATGTTGTCTTTGATATGCTCATGATCAATTTCTGATACAGGTATCGCTTCTCTTAATTCTTCTGCAAATACCTCTCCACCAGCCTTAATAGCTTTATTTTTAGCCCTTGCACCTTTTCGACCAAGTTCTTCTAAATCCTTAATTATTTTTTCATAGCCTTTGATATGGAAACTTGCACCCATCACTTAACGTCCTTACATCGTAATATCATTTCATGTTTCAACCTTGTGCTATCCTCTGTATAAAGTAGTTGATACTCAGCACCCTTGTACTTCACAATCATTCCAGACTTAAGACCTTTTTTATAACGAATCCTAAAGCTAATGGTGTATTCTGTTTGTGGAAGTGATTCATTATAGACAGACCTTGTGACTGGATTAAGCTTTTCTGACATTGTAGAATATTTTTTTACCCATGTTCTTTTAGAAATAAATGTTATTGGGTCTTTAATATTTTCGTATCCGCCTATCTCAATTCGTGTATCCATTCTCCCTGAATTCATAACGATCCATCCAGTTCTTTACGGTAACAAAATTGTAGTTGATTTAATACGGATTGAATTGAATAGGGTAGCAAGTTCACATTTTGATAAGTCACAGGATTTCTATTTTCATAAAAATGAGTGACAACTAACATGACTGCTAAAGATTCAATCGTCCTATCAGGTCTGTAGGTTATTTTGTATTTTGTTGCATTATAAATAAATTCCTCTGATTGAAGAATATAGAGGGACAACGATAAGTCGTCCTCTTTATCCTCTTCATCAATTCTCAAATAGGCTTTCACATACTTAAGAATATCTGCATTTACTTCAAGCAAGGTTACTCACCTTTCTTTCTTAGCCCAATTTAGCCATACGGATTTGAGCAGCTTCTTTGTTTACGATACGACCATCAAAACGGAATACACCTTTAGCTTCTGTTTTGTCAGTTCTCCAAGCTTCTCCACCAATTTGAGTAGACTCTACGCTCATTTGTTTACGGTCAAACATTGTGTAAAGAGCTTTCAAATCACCAATGATGAATGGAGTCTTTTGGTCTACACCTGTACCAACGTTAGGAAGGAAATCTTTAGGTACTTTAACAATCTCTGAACCTAAGAAAACATTACCTGATTTTTTAGTTGCATCTGGTTGTAAGTAAGATTTACCAGAAGCGTCAACAATTCCATCAAGTTTGTTATAACCATCAGCATTAGTGAAGATTACAACTTGGTCGCCAGTTAATTGCTCTAGGTCAACGTTAAGAACTGTTTTCAATTTCTTGATAACACTTGCATCAGTACCAGAGAAATCAATATCAGATTTAACAACATCAGTAGAAGTCATGATACCTTGAGCAGCATTGACACCTGATCCATTAAATACTTGGTAGTTGTAAGTGTTGATTTCATTCTTAGCCATCCAACGGATGATATAAGCCAAGATTGCTTCGTCAGAATCTTCAAGTAGTTCGTTAGTCAATGGAATGAAACCAGCATATTTACGTACTTTGTATTCGAAATCAGTGAATTCTGGTTCATGTAATTGTTGAATTGCCGCTCCTTCATCTAGAGAAGCGAAACCTACAGCTTGTGGTTTGTTAGCTTCGATTGCACGAGAACCTTTAAGAGTTGTTACAGGCTCAACATTAACGTAGTTACGAACATCAAATGTGTCACTTTGAAGTTCAATGATTCTTGTGTGAACGTCATCAGGTACAGTTACTCCACCTTTTTCTTTCAAGCCTTCTTGCATAAGGTTTTTCATTTCAGTTAGTTCATTAGAAGATAGTTCTTTACCTACGATTGCTTTTGCGAATACAGTTGCCAAGTTTACTTTTTCTTCGTATTTAACTTCTTTAATTTCATTTGTCATTTCCATCTTAGTCTCCTCAAATAGTGATTTTGCAATTTCAAATTCTTCATTCATATCTTGAATTTCTAAAGACATTGCTTTTGCTTCTGCTTTCTTACCGTCTTTCAGTAATGCACGAGCTTCCTCTTTTTTTGCTGAAATTTTATCCATCATTTCTACTAATTCTTTATTCATTGTTATTTCCTCCAGTTTTTTGTTTGTTTTTTTTCCATAAAAAAAAAGACCTATAATAAGTCTAGTTCCAAGGCCAATAGTTCTAATTCTTCATCAATACTGTTTTCTACATTGTCAATTTCAGGTATAGTTTCAACCTTTGGTTCTTCAACTTTCTTTTCTGTTAGATTCTTCGGTGTATTTTTGTACTCATCCAAATACTTAGAAGCACTTGCAGCCATTTTATTTTCTTCTGCTACTTCAATATTGAAGTATTGTGAAGCTTCATTACCATCCATCCAAGTTTCAGCGTGTACCATTTCCTTAATTGTTTCGATATCTACGCCTTCCTTTAGATTCTCTTGGTAAATGTTCAAAATACCTTGTTCCATTACATCTAAATCGTCTGCCATTTTTCTCAAATCTTTAGCATTTCCTTGTGCTCCTACCCAAGGGGAATGAATCATTAGGAAAGCATTACTTGGGATAATTAGCTTATCTCCAGCCATTGCAATAACACTTGCAATAGAAGCCGCTAATCCATCTACATGAACAGTCTTATGTGCTTTATGTCGTTTAAGCATGTTATAGATTGCTATTCCACCAAAAACGCTACCTCCACCAGAATTTATGTAAATGTTTAAATTAGGTTTGTCTTTAACTTCGTCTAGGAAGTTTTTAATATTGTCTGGATACTGGTCAGTTTGTTCCCATGCACTCCATTCAGAAGATACAATATCCCCATAAAAATACAGGTCTGCAGATTCTTCTGTTTTATTCTTGATCTCCATCCAATCCTTCGTCAATCTTGCCACCTCCTTTCGAAGTATCTGGTTTCTCGATATCATCAATCTTTACATTTGCAGAGTTAGTAAATAAATTATCTGCATTTCCACCCCTAGAAGCATATCCAAGTGCGTCTCTGGATTCATCAGGTGTAAAGATACCTGCACCTGTAAGCTTAACCAATCCATCAACCTGTTTCTCATAATCAGCTCTTAGTATGACGTTAGGGTTAAATTCAAATTTAAAACCAGCATCAATCTCTCTTTCCAATAGAAGCTTATTTGAAATTTCTTCTTCATACGCTTTTAAGATAGGTAATAATGTATTGATATAGAAATCACGTTGTTGTGTTTCCACATTCGCATAATTCCCCTTATCATAATCATTTAAGAAACTTGGTTTAATTCCAAACGCTGATGCAATTTGTAATGATGTATACTTTGATATCGGTAAGAATTGTGCATCAACCATGTTCATATTTAAAGTTTCTAATTTAAAACCCGGTGGAACGATAGGTAATGTACCGCCTTTATCAGATCCACCTGCATGAGCAGTTACTCCCCTTGCAAAATCATGAGCATCAGATTCACTAATATTCATGTTGCTCTCATAAGTTAAATAGCCTTTTCCCATCAATCCTGTTTTGTAGTAATTGTTCAAATAGTTAGTAGCTCTTTTGCTGTTATCAATCTGTGTTCCTAACATCTGACGGATAGACAATCCTTTAATTCCATCAAAAGAAACCGAAGTTTTAAAATGCAGAACTTCGTCACTATGGAATTTGTATTGCTTTCCTGTTTGTTTATCTTGATAGTGATACCAGACCGCATTTACTTGTCCAAATACACCCTTCTCACTAAACTTTACAGTCACATCTGTACTAGGTAATCCCCATAAATGTTTCAGTGTTCCATTAGGATTACGTTCAATATACACATATGCGTTTCCATGTTGGTTACGATTCATCTCTACTGCTGCCCATAATGAACTAGGTGAAGTAGTTGGATTAGGTCTTCTTAAAACTTTATACGCTGGATGGTCAGTTACCTTAACTAAACCACTATCAGTGTCTTGATACATCTTAAGTGGAAGTTTGCTTAAGCTCTCTGAAAGTATTCTAAGGCATACATTATAAGTAACATCTGACATATCATCATCACTCATAAGGTCTTCTCCTAGAAACAATCTAAGAAAATCAGTACTATCTAATCCAAATGTATTTCTTTCCTTTGCTTCATTTTTAAACTTTGTAAATTTGAAAAAGTCTTTGATTCCCAAAATATCACCCCCCTTCTCATTCAAATTCATTACCAACCTAATTTCTTAAGAGCATCTTCGCCCCTAAATTGTGAGAAGTTAAATTTAACTTTCATTGCCTGATGCCATGCATCAATAACCGCATCGACTGGATCAATACGTTTTCTTTCTAGGTTTTTATCAATTTTGATTTCACCATATGAATTAGAAACTGTTTCAGCATTTGCAACTGACCAAGAAAGCAGTGCACTTTTCTTGTTGTACAGTACATTTCCAGCTTCAACTTCCAATCTAAAGTCACAAGTTGCATCATTTAACTGTTTATGAGACTGTCCAACTTCAAAAACTGGAACGCCTATCTCTTGTAAATCATGTAAAAACGAAGAAGCATTATGAGGGTCATAACAAATCATTTTAACTTTTAAGTTGTATTCCTTAATTGTCTTCTTTAAATATTGAAGAACGTACTTATAATCAGTTTTAATGCCCCCTAGAGTCTCTGTAGGAGTAAGCAATTCTTCTCTTAACCAGATATCATATGGAGCGTTATCCGTCTTAATATGCTCTGCTACACGATTCTTAGGGATAAATGAATGCGAATGTATAAAGTATTTCTTTTCTTTATCTATAAAATGAGGGAACACAAAGCTCAAACTCGTTAAATCCCCGCCACTCGATAAATCCATTCCCACATAGCACTCATGTCCTTTATAATCAGCAATTGTTTTGTCTGATTCACAATTCTTCCAATGTTCAAGATTCATATATTGGTTGTCTGTAAATTGAACCCACTTATTCAACCTCTTTGTTAAGAAGTCCCTATAGTTTTCTCCACCAGTTTCTTTTGCTTCATTTGCTGTATCTTTCATTTTCTGAATGCCTTGTGGAGTTTGACAAGTCAAAGGATTTGCCTTAACCCAATTGGAACTATCCCATTGGTCATCGTCTTCATCTAATTGAGCTATGTAAACAAACCTTGATTCATTGGTTGCTACACCTTCAAGAATCCTAATGCAGTATTTATACATCTCATAGCAAGGTGAATTTAAATCAAATCCTGCAGTTGTGATAATACTAATCAGAGTTTCATCCAAATTACCTGTTCCGCCCTCTAAAATCTTGTACATTTCATTCGTGGGATGCAGATGGAATTCATCTACGATTCCTAAAAATGGACGAAATCCATCAATTTTTGTATCCCTACTCAATGCAACAATCTTAGAATCTGTATTTAAACAATCAATTTGTCCAATATATTCTTTGATTTTAAACAGTTCTGCTAGTTCAGGATCGCCTTTGATAAATTTAATCATCTCTTCTACAACAATCATGGCTTGTTTTTTCTTTGTCGCAGAGCAATAAATTTGTGCATGTTGATATTCAGTAAAGTTTCCGTAGTATGTACCAAGCACACCATTCATTAATGATTTACCTTGTTGCCTACCGACCTGTACATACGAACTACGATATCTCCTGTACCCTGTTTCTCGATGTTCCCAGCCATTCAAATTTGAGAAAATAAATGCCTGATATGGTGCTAATTCTAATGGAAACTTTTCTGTTCCTTCTGCGATCACTAAGGTTTCAGCAAATTCCAGTAGTTCATTTGCCCTTTCTTCATTGAAAACATAGGGAAATTCCTCACTTAATACGTTTAACTTTGACCTTTCTAAGTCATTCAGAAACCTTTCACATGATAATTTTACGAGTCTCCCTGTTACTTCTTTTCCGCATACTACATCTTCCGCATACTGTATTGCCCTTTGTTTCACTTCTTACCACCGCCAAACTTGTTAAACTTATTTTCCTTTGGAGCTTCTGGAGCTTTAGGAACAATAATTTTGCAACGTGAGGAAATGGTCATACCTAAATCTTGTGCTGATGTACGTGCTTGTTTGTACCAAAGCTCTATATTTTTAGAAAGTTTAACGTAATGTTCATTGGTGACATACTGACCATCTTCTAAAATTACAGGCTTCATTTTCTTTAATAATTTGTAACATTTTAACCATTCATCCTGTGCAATCAAGTACCTCGCTACTGCATCACAATCTAAATTTGACATGATCTCTACTCGCAATAGTTCATCTGTTAACTCGTAAAATTCCTTTTTTAACTTTGCAGAAAGGTGAGTAGGTGGCTTAATATTATCAGTGTTTTTCTTAACTTCTTCTGCTTTCCTTCGTTCAATTTCTTCTTTGGTAAGGTTCTTATTTCCCTTATGAAGAACCAAATCAATAGGTTGCTTTTGACCAGCCATACTCTACACACCTCCTGCTCTGTTAATTGGTCAAAAAATATTCTCGTGGGGAGTTTTTAGTGCGAAAGGGGGGCTCGGGGGTGTTTTTCCGTTTTCTAAAAAGTTTTTTACCCCTCCCCTACCCCTTGTTCAACTAACTCCCTCAGATATTCCTGTAGGTTTTCCTTTTCCATCTTTCTCTTTTCATACTCAACGTGTGTTTGCAAATGACAGCTCTGACAAAGTGAAATAAGATTCTTAGGATTATAAATAAATTCCTTTTTAACATCTTCTTCAACTGGAATGATATGATGAACTATATGCATTGACTTAATCCTCGTGTTGCCATAGCACAGTCGACACATGTACAAGTCTCTTACCTTCACTCTATGTCTTACATCACGCCATGCCTTAGTGTTGTACACGTTAGCTGACTGCTTGTTCCTACCTGTCTTGTCATAATCTCTATGCCTTGCCTTACTCTTCTCCCTGCACTCATCACACATTGAGCTATTACCTCACCACATCTACTGCATGCCTTGAGTAGTTGCATACTCATCATTCATTTTCTCCTTTGTTCTTTATCCAACCAACGCCAAATACTACAGCAAGTATAATCGGCCATAACCACCAATAATGAATAAACTTTTCGCCTTCAGACATATGGATCATGTCATAGATGAATTGCTTCATTTACCTCAATCCCTTCTTTGCAAAATAAAAAGCACCCAATGAATGGATGCCAGTTCTCAGTCTCAATCTAATTCTTTTCAGTATCATTAATAAAAAACTCTATAAATTCCCTTCCGAATTTCGTGATCGAGTACTTATCATTCTTAGATATTTTCTTAAATCGAGCAAGTTTTTTCCCTTTGCCTTTATCAATTAAAGTCAAATGGTCTTGAATTGTTAATACATTCTTATATAAATCATCAATCTCTTTATCTCTTTGAGTACTAAATAGACCAACTCGAACCAACTTCTCACGTATTGCATTATATTGATCTAAATCAATATTATTTTCATCGAGTATATCTTGATAAGTTTTACCTGACTGTCCAAAACTTGTATATGTTAAGTAATAAAAATTCAAAACTGATATATCCACTAATCTTAAATTATTTAAGGTGTCATAATAAAAAAGGACAAAATCCTCATTTATTTCTTCATGTTCAGCAATACCTAATAATCCATTTACTAAATATTTAATCTTGTCCACTTGCTGTTCTTCCGCAACATACTCAGTAACTAAGTCAGTGTATTTCTGAAATTGATCCCTTTGATTTTTATCCATTTGTTCAAGTTTTTTATTAAAGTAATCATCAATTTTTTTTATTTCTTCAATCATACACATTATGTTTCTTTCAACTTTTCTTTGTTTAATAGAAAATACAGCCGAACTTACTCCTGGAAGGAATGTCCCTAATAGAGTATCCCCCAAAAATTCACCCACTACAGAAACAGCACCTTCCGCACTCACATCAAAAACCTCACCTAACTTCCTCTTAATGCGACTTTCTGAGTTATTTTCAACTTCATTTCTCACTATAAATCCTCCCCCCTTTAGTTGAGTATTAACCAAAGTAAAAGATTTATAAAGAAAAAGAAAAGTTATATTAAATATTTCTCAAAATAAAAAAGCAAATCCCAAAGGACTTGCTTACTAACTTTTTTTCCAGCTATCGAAAAATAAACCTATTTGTGTTTCAGAACGCAATGTACTAAGCCCCCGTTCTTTAGAAAACTTAGAAATAAACTTACCTAATACCTCCAAATTTGGTGTACCAATTGAACTTGTCACTCCACCACTTTTTTCGTAGGTACATTTGTACTCTACCCCATTTTTTATTTTTTCCCTTGTTTCCTCTAAATCCTTTAGTTGATAAGGAGTCATCTTTTCTCTCATGATCTCTTCCTCATCATCCATCAGGAAACCAAGCTTTCTTTTTTGTTCTAAAATAGCTTCTTCAATCTGATTCTCATCTGTGAACTTAAATATGAGGAGTACGTTGTCAGCTAACTTTACCCAATTTTCATTGATCGAATCATATTCTTTCTGTTTTTTTCTTGCCTCTGCAAGCCCGTCTTCTAACTCTTCCATAATTGCTTTTAACTGTTCATCGTTCTTTCCTTTCAGTTTTTCATCGTTGTACTTATTTTTCCATTCTTCACGCAGCATTTTTACATAATCAATTTTCTCTTCCTTTTTTCTCACCAATTTATTTATGTCCTTTCATGAGTAGTGTATATTTCAAGTTTCCCCCTTCTAAATGGGAACTATAACCATTAATTTCTACTCTCTGAAACAAAAAACGGAATATATTCTGCGAAAGAATTATGTAGAAAATAATTTCGATAAATGAAAAGCACCCTCGGAAGGATGCTTAGATATTAAAATATTTTTTTAGTATGTTATGAAAATATTCCTCATTTACTTCGTCCCAATTACCAAATTCACCTTGTCTTTCGTGTACCCATTTCTCATTTTGATACGAGAAAGAAATTTCTTCTCTTTGAACATTTTCCCCCAGAATATCTATAAAGGTTAATGATTCATTTTCGTAATATTTAGGTCTAGGTGATAACGTCACTCGTTTTCCTTCAAATTCTATTATTAATTCATTAAATGTAAAAGGTTCTTTGACAAATTTAAAATCATATTGGATAGAGACGTTTCCTTTATCTATACTTTCTTTAAGCCATTCTGTTACCAAGTTATACATTAAATTAATTTGTTCAATGTGCTGCTCTTTTCTTATTTCTGCTCTATTTGCATCATTTTCTCTTTTCTCTTTTTGATTTTTTAGAAAGTCATTAAAATTATCATTCATTCAATCACAACCCTTCTACCTAAATACTTTCGGCATATGGAGGTATTTCCCTGCTTATGTATTCACTTAATATTTCTTCTGTGTATTAATTATTAACCTCTTCAATCTTTCCTGAACAAGCACATCTAAAAACCCTTTGAAATTATATACAAAATTCGCTATGATCACATTTAGACTTCCCTTATTAGTTAGACATTAAAAAGTAAATCTTTCCTTACTTGAGCTATCATTATGATAAAATATTAATAAAAAAGGGGTTTTATAATAAATGAAATGGGTCAGTTTCTTTCACCTTACGTCAATTTCCAAATTTGACGATTTACTAATTTATTCTGAGCGTATTGAGGATTTTTTACAAACCCAAATTAGACATATAGAAACCTCATTAGATAAGGAAATTACAGCATTGAATCTTACTGAAGAAGAAGGATCTGAGTATTTCGAAAATAGGTACGAAGAAGATTATTTTAACTATACAAACTCATTTCCGACCATTCTTAGGAGATCCTTATTCTTACATGTGTACTCCATTTTCGAACAAGAACTCATAAAGCTCTGTCAAAATATTGAAAGAAAAAAATCAGACTCTATAAAATTGGGTGACCTAAAACATTCTGGAATAATAAAAGCACAAATATACTTAAAGAAAGTAGCTGGTGTACGTTTTCCTGATAATTCAAACGAATGGATTAAAATTAAAGATTACAATCAAATTAGAAATCATTTTGCACACGATGGACGAATGATTGCCGATAAGGGAACACCCCTCTTCAACTCAATTGAAAACACAAAAGGAATTAACAATACTATTTTTGGTAAGCGTAAAGGAAAAGAGATTTATGAAATCGAGTTGAATAATGAATTTTGTGATGAAGCAATTAATGTGATAATTCAATTCTTGTTGAAATTAGATGCTAACATGGAGAAAGGGAGTTGATATCTCCCTTTTTATAGGAGACTTACCCCTAGCTACCATGCATTAATTATGTATTCTATCGTGGTTTTCTATATAATATATTCTATGTATTAAATACTGGAATTTTCTTATTTAACCCCCTTGTTGTTATATCCTAAAATATTGTATTGGATAGTTTGCCAACACTTCAATTCAAACTCAGCTTGCATTAGCTTATAAAATTCAATCTTACGACCATCCCACATTTTAAAAGCTTCTTTAATAAATAGAACTTCATCTGATGTAAGGTTTTTAGATTTACCTTTAGCCATATGATCAACGTTCTCGTGATTCATTTTTTTTGTGCAAAGATGTAAGTTCGAAAACCTGTTATTTGCTTTATTACGGTCGCGATGGTCAATCTCAAGATTCTTACTCAACCAAAAACTCGGTTCAGACTCAATTGCTGCAGACATAATTACACTATGTACTGATACAACTATAGATTCTCCAAAATCATTTGTTAGCGTTGTATAAACATATCCTACATCGTTCGGTTGGGGATTTAACCACCTGTCCTTTTTCTTACTGTAAATAAGACCATTCGAAATATCAGCTAAATATCTACTGAAACCCGGAATCTCCTTGATTGTCTCGCTTACCTTTACTTTTACTATTTCTGTCATCGTTACATCATCCTTTATTTAATTAGTAGTGCATATTCACGTTATACACTCCAATCGATCTCACATGAATTAGTAAAATAAAAAGAGGACTAGATTTGAACCCTAGTCCACTCAGCACTACTAATTCGGGTGGATGAGACCCATTGGAAGGCATAAAGTTTTTTTTATAGAAATCACTTGCAATTGATGATTCTAAAGTGTATTATGAACTTAAGGTTAAATAATTACGGAATCGTTTAACTTTTTTTAGATTCTTAAAAAAAAGAGAAGAGAATTCTTGCCCTTAGTTGTGTATATTAGCTTTCTTTTTCTCTCCCTAATAGACCATTATCTACAAATACAAAGAAGGCTAGAAACCCTTATGTACCAAGGCTTCTAGCTCATTTGGATATTTATGTCACGGTCAAGCTATCTTTTTATTTTTCTCTCTTTGTTTTTTCTTCCTCAATCTTGCATTCTCCCTCTCTCTCACCTTTTGGCATTTCTCACTACATGTAACCTGAGTTCTTCTAAGCTTTCTAAATTCACTTCCGCAATGTTCACATTTAGCAGGCTCCTTTAAATTACGATCCAAGTTACGTTCAATAATTTCCCCAAAACTCAGCCATAGTGTATCTTTATATGCACTGTTTTTGACACCATATAGATATTCAATTAAAACATCTGTTATGTAAGTAGGATTCGGATTGATTTTTAAAAGTTCTAACTTTATGTATTTATAAACGTACATTTTCCCTTTCTTCTTAAACTCACCATCATTAGCTTTAATCATTTTATTCTTATTCTTATCTAATTCCTTGTACCTTTTAATGATATCCATTTCTTCAGTCACTTTAATCTGTTTGCGGTTCATAAGAAACCTGTAGTCGAAAGTACCTCCTTCCACTTCTTTAAAATGAATATTATTCTTAGGTATGATTCGTTCCAACCTATTTACAGTGCTCTCATTAGCAGCTTCAACTTTCAACTTAGTTTTTCTACTCTTTTTATTCTTCCTTTTGTCATAAAGAAAAAAGTGTGGCAATTTGAGTTTTATGTATTCCTTAATTTTTTCATCAATATAAGGCGGTCTAATGGGACGAAATAAAGTTTTACAAAAATCAATTTCAAAGTTATTTTCCATACACATGATTTTAATGATGTTTAAATCAGGATTATCAGAATTCCATGCCTTACAAATGTTGTTTGAGATTTCACCTATATTGGCTTCAAACGAAATGATTAAACTATCGTAGATGTTCTGATTATTAATTTCTTGTGCCTTTGCTTTTTCCATTTCGTAATACAATGGAACAATTTTATCATTTTTTATATTGCGCTCAGCTACACGTAAAAGTGTTTCGTCTTTTTTTCCACTCAAAACTAAAACTTTATCTCCATCCCAATCATTTTGGATCAATTTACTAAGAGGACTATTGTTTGAGACATAAATGGCATCCGTTTTAAAATATTCATTGATTATTAATTTATCCGAACTAACCATAACGTTATCCTTGAGTCCCCACTCACGTGACAAATGTGGGCTCCTGAGTATCCCGACCTTTCCTTCAGGTTGGAGACTGCAATGGACTTCATTTTCTACAAGTAAAGGCTTAGCTTCTCCATTGAATAGGAACTCACAGAAGCTATATAAATCAGGAATAACAAACGTATATGACCCTTCCACATTCAATTTTCCTGTTTTAGCTTCATTAACCAAAGATCGCTTTTTAGTCATTATCGCTTCTTTGGAATATGCGTCATTGAGCATCTGTGGATACTTCAGTAATGACTTCTGAAAGCTTCTCTTGCGTTCATTCGCTTCTGTTGCACCTAAGACCTTTAACATTGTCAATTTATCTTCCCCAAGCACCTTTATATCTTGGATAGATGAAGAAGCTATCTCCTTTAACTCATCGTCCGAAACATCTGTTAAACTTTCTAACATTTGATAATTGATTTTTCCATCATTGAAATCAGCCTCTTCTTCATTCAACTTGGCTGCTTTACAGTTATACTCTTTAAATCGCTTCTTATAATCCTCCCATGAATCAAAATAAGCGCTCATCTTCCATTGTGACCTAGTGAAAATAATCGATATGCCGTCATCTACAACATCCCAAACTTTATTATCAATATCCGTTACCTTTGTATTTCCATGTTTAGTAAAATCATAGACTGCGAGCAATCCTTTAATCCACGGCAAACGACACATAAAGTTTTTTTCTGATACACTTGGTAACATCATCCCAACTCCATCTGTAGCTGTAATTGGAACATTCATTTTTTGACGCTTAATTTTATAAGTATCCCTGTCTATATAATCGACTTCAGAAAAAACTTCTAATTCGAGATCATCTACTACAATGCATTTATCTATATCAAAACCATCTACATTTTGATTAGGGTAATTCCATTCCTCTGACGCTGAAAATATTAATGCTTTATAACTGAGATATTTGTTAACGTTGCATCCTTTTTTCTCACTGTTGTTTATTTCATCAATACTTAATCCACAAGTTAATGAATCCTTATGTTCATCCCATAATGCCTTCTTGATCCAAACGCCTTTTTTCTGTCTAATTTGGCCTGCACTTGAGCTCATGTAAATATAGTGCTCACCATCAGGATTCACAAAACCATCTTTAATCAATCCTTCTAACACTTTTTCATGATAAGACTGGATGACCATTATATCCTCTGATAATTCATCAATTTCCATTTCGAGTGTCCTGCTTAATACGGAGTCAAACACTGAGATGACTTGGTTCTCCTTCATCTCTTCCTTTCTTAGAGTACGAATACCAGTGTGATTATCGATTAATTTGTACAAATCTTTCTTAAGTTCATTGATACCCTTTTCCTTTTCTGCATCAGATCCATTATTAACTTTTTTAATTTCTGCGTTTATTTTCTTTTTTTCCACTTTAATTTGTTTCTTAGTCAAACTTACATCCTGAGCCAAATCGGATTTCATCTTGGCTAACTTTTTCTTATATCCTTTCAGATTCTGGATTCGCCTAAAAATTTTATACTCATCATCATTAAAAAATGAATATGTCCCTAAAGAATAAATGAACACCTGATTTTCTAAACCTTTTCCCATTTAATCATTCTCCTTTTGTATAATTGTTTAATTTCATTTCCAACTAACCGATTATGTAAAAATTAAATTTGAAACTTATGATATGAATAAATTTAATCCCACATTTCGAAATATATTTTTTCGAAATTGAAATACTGTATATTGTTTTATCTTGTATGTATATTAATATTAAATTGTATACTACTTACAGTACTGCCAATGTTGCACTAGGAGTACCGCACCTCTGCATTCTAAATTTCTACTTCTGCATTCTTAATCGCTACCTCTGCATGTAGAGTACTTAGAGAAAACCCTTGTTTTAGTGGAGAATATCAGCCACAAAATAATGATTATTATAGCGGTCATATTGCAGCTCATCGTCTAAGTATTCATGTGTTGGTTCCAGTTTATGTTTGACTATTTTAAGTAACTTTGCTTTCTTCAATTGCCTATTCGCCTCTTCCACTTTTGTTTTCGATATACGAAACCTCTTAGTAATTGATTCGAAACCAGAAAAACAATAATCATGTCCGTTTCCGTCTAGGTTTTTATTGATACGACTCTTATAATAGAAAATTTGTCTAAAGGCATAGGTATCAATCTGATCGTTATTAAAGTATGTAAAAATTGAAGCTGATAATTTTGTAAATGCTCTACCTTCTGCGATTGAATCATTAAATACGATATTTATTTTCCCTTTAGTGGGGACTTTATCGATTCTGTTTTTAATTAAATCCAAACTATGTAAGTGATTAATCCTCTTCTTAAAAGTTCTTGTGTCGGTGATTTTCAAAAAGTTCATTAAAGTACGATGATCTAATTTCAGGATATTCCCATTATCCTCTGGGTTTCTAAAGTGCAAAAAACAAAGTCGCGTATACATTGCGAACTCTTCATTGTTCAAAAAGATTTCCTCATTCCTCACAATGTTAGTAGGCACATGCACATATAGCGTTTTCCTTTGGGTAGTTTCTTCCATACGCATCCTCCTGTATAATTGTTTAACTGAATAATTAGTTAATTTAACGTTTTTCATGTATGTAATATGTCCTGTAATTCTTTTCTCGCTTGTATGTACTGATGTTTGATACTTGGTTCATAGTTCCATCACCTTGAATTTTAGTTTCGTAATTTGAAAATTACATCAAAACCACCTCCCTTAAATTCATTTTATATAATATTACTCGTTATTCTTTATTTCATTAACTAAAGCCTTCACTTTGTCTAGTTGACTATAAAAATCTTTCTCTGAAAATAACACTTTCATTAGTGTATTGTTTTTCAATGCTTGTTTTAATTCGTGTACATGTTCTAATATTTCGACTTGAGCTTCCAGCAATTTTTTGTTTCTTTCTATATCATTTCGAAGTGACTCACTCAAATCCTCATTAAAAATCAGTTTATTATTTTCAATAATGATTCCAATCTTAACCCTGTCTAACTCGGAAATTTCTCTGTTATCAAATATGTCATTATTTTCAAAGGGCACATTGAAAATTTCACACAGTTTTTCTTTATGGTGATTTGGTATTGGCTTTCTCCCAGTCTTCCATGAATTCAATTGCTGCGGGATACAACCCATTAAGTTTGCTAAATCCTTATTTGTGATCTTTGCTAATCTACAGAAATAATCTATGGTGTGCAATTTATATCCTCCTTTCTTAACAGGGTAGATAATAAACCCCTTTGGTAAATTTAGTATATAACGGGGTAGATAATAAATCAATATGTTTTATTTAATTTTATTAATATCTCTTTTAAACTCACATATTTAATTCAGCCTTTATGATATTCCTTATATTGCTTTTCAGCTTTGCATATACGCATTTGAATAATGTTCATTTAGAATCCACCTTTCTATAATAAGGGCACAAACACCTGCTGCTATAGAGTTCTAGAAACTTGAATTACGTGCCACTTTTCAGTGACAAGTTTTTTATGGATTTTTCTAAAATAAAAAAGCCAGTGAATAGGCTTTTAAAAGAATAATAATATTCGGTTGAATTTTCACTTTTTTGCAATAAAAAAAGCAGCTATTAAACTGCTTATCAATTAATCATGGTTTATTTGATGTCACGTATGTACCAGCTATAAAATCATGTATGGCTCTATGATCGTTTCTTAAACCGACCATGAACATACTAACAATGAATCCTATCCCTAATGTAACAACATAAACTAAACCTGCAATTAAATTTCTTAATAGCATTGTACCAATACCTAACTTTTTGCCGTCGATCCTTACAATGCGTATTCCCATAATCCTTTTACCCACTGTATAGCCATACCATAATATCGGTACTATCAGCGTGTAAAGTAAATCGATAAATGTTGAAATATTATCTTCTTCCCAATCCCCAGTTATCCAACCGAAAATTAAAGATAAGGGTAAAGTAATAATAATGCCATCAAGTATTAGTGCTAAAAGTCTTTTCCAAAAACCTACTGAATCGCTCATGTCTTTCCTCCTGTTGTTTTAGTTACAGTTAACAATATTACCGATTTGAGGTTAATTTGTAATGAGTCTTTATACCCTTATAATTTACTTATTAATTCAAAATTTAATTAAGAATTAAGTAACATGATGAATGACCATAAATTAGTACCGTGTTAAAATATTAGACAAGAGTAGATAACGGGTTTGAGAGTCATAGGAGGCTCTTAAGCTATGAAAGGAAGCGTAAAAAAGAATTTAAATACAAAGAAGTGGGATTTGGTATTTGACGCGGGTAATGACCCCTTGTCTGGAAAACGTAGACAAATTAAAAGAAGAGGCTTTCTTACTAAACAAGAAGCATTAGATGCAATGACATTATTAAAATCAGAAGTTATACAGGATGAGTTTACCGACTTGAATAACTTAAGTTTAGAACGTTTTATGGATGAGTGGTTTATTGAGCGCAAAATCCAATTACAATCAAGTACTTATGAGACTCATCGTATTTACTTTAGAACGGTCATAAAACCTCGACTTGGTCACTTAAAAGTCCAAAAATTAAGTCCTTTGTTAGTACAAAACTTTATAAATGAATTGGTTCAGGAAGGTAATTATTCTGAGTACACTATCCATCTAATCTTTCGTATTTTAAGTTCAGCAATGAAGAAGGCAACTACAATAAAATTAGTAAGGGATAATCCTACTATTGGAATTACACTCCCTAAGATAAAGCGGAAAGAGATTAATGTTTGGACGGGTGAACAAATTAATCATTTTATAGCAGCATCAAAGCAGACTAAACGATTAACAAGGTGTTTTCCTGGATTTCTTATTGGCTTTTTTTGCGGATGCAGGGAAGGTGAGATTCTTGGCTTGAGATTTAAAGATCTTGATCTTGATAATGGCGTTATCTATATCCGTCAAACGTTGACTCAAAAAGCTGAAATAAAAACAGGTGCAAAGAATAAATCCA
The DNA here is from genome assembly GCF_046534585.1 of Peribacillus sp. SIMBA_075. Classification (NCBI taxonomy): domain Bacteria; kingdom Bacillati; phylum Bacillota; class Bacilli; order Caryophanales; family Bacillaceae; genus Peribacillus; species Peribacillus sp. SIMBA_075. The sequence goes on along the minus strand of NZ_JAWRYN010000006.1, from coordinate 13,136 downwards.
GCATTCGTTCTATCAGCATTCCGCAGAACCTAATTCCAGTATTGACAGCACAGCGAAAATTAATTCGTGAAGAAAAGCAATTACTAGGTGAGAAATATCACGATAATGATTTAGTAATTTGTACTCAAAATGGAAAACCGATTATCCCACGTAATTTTAGAAAAGAGTTTTATAATTTGACCGAAAAAGTTGGTTTACCTAAAACAAAATTCCATTCAGCTACAAGACACTCTCATGCAACATTACTTATTCAGCAAAATGTGAATGTTAAGCTAATTAGCGAACGTCTCGGACATGCTGAGATCGGAACGACTTTGGACATATACAGTCATGTGACTTCTAACATGCAGAAGAGTGTTGCAGTTGAAATTGATAAAGTGCTCAATCTGTGACCAATTTCGTGACCATCCATAACCAAAACTCAATAATATCAAGGTATGTAGCCTACTCTTCCCTACATGCCCGAAGAAGGTATGGTCGAAGAAGCCGAGCTGAAAATCCATCAGGCCTCACATGCCCGTTACTTCGAGGATTTCCTGAAATTCGTTGAATATGGCGAATCGATGCCGGAAATCATGAAAAACCAGGTCATCCATATGGTCCATGAACATGTATCCGCTCAATTCGAAGAAAACAGTGACGAATTGCACAAATTCGAACAGGACCTGGAAATCTGGGAAACTAGCGATAAGCGGGAAATTCAGGAACGCCTTGAGACCCACCAAGTCGTCGAAGCCACAGCCCAGATTGTCGAACATACACCTGAAGCCGAACTGCGCATGAAGCTTGGCAGTACATCTATCAAAGGACTTCTAGCCGATTTTGGCGACAGCATCCATTTAGGAAAGATTAACGGGAAATATGTATTGATGATAGAATCCAATACAATAGAATTCGATAAAGGCGTTTCGCCGATTGAGTTTCATAGGCCGGATGATTTGCAAATACTAATCGAAAAAATCATAAATAAAAGTTGATAAATAGTCCGAGTTTTGTGAGCAAAAATGTGAGCAGTATGTGATCAATTTTAGACCTTAAAATACTATTAATACTCTTAAATCTAACTACTAACTTTTGTTAAGTAGTTTCTCCAGTTTGTTTATTTTTTCTAAGTCCTATTTTCAATTAAGAAGTTAAATATATTTTTTAGAAATGCATGCTTATCATGAGCCTAAGTAAATACTGCTACTTAGGCTCTTTTCTTATAGAACTTGTTTTCATACAACTTCACGTTCTGGTATTCCAAAGTTATAAATTTCCCCTTGCCTGCCACGTTTAGGAAGATTCTTTTGCATTTTCTCATAAGATGTTAGCTTCCTCAATGTAGCGAATAACACTTCCACCGTGACTTTTGCAGCTTCTTTATTACCTTTCCTATCGTATTTATCAAGTTGCTTCTTTAACTCGGTAATCTCTAACTCAGTGGCTGTGATAATTTCTTGGAGGACATCATTGGCGAGAGTAATGGAAGGAAGATATCTGTTATTCATTAGTTGATCACCCTGTATTCACAGATGTAGTCAACTGGAGAATCATAAGAAAAGTGTTCTTCATGCCATTGAACCACACCCTCTGATGTTTCTACGTTGTATGTAAACACTTCGCCAGTTCCAGCTACATAATCGTGAAGGTCGTCAATAGTAGCAAGTTTGTATTGGAATATGCTTGCATTTCTTCTTCAAATACAATCCATTGCTCTTGGTTGTCAGTTACGAATACCTTTTTAACCTCAATTGTTTGAGTTGTCATATTATTTATCCCCTTTTGCCTTTCGGCTGTTTTTTGTTTGGATTTTTTCGTTGTCCGTCTTGCTGATAAGTCAACTATACTATATAGTATATATTATATCAACAATAAATTACAATTTTTTCAAATTATCTTTTTATATTCTAGACGATATAGGATATAGTATAATTATATAAGTAAATAAAAGGGGTTGTATGAGAATGAAAACTACAGTAAAGGTCACTCCAAGATTAGGTAAAGTATTGAAGGAAAGAGGAATGACACAAGTTAAATTGAGTGAACTTACAGGAATCCCTCAAGGAAACATTTCAAGGTTTGATAAATTAGAAAGTCATAAGGATACTCATACAGTTTTAATATCCAGAGCATTAGGTATATCTATAGAAGATTTATTTGAAATTGAATTAGTTCAAACTGAAGAAAACCACCAATAGCAATTACTGGTGGTCTTTTGTATAAACAGGAAATTTATTGTAAAAAATATTATTATCACTAGCTTTTCTTTCTTTATTAATTCCCCTTAACTGAGCTGAGGTATATTCCTTAGCTTTTTTCATTCCTCTTCAAGCCAAGGTTTATCGTTAAGTTTACCCTTTTAATAGTTCATAATATAGGTGAGTGAATGCTTTAGCCATTAATTCCATATTAGGCTCATTAGCATAAGTAATTTTACAAGGCGGTCTATCTTCTTTATTTGTTTTTACACTCCATGGAATTTTTGCGTTTTTTAATTCTAAGCAACCTAATTGACGCATTTTCTTTATAATTTCTGATCTATCCTTATCAGGAAATAGAGCTTCTAATTCCTCGATTGTAGATAATATTGTTTTTTCTTCAAGTAATTTTTCTTAATCTTTGTAAAGGTCTATGGAAGTTAAATATTTTCAAACTTTAACGAACATAAATACTGGCTGTTGTGAGGTAAATAGAAAGTTTCCTTATTATTTAAGTGATTTTTTACAATATTCGGCAAAATATAAGTACTATTTGATTTATACAAAAAGCTCGGTTAGTCAAAAAGCCGAGCTTTTGTTACTCTATTTTTTCCATTTTTTAAAGCATTCATAATAACATTCGTAAATATTTTTCGAAGTTAACTCCTTCTACTTTAGAAATTTGCTCCAAGGAGGAATCATTGATAGCCTCTGTCAGGAATGCCACTGCGAGCTGTACGGATTTTTCTAGGTTCTCTCCACGCATCATGCTTCCCATAATCACAGATGCAAATAAATCACCAGTACCTGAATAGCTTTCACCGTTATACTGCGTCGCACTATAAAAGGTTCTACTTCCGTCCAAATACATATTTCCGATAAACTGCTTCTCTGAATCTGCTGACGGTGGATTCATTCCAGTGATGATAACCTGAGCTCCCGTTTCTTGCTGCAACATATTCCCTGCTTCTTCTATCGCTTTAATATAGTCCTCTTCGTTAGAATAGCTATGCAGCTTTTCATAAGACAATCCGGTTAATAAACAGCACTCTGTAACATTTGGTGTAATGACATCTGCACGCTTCACCAGTTCTCTCATAAGTACCAGTAATTCATCGGTAAAAAGTTTATAGACTTCTCCTATATCCCCCATTACTGGATCAACAAGTAAAATGGTTTCTTTTGTATAAAATTTATCTAAAAAATGGAAAATATTATTAATTTGTTCTTCACCAGTAACGAAGCCGGTATAGATTCCATCAAAGGTTACATTAAGCTTGCTCCATTCTTCTATGAAGTATTTCATTTTGGATGTAAAATCTTCACAAAAAAAACTTGGATATCCGGTTTGCGCAGTCAATATGGCCGTTGGTAAAGGGCATGCCTGCACGCCCATGACCGAAAGAACCGGAATTGCAGCTGTTAATGAACATTTTCCAAAAGATGATAAATCCTGTAGTACAGCAACTTTTTTCATAATAACCTCCATATGGCCTATCCACTTTAAACTTTATTTATCTTATCATAAATCAGCTAAAAACAGTCATCCCATCTCTCTTTTCAATACGTATAATATCTGTATTTTTTATCAACTGACCTCATAGTTTTTTAATAAATTGACACTTTTATAGACACCAGTCTTTTGCTAAAATCATAGGAAAATTCTAGTTAGGAAGGTTTACAGATATGCAAAATACACAAAGTTATTCAAGGTCAAGTCAAAAAACTATGGATTTAATTATTACCGCAATGTTGATTGCACTTGTGTTCCTATCTACTTTCTTTTTGAATATTAAACTGCCAATTGCCGCAAATGGAGGGTTAGTTCATCTAGGAACAGCTATGCTTTTTATTGCATCTATTTTATTTGGTCCTAAAAAAGCAGCTCTTGCTGGTGCGATAGGAATGGGGTTATTTGATATAGTTGGAGGGTGGACATTGTGGGCACCTATCACCATTGTGGCGCGTGGTTTGCAAGGATATATAGTTGGTAAAATCGCTTGGTCAAAGGGTCGCAACGGTACTAGCATTGCTTTCAATGTAATAGCAACAATCGTTTCCATTCCATTTATGATAGCTGTTTATTATATTGGTGAAGGGATTCTATACGGTAATTGGATTGCACCTTTAGCTTCGATACCTGGAGATCTCGTTCAAAATATATTAGGAATTATCGTTGCCGTTCCAGTTTGTGTGGCTTTGAAAAAGGTTCCTTATTTTAAGTAAATTCGCTATAAAGATAAACGTCAAGTAGTCCCCAAATACTACATGGATGGTGTATTTGGGGGCTATGTTTTGTTTGCTTCCCTTTTTATCGGTACTCTGCATGCAGAGGGTAAACTAGATGACCACGACAAGACTTTATCTATTTCTTTTTTTCATTCTTAAGTCTTTTAACGTGAGCTCTCTTATTCAGTGGAAATCCATGTAGACTTGGAAAAAGTTGTGGAGGGTTCCCTTTTTAAATCTTTATCTAGCCGGCACATTCGAAGGTATCAGGAAGGTTATCAGAAAAAAGCCCCTCTGTCTTAACAAAAGGAGCGTATTCCGTTGCCACATTATCTTGTTTTCAAAAAAGCTATTCAGTTGGGTTGTTCAACGCTTATTTTTTCTTACCCACACGATTCAGAATGCTTTTGTTCAAATTATTGCGTAACTTATCATCCCATCTTTTCGCTTGGTCGATAAGTCCATTGGCGAATGCAGTCACGTCTTCACCTGTCACTTCCAATACGTCTTTGCCATCTGCCGCACCATCTTCAAACAAATCAATGAGATCATACTGGATTCTCAGCATATCCATGCCGCTTCCAGAGGCGAAACCCCACATATAGTTGCAGATTTTTTTATAGGCTTCTGGGTAGTTGCCTGGCAAAGCTTCCACACGCGCCATCATTTCTTTGTATTCTTTTTTGTCGTCAAGTATCTTTTTGATGAAATTTACCATGATATTTAACCTCCTACCTTATTTTTTATTCGTCCAAATTTTTACTTGCTCTTCAACTCTACTCTCAATTTCTTTTTTCAAATCTACTTGCCCTCCTAATATACTCGCCGATTCTCCATCTAGTTTTGAGAGAGCCATCAATTCATCGGCAAATGCCGCCACGTCTTCACCGGTAACATCTAGCACATGCTTGCCTTCTGCTGCACTAGCTTCAAACAGTTCATACAAATTGATGATTTCTTCACCAAATCCATATCCGAAATTCCACATGTACTTTTGAATCTTTTTGAACACAAATGCGTAATCTTTCGGTAGGGAATTTACTTTTTTCATAAATGCTTTGTATTCCTTCTTGCTTTCTAAATCGCCAATGATTAGCTCGATAAATTTCTTCATATTATTTCTCCCCCTTTAGGGTATTAATTTTTGATGAAACAAAATTCCATTTTCCCCAAAATTGTTCGAGTTCCTCGTGTCCTGCATTATTTAATGAATAAAATTTGCGAGGAGGACCCATTTCAGAACGCTTTTTCTCGAAATTCACTAATTCTTTCTTTTCCAGTCGCACCAAAATGGTGTAGACCGTACCCTCAACAACCTCTGTAAAGCCCATTTCATTGAGACGACGGGTAATCTCGTAGCCGTAAGTATCTCCCCGGCTGATAATTTCCAGCACACAACCTTCCAACACACCTTTGAGCATTTCTGTTAAATTTTCCATAGCATACACCTCCTAAGCTAATAAGTTATACAGGTATTCAGTAATAATGAGTACTGGTATACTGTAATACTATGTAGCGAAGGTGTCAAGTGTGCATTAAAAAAATTATAAATTTAAAAATGTAAATGCGGAATAAGAAAAAGAAAACCAAAATAAAGTATGGATTTCGGTTTATCATTTTTATAAACGATTTAACTTTATTTAAATCGGTACATCTTTTTTTATAAGGTACGACTTTATTTTAAAACTACAACAATGCCACAAGAAAAAAGACGATTAGCTATTGCTAGTCATTTCTTTCACTTAAGCATAAATAGTGGAACGTGGGACACCTGTCATTTTGGCTATATCATTAACGCTTAAACCGTTAGATTCTCTTTCATCATACAGCTATAAAGCCTTCTTAACGTCCTTCTCGTCCTTCCCTTTCCTACCTATATGTTTCCCCCCCTGTGCCTTAGCACGTTCCCTTCCTTCTGCCGTTCTATCTTTAATTAGATCACGTTCAAACTCAGCAATAGCCCCCAGCATAGTAAACATTAGCTTTCCTGATGGTGTACTAAAATCAATCTGTTCTTTGATGAAGACTAAAGCTATTCCCCCTTCTTCTAGTTCCTTAGCAATCTTTTGCAGGTCAAAAGTGGAACGTGCTAATCTATCCAACTTGTAAACAACCAGCTTGTCACCTTCCCTTAAATAGCCCAACGCCTTAGCAAGTTCTTTCCTGTCAGATTTAGCACCACTTTGTTTTTCCATGAATATCTTCTCGCAACCATACTCTTTTAACTTCCCCTCCTGTAAAGCCAAGTCCTGATCTTTAGTTGAAACACGTCCATATCCAATAATAGCCATTATGTGAAACTGAAGTTTAGCTTCCACATACATATTCGTTATGATTTCCTGTTGTCTGGACAAATTCCGAAGGTCTAATAGCTGAATTCCTCTAATTTTATGAGGTTCACCTTTGTAATACAGCACACACAACTGGTACGCATCGATAGCGTCAGTTTTTACCTTCCGTAAACTGGACTTCTTTGCCTGATATGAAATAATCGGATTTAGTAAGATATATAGAATAGAATAGCATGGTAATGCCCTGTAGATTCTAAAATGACCATAGGCATCTACCCTGTCACTTTCTTTTAAAAAGTCAAAAAATGATCTAATTCCTCTTTGATGTCCTTCATTGAAAAGTTCTTCCCACGGTTTAGATTGATCTAAAAATGCCTGAACTTGACTCTCTCCTTTTTGCCACATCCAGACCAACAACTGGATTCATTGTTTTTTTCCCTCCTTTACTTACTAACCAGTACCCCCAGTTCTCCATGCAGTGTCATAGCTTCGCTCATTATACGAGATCTACGTCCAACTAGCCTCAAACATGTTTCTACAAGTAGTGGGTGGACAGTTTAGTTCACGAGATCAAGTCCCGTGCACCCGTACGTCCTATCCTGGCTACTGATATAATAGATTCTATTAAAAAAGTCAACAAACCTTATTAAAGCTAATATAAGTTTTGATATGTATTACGCTACATTCAATTTCATTTGAATCGACAAGTCTTGAATAAAATGACAAAAGGTAATTTATTCGGATCAACACCAGCTAGAAATTCACTAAGATAATGTTCCGCTTCCTTCTCATTCTGTATTAGTAAAATTGATAAAACCACCAATCTTAATGACTGGTGGTTTTTGTGTATTTACAAAAAAGACAAAGTATTTTAAATGAAAAATACTTTGTCCCCCAATTAATATCCTAGAAACGGATGAACACGGCAACTCCGGTTCGCCCGAAGTCAAGGTTCAATACTCGTACAAATCTATTTCCAAGTAAACAACGTAAAGCAGCTCTGTAGGGATCACCAGGAGCCAAAGTGTTAGCACAAGGTGCAGCACTTCCAATCACTGTAGCTTGTACAATTGTACGCTGAGCTAAAGGTATTAACGTAGCTCTTTCCCAAAGGATCGTAACTACATCAACAGATCTAGAACCAGAACCAGACATATAATTCACCTCTTTTCATTGTTAATATATTTAATGCAAATTCAGACAGCTTGGTTCATTCTTTTGTCATGATACACACAAAAAAAGGCGATTTATTATCTGATTATTCAAGAAAAACTCTAGCAACTTATTCAAAAGGAAACGAGCGACAGAAGGAAAATCCAGGAACACTTTGAAATCCAAGTCGTCGAAGCCACTGCCCAGATTGTCGAACAATACATATGAAGCCGAGCTGCGAATGAAACTTGGCAGTACATCTGTCAAAGGACTTCTAGTCGATTTCGGCGATAGTATCCATTTAGGCAAGATTAACGAGAAGTATTATTAATGATTGAAGCCGATACGATTCCGTCGATAAAGGTGTTTCGCCGATTGAATTTCATAGGCCGGATAAATTTATGGAGATTGTGGAGCGGATAGGTTAGTTAATTAGGATTTTTTGGGACTTGTGATCATTATTGTAATCATAAGAACTGTGCCATTTAAACGTTCGTGATCGTTGTGTGATCAAATTTATGCTCTAAAACATGTTAATAAGGGTTTCCTTAAATTTAAATACACTTAAAATATAAAACAAAAAGACAGTGAGCTTATCTTTGCTAACTGTCTTTTCGTTTATGACTAAACATTAAGTTAAAATACACATCCTGTACGTCATAGTCGATTTCTATGGGATTATCCGTAAGCTGTATCCCTTAATTCACTTTTGAAACACTAAAAATCACACCAGCATCTTGATCGTATCGTTTTCACTATTAGGAGTCTCATTTTCTTCTTCCATGGTATCTAATAATTTCATCTTCTGCCTAAGAAATATTAATACTACTAACGTGTTTCCTACTAATTAGACCAATAAAAGTGAAACTGACAACGATTTTTGAACACTTTAAATTGATTTATCTCCTTTACGTCCATCTATTATTCTACTAACAATATTCCGTCGGCAATCGGGCGTTCACCTGCTGCATCAGATGGTCTTGTGACTCGATCATCCCCAACTGTCATGGTAGTCGATCCGCCGCCATCAAGATTGATAGCATCGACGGCACCTAATGACTTCATGACTTTTGCACTTTCTTCAAAATTAGCCCCTACACTCCATCCGGGTGCGCGTCCATCGATCGTGACAAATAATAGATTGCCATTTTCCTTGATTCCAGCAAGTGTTCTAGGGTTACGACGTTCCCCAAAACGATAATAAAACCCAGGATCTTCTTCCCAGTGAAAGCCTTCCTCTACGGAATTAATGGAAATTTCTCCATTTTCCAACAATCGAGGACCTCCGTTAATCATGCTTGTGGTTTGGTCTAATTTTAATAGCTTTCCATCCCCGATGATTTCACTCTTCACCTGAATCTTCATCCCTTGTTGAGCATGGTCATGAAGCCACTCTGCTGCTTCCCCCGTTCCTGTAAGAATAGAACCACTGCTTGGAATGTCTCCCCTACGCTGGTTATGAATTTCCACCACTTCTCCGGCATGATTTACTACCACTTCCACACCGTCGCCCGATTCTGTCTTTTCTCCAAATATGGAAGTATATTGGATAAATTCACTTTCATCCTTACAAGTAAAATCATGTTTCGGCCGTTCTGTTGTCATATCTCCTCCAACACCGCCACAATTGCGGATTAATCCTGGCTTCCGATTTAATCCATCCACTTCCCTAACCGCTCCATCAGATGAAGTAGCCTGAATTGACGTGGAAACAGATGCAATTTTTGCCTTATCATCATCAGAAGATAAAATCAGAGCTGAACGGCCATTAATCGCTTCACTGACAAGTTGACCATTGCTTGCGAATATACCGGCAAGATCGCCTGGTGTACCATCATTCTCTCCTACAACAAAGTATCCGGCATTAACTCCTGCAATGGCAACATTTCTGTCAGCCATATGGGTCAATGTTTCTTTCCCTGTCACTGCATCATTTGCTAATTCTGGCACCACATGCCCTTGAAATCGTTCCTGATCCACTTCTAGGACGTTTACTACCCATGGTCCTGTTGTTTTCTCTCCGTCCTCACCCGTATACACATTCCTTAGACCTGTATATCCCTTAGCCGATAATTGTTTTCTCATTTCCGTTGCATCCGCTTCCAGCTGATATTGGCCGATGCGAACAATGTATCCAAGTGGTCCTTTTTCCAGATCATCCATGGCCCGATCCGGTTCCCGAATGATACGAGCATTTCTGAAACCATCTCTCTTTAAATTTCCCAACAATTTCTTTGCCTGTTTCTGTGTTTCTACAAATGTCACATCCACTGTGTAAAAGTCTTTAGAAGATGTTTCACCACGAATGATTTTGGTATACATCACTCCTGGTGCTGGATTCATAGAAGTTCTTTTCTCTTGCAAATTAGGCGTTCCAAGCGGAAGCACATGATTTTTCATATGCACTTGTGATTGAACTGGAGTTTCTGGAATGGCATTTACAATCATCACAGCAGTTAGACTAATAGAGGCGATAGGTAAAAAAGGCTTTTTCCACATTTTCATCATTTTTTTCCTCCAATAAAGTTATTTCCTCCTTTAACTTTATTGTCTAAATATGATGGAAAATTAACAGGACTATTATATTTCAATCAATTTTAAGTGAATGAAAATGAGCATATATACTCGATAAATATTACAATTCAAATTTGTAAAAGGACTAATTTTCTTATACTTCGATTCTTAAACGATTGGGATATATTTACTTTTTAAAAAAACTTCTTCTATAAAAATCATTTTTCATTCAAACAAAAAAAGCCCTCATATTTTAAGGCTTTTTACTAAGCTAATCATCCAAATAATTTCGCAAAGGTATTTTCACCGGCAATACCGTCAGCTGATATTCCCTTGGCCCTTTGAAATGCCTTCACCGCTATCTCCGTTCCGTTTCCAAAGATACCATCTATACCATGTGGATTATGTCCTTCTAAATAAAGTGCAGCTTGAAGGATATAGGTGATATTCCCTTTCGCCCCTTTCCTAACATTAGGTGTAGCCGCTTTTGTTTGGGGTCCCCATATTCCATCCACATTAATCTTTGCACCATATTGTTTATTCAATTCGGTTTGAAAACCCTTTATCAGCGCTTTTTTAGTATTAGGTCCATAATAACCATCCACATCTATTTTTGCATTATACCGGCTATTTAATGTCCTTTGAATGGACTTGATAGTCTGAGTGCCAGTATCCTTTGTAGGCGTATTTTTTACAATGACATCCGATTCGACTTGTGTTGCTGGTGGAGTGGTTCCATTCACTTTTGATATCAGTTTAGGCCTTGTTCCCGCTTTTAACTGAGAATAAGTTAGTCCACCCGTCATATCCAAGTGCGGATAATCTTTAAAGCTTGACCAATCCCCGCCCCAAGTAAAGCCCAAGGATTTACCAATGTCCGCTACCCGTTTCCATTTGGCATCAATTGTCCAAATGGCATTCTTTCCATCATCGCTGACTATGAAATAATCAATGGCTAGTCCATAGTTATGGTAAGATTGACCTGGCGTCGCATTCGTCACTCTCGGTTTCGATAAATCACTATAGTTTTTTCCATCATAGATATAACCTAGGCGACCTTGACCATATAGCTTTGCTTGCTCTTCCATAGACCGATAACCTGCGCTGATTTGCACATAAATGCCTTCTTGGTATGCCTGTTTGACCATTTCCAATGCTGACTCTTTAACGACTGGATGAATTCCGCTGCCCATATTCTTTTCCGAACGATCCAATAAAGTTTCTAATTTAACAGTCAATTAAATCACCTCCTAATATGTTATGGTGCTTATTAGGAAATGCTTGTACACCACCTTGACGTTCCAAAAAATCCAGTGAAATAAAAGAAGCGCATCCCAATGGATTGCGCTTTTTGCCTATTATAAAGGCCTATTTTGATCTTCTTTACCGTTACCTATAACTCTTATCAATTCATCAAGCTTTTCATTTCTTTCCTGATCTGCTTTTGTCTTGGCATTGATGAATTTTATCACCTTAATTACAAAGTAAATGCTTAAAAAAAGAAGTCCCAGATAAAATAAAATCGGTATGATTGCAAATAGCCCGATTAAACTGCCGGCTTGGCTCATAAATAATTCCTCCTTTAAGTAAAATATAGTATTATTATACATTAAAGACAGGATAAGAAGGAATCGGACACAAAAATCACCCAGCTATCAACATACTTCGCCAATCGATATAACCAGCTTTCAATTATTTTATTAATGTCCATATTTTTGCCTTCCAATCCTCTCCATCATTAAATGGAGCTATTAAAGCTGAAAGGGGAATGCAAACAAATGAACGAAGGTAGAGATCCGTTCGTTTCTTCACTCGCTTCTAATTTAAACATGCGGCTCACTCGTTTAGCAGAAGAAAGGGATATCCCACTGGAAAGATTGCTGGATAAATCAGTCGAATTGTTACTAGAATATATGGAAGACAATGAATTAATCAATGACCATGTTAAGTTTAACAATGTTGAGGCCATAAATAAAAATAATGAAATCATTCAGCAAAGCAGGAAAATCCTAGAGAAAGATTAGCTCTAAAACACTCGGCCCTTACGGTTGGGTGTTTTTTCATCTGCTTATGACTCTCATCAGTTTTTTAACTACCGTGTGTCTCCACTGACAACTTTACCATGAACTGCGTACTCAATTAAAAAAGGGCAGCCACTAGGACTGCCCCTGTAGAACAACTGCCTTACAGTTTAATGGTGCTTTTTCTTGCATTTTTTACATTTACAACGCTTTCCGGGCACCCATACTTTACTGGGGTCATTATTCTCAAAACATTTTTCTACATAACAACAATATATTTCCATCCCAACACCCTCCTTACTATTGTATATGCATGGACTTATCGAAGGTGTGGACAAGTTGCTAAAAGTTTAGAAGGGGATTCATTTTACATGGTTCTGTACAATCTCCCATGTATGTGGGAGCAAACTGAAATCTCCCCAAGTTTTATGACCTGGAATAACGATTTTCGCATCCTTATATACATTCATTAAATTCTTCATCGTATTTGGCCACGCTTCCATGTTAGCTTCATCAATGATCCCGGAATTCTTTTTTTCCAGCGCGAAAATCATATCTCCAAATAATAAATTATACTTTGGAAGTATGGGCTTCTCCTAGGAATTATGTTTCGATTTTCATATTTCCAACTCTTAGAGTTGTTGGTCCCCCTGCGAGGGATACTTGTTCCACACTTATTCGTTTAGGTATTTCTTTTTTACCTAGTTCGTCACCTATATTTTTTAACGTGGTTTTTCCTGATCTCGCGA